>JBCCVR010000028.1:0-48457 GCA_039194995.1 Cyanobacteria bacterium P01_E01_bin.42 | reverse complement strand
ACAGGCTTGAATTTTATCTTTATTCCTGCTAGTTCTTATCAAGTTGGTCTTGTTGATAATTTAGCCCGATTTGTCATTTCACCACAACTATCTGTCAAGCATTTTCCAGAAAGTCAGGTTGAATTATCGAGTTTTTGGATTGCAACAGATTTATTTCGCCTGAGTCACTGGCAGCAATTGCACCAATCATCTTTCGCCTCTTACTTTAAGAATTTTGCTTCTCCAAAGTACGAAGAAAACTGGGTGCGCGATATTCGCTGGGGACATGACTATGGTTTCAAGCTATTTTCCAAAGATAGAATTGAGAAGGATCCGGCAATAACGCTGACTTTTCAAGAAAGCAGAGCTTTGTCCCAAAATCTCGGTGTTAGATTACCGAGTTGGGTAGAATGGGAGGTAGCAGCAAGAGGCACTGAAAGTTATTTATTTCCTTGGGGAAATACTTTCGACTTATCTCGGGTGCAATTATCGTATTTACCCTATAATTATACTTGGGAAGACTCCAAAAGTATCAGGGGAATTTGGCGCGAAACTGAAGATATTAGCGGTCACTACTGTCGGATTGACGATTTTGGCGAGTATGCAAATATGGCTTCACCTTTTGGGATGAAGGGATTGATGTATTGGGGGTTGGAATGGAATGCAATCGATCCCGACGATCCGATTGTCAAAAAAATGCCAGAGACAGAAGAATATAGTGAAGTAATGCGATCTATTCTCGATTGCGGTTTTAATCGTACTCTTGCTTATAAATCGGAGCTAGAAACTGAAAACAATGCACTAAGCAGAAGCAATCATCGAGCATTTTCTGGCGTACCTTTAGCAGGATTTTCATCTCCTGCCACTTGCGGTAAACTAGCTGCATTTCGCTTAGTTTATCCTGCCGATAAATCTAGCAAAATTATCAGCCAGTAAACTTAGATATCCAAACAATTTTATTAGGCAAGATTCTTTTATCTGGCCATTTTTATGAGATAATGAGGTTATTTGAATTCTCGTTCTGTTGGGCTGAGGTCAAGTTATGCAAGACGCGATCGCGAGATTCGTGCAATCTCAACTATTCAAAACAGTCATTATCGTTATTATTCTTTTGGCTGGCGCTCTCGTTGGCTTGCAAACCGATACAGCTTTAGTCAATCGTTACGATCGCCTTTTTTCGACCCTAGAAAGTACGATCGTCGGCATTTTTGTTATTGAATTTGTTCTCAAAGTTGTCGCTGAAAAAAATAAACCTTGGCGTTATTTTTACGATCCTTGGAATGTCTTTGATTTTATTATTCTCGTTGCCTGCTTTTTACCAATTGATGGTAAATATGTCATGGTTTTGAGAATGGCGCGTCTATTACGAGTGATTAAATTAGTCCGCGCTCTCCCAAGATTACAAATTTTAGTAGAAGCATTATTTAGAAGTTTACCTTCGATGGGATATGTTTCTTTATTGATGTGTCTTTTATTTTATATTTATGGCGTTGCGGCAACATTCATGTTTGGTGCAAACGATCCTATTCATTTTAGAAATCTGGGAATTGCCATTCTTTCCATGTTTCGTGCCGTCACTTTGGAAGATTGGACGGATCTCATGTATATTCAAATGTATGGTTGCGATCGCTATGGTTATGACGGACAAGAAGCATTATGTACGAATCCCGAATCCGCACCGCTGCTGGCCGCAATTTTCTTTAGCAGTTTTATTTTAATTGGCGCTTTTGTTATTATTAATTTACTCATTGGGGTAATGACAAACAGTGTCGAAGAGTCTCATAAAGCACAAGAAAAATTTGAACGTCAATTATTTCTGAATCAACAAGAGGAAACGCTTCACGTCGAAAAACAATTGAGCGACTTACAAGAGCAATTAAGCGTAATACAAGAAAGTATCGAGCAAATTAAAAGAAATCTGCCTCAACCTGCGAAAAGACGAAAATAGATATAACGTTACAGGCTTGTATTAGGACATGAAGAATTTAAACCACACTAGATGCAGAGAGCGCAGAGAGTGTAAAGTTACAGAGAGTTTAGCCGTTTTAGCTTTCATCTGAAGGGAAGGGAAGATGAGTAAATTGCGCTCTTTCTTCCAAGCTAATAATATGTGCAAGGGATCTGCGATCGCAAGCGCCAATCGTCTTAAAATTGGCTCTAGCCTGTCGTAAAGTGATTTTATTGCAGACAGAATATTCATCCAGTTTATTACCGATGAAAGCATCATCCTCCCAAAAACAGACCGGACAAATTAAGCTCATACCGCGTTCGGCTAGTGAAATATATCCACAACAAGGACATTGTTCGCGGGGTGCTGAATCTTTGGGTATGTACCATGCCATAAATTAAAAGAACTTGTCATTGACCATTTTCTACTAATTCAAGTCTATGGCCTTCCGGGTCATCTAAAACCATTCTCAGCCCCCACAAGGAGTTTTTGGGTTGAGAGATGACGGTAAACTGAAAATCTTTCACTCTCTTTAAAAACCCATTAATCGATTCTACGACAAATCCAAGCCTGATAGATGCTGTCGAATCTGTTTCATTTTTCTGGGGATAAATCTCGAAGACAACCCCATCGATCTCGGTGCTCAAATGTTCGAGGCCAGAACCGTGTTTATGACGCTCAAAAGTAATATTTAACCCCGAAGCATAGAACGCCGACAGCATTTCTATGTCTTGCGAACGGATTACGATTAAGTTAATTTTCATTCTTATAACAAATAGAGGGAAAACTTGATTAGCTTTCCCTCTATACTTCACGGTAAGATGGCAATATTTTAAAAATTATCTTCGTATTCCGGCATCTTGGTTTTTTCGGGAATATTGAGTTTTTGCGGCTTATAATCTTTGGGATTAACATCATCATCCCAAACATCTCGCTTAACATCCTCGTCGTATTCGTACTCTCGTTCCGGTTCTACATAGGCGCGTTGTTCGTAAGTTTCCCGAGGGGCATCATTCCAGTTAGATTCCTCTTGGCGATCGTAGCGATCTTCCTCGTATTCTGGCATTTGCATGGCTTTAGCTTGACGACGCGGTAAAGTGCGCGGTTGTGCTTCTTCCCACTCATCCTCATCCCATTCTGGTTCCGCCCGTTTTTGGCGCTTCGGAGGGGGGTTAATAGGCATCCCGGTAGGTAACTGATTGCCATCCTTGACTGTTGGCGTTGTATAAAAATCGTCTTCCTCTCGTTCCCAAGGAGGACTGCCAATTCCCAATCGTTCTAAAATTCCCACGGAAATCTGGACGAGGTGTTCCTCAGAACCTTCAAAGACGATAATTCGATTGGGTCCGACACTGGCAATATCGTCTACAGGTAATTCGTAAGTACTAAGAACCTGCTCGGGGATTTGTGGCAACCCAATCGAAGCGATAATGATAGAAACAACCTGACCGTCTTCTGTATTAAATTGAAAGTCTCGCACTCGACCGAGGAGTTCTCCCGATTCGGTGATGACCTCGCAATTCACGAGGTTGCTATAGGCTTCGACATCAACATCTTCAATCACATCTTCATCGGGAACGAGAATCACGTCTCCCGTTCTTTCCACCGTCGTCAAATACATATATTTGGGCATCCCCGTCACCGAGAGAATGCTATCGCGCAGTCCGAGTGCCACTACTTCCCGGCGATCGATATCCACTAAAATATCTTTAACGACACCGACTTGTCTGGCGTTGTTATTGGCGATCACCTTGGTATTGATAAAGTCAGAGCGAAGGCGAATGGTGTCGGCGGTCATCGTGTCCTGCATTTGGAGCATCTTTGGTAAGAAAATATAAAATTATATGTCGCGTTTACGGTTGCTGTAGTCTAATTATCCGATAATAGCGCAAATTTTGAATTTTACTTCTCCCGACTCGGGCGAAATTTTCTCGAGCGATCGCAGCGAGGAGTGGGTAAAAGTGCAAACTCTCACAAAAAAAAGTATTCGATGATAACACCGAATTCCTGCAAAATTAATGACTAAGGGTTTTCTTCGGTTTGATTTCCAAAACGAAACCTAAAGCATTGAGGCATTCAATTAGAGCATAAATCTCTTTTCCCTCAAACTCCTCTAACTGACGATCGCACGTCTGATAGGATTGTTCGATTTCATCTGAAAGGAAGTTCATTCGCTTGCGGGACTCTATTACATCTTGAAGACCTGCCCGTAACAATTTTGGATCGAGTTCTTCTCCTTCTAAATCTAAGATAGCTTCAATATAGTTCGCCGCCCGAAGCGGATCTCGTAGAGATTCAACTAATGCTTCTTGCCAACTGTCACTTAGAGGAGTTTTGACGGTTTTCATAGTCTGTCCAATATCGATAAGTCTTACAACTTAATCCCCAATACTTGAGTATAAGCGCCACGAGCCTGCGTTACGCCAATCGTGCGCTGTGCGGATTCGATCATGGGACGGCGCAAACTCACGACAATAAACTGTGCTTGTTCTGCCTGTTTTTTGATCATTTTTGCTAATCTTTCCACATTAGCACCATCTAAAAACATATCCACTTCATCAAACGCATAGAAAGGAGAAGGGCGATATCTTTGCAAGGCAAAAATGAAACTCAAAGCGGTTAAAGATTTCTCACCACCAGACATAGAACTGAGGCGCTGTACGGGTTTTCCTTTGGGATGGGCGATTAAATTTAAGCCTCCGGAAAAAGGGTCTTCCTCATTATCCAAACCTAAATAGCCATCCCCTTCCGAGAGGGTTGCAAAAATGTTTTGAAAGTTTTCATTAACCGCATCAAATGCCTCTCGGAAGGCACGAAAACGAAGGGTTGTAAAATTCTCAATTCGCAGTAAAAGTTCCGTTCGTTCTCCTTCTAATGTCGTCAGTTTTTCCGAGAGTTCTTGCAAGCGTGCTTCTGTGCGTTCGTGTTCCTCCAATGCTAACATATTCACGGGTTCCATTGCCTCGAGACGGCGTTGGGCGTTTTTGAGTTCTTTTTGTAATTGTTCGATCGCGACTGCATAGGTTTCTGAGGTCAGTTTTTCCCCTTCAGAAGGGACGAGATCCGAGACTTCTGGAAGGGGATCGAGAAGTTCTAATTCTCGTTCTTGACGCTGTTGCTGGAATGTGCTTAGAGATTCTTGTCTTTCCTGTTGGTTTTCTTGAATTTTTTGCTGTTGCCAAATCGTTTTTTGTTGGCGATCTTGGAGGCTGCGGAGATTTTCTTCAGCGCGATCGCGTTCCTGTTTGGCTTCGATCAATTCGCTGGATAATAATTGCAGAAGTCCTTCAGTTTCTTGGATTTGCTCTTCAACTTTAGCTAAATCTAGAGCGACTTTGACCTGTTGTGCTTCTGCTTCAGTTTTCTTGTTTTGTTCTGCGGTTAGTGTTTCCCGCGATCGCTGAACTTTTTCCTGCAAGCGCAAGCATTGATTTTCCAGTTCTAAAAGTTTATTCTCGGCTTGACGCAATGCCCGTTCTTTCCCCTGCAAAGATTGCTCTTGTTCTTTAATTAAGGCTTGGATTTCCTGCCATTCACTCGAAGTTTGCTCGGCTTCTAATTCTGCTAATTTTCCTTGTTCCGATTGTAATTGTCCTTCCAACTCTGGTAGAGTTTTCGCGAGTTCTTGCAGGCGAATTTTGGCATTTCCTGACTCTTGGCAATTGTGGGTGAGTTGTACGGTTAATTGTTCTTTTTGTTTGGAGAGGCGATCGCGTTCTTTTTCGACCTGTTCTTGTCGCAGGCTTTGTTCTCGCTGCTGCTGCCGAATTTCTGTTAAATTTTGGCTCAACTCCTTGACAATTATGGATTTATCTGAAAGCGATCGCTCGCATTTTTCGAGAATAATTTCAATTTCGTTCAGACGATTGGTTAAAGTATTGATCTCTTGCGATTTCTCTGGAACTGCGGTACCAAACTGGAGAGAGGAACGATTATTCGTACTTCCTCCTGTCATGGCTCCGCTACTTTCTAGAAGTTCTCCTTCTAAGGTCACAATACGCGCTTTTCCTAAATTAGCGCGAGCATCTTCTAAGGATTCAAAAACAACGGTTGTGCCAAAAACATAGGCAAAAACGCGCTCATAGCGAACATCACAATCGATTAAATTAAAAGCAAAATCAATAAATCCCCTCGCATGAGTTAAAGGTGAAGTGGAAGGAATTTTTGGCGTTCTAATTTTGTTTAAGGGTAAAAAGGTAGCACGTCCGGCTTTCTTTTGTTTGAGGAGTTGAATCGCGACCGAAGCAACCGTATCATCCTCAACGACAATATTAGCCAATCTGCCCCCCGCAGCCGTTTCTAATGCAAGTTTGTAATGGGGTTCGACTTGCGCCAATTGTGCCACTAAACCGCATACTCCGGGGATATCGGCTTTGAGAATAACCTGAGAAGCCCGAGTTCCTTGAGCTTCTTGTTGTGCTTGCGCCTTAGCTTCTAATTTGTCTAATTGTCGCTGTTTCTCTCGCTGTTCGTTTAACAGTCTTTTTTGGGTTTCTTCGGCAAGTTTTCGCTCTTCTTCAGCGGTGGATAATTGCTGGGCGATCGCTTGAATTTCCGACTCAAAAGATTGCGCTTGAAAATTAGAAAATTTCTCATTTTGCGCGCTTAATTCTTCCTCAACCGATCGCAAAAGCTGGGTTTGCTCTGCGATCTTTTGCTCCAGTTGATTTTGTCGTTCTTGTAACTGCGCCCGTTCCGTCCGTTGGGGATCGATTAGTTTCTGGAGAGAACCGATATGTTTGCTCAAAGCCGCTTGTTGTTGTACCCAGATTTCCGACGCGGCGGCGAGTTCATTAGCTTGGTCTTTATAGGCTGCTAAATTGTTACGATCGCGATCGCATTCCTCCGCTAATTTCTCCATTGTTTCATTCTCTAAGACCGATTGTTCTTGACTGAGGCGATCGAATTCATCGCGAAACCGTTCGATTTCTTGGGTTGTTCGAGCGATCGTTTCTTCCGTTTGTCGAAGTAGGGTTTTTAACTGTTCTTGTTGTTGTTGCAGTTGACTGCGTTTGAGTTTCTGACTGGCTAACTTGGAGGAAATCGAAAGCTGTTCGTCTTCTCCTAATTCTTTCACTCGTGCATTGAGTTCCTTTAATTTGTGGGTCTCTTCCTCAATTTGTTGGGTAAGTTTCGCTAACTTTTCTGCTAACTTCGCCAGTTCTTCTTCTCCTTTTGCGATCTTTTCTTGAACTTCTTTTTCTTGTTGTTGTAAAGAACGCCAAATCACGATCGCTTCCCATTGTTGCTTCTCTTGAATTTGTGCTTTGAGTTTTTTGTATTTTTCTGCTTTGATGCGATCGCCCGCCAATTTTTCCAGTGATTTGGTTAATTCTTGTTGAATAATGTGACAGCGTTCCTCTTTTTCTTTGACTTCCTCTAACGTCGTTTTGACCCGTTCGATTTTGCGATCGAATTCTGCAACTCCCGCCAACTCATCGATAATTTGTCGGCGTTCTTTGGAATTCATGCTAATAATATTGGTAACATCTCCTTGCAATACGATGTTGTAACCTTCGGGATAGATTCGCAGTTGTCGCAGTTGTTCGTGCAAATCTCCCGCCGTCGAAGGCTCGCCATTGATAAAATAATTCGAGGAATAGTTTCCCCCCTTTGTCACCCGCAAACGTCGCGTTATCGTCCAATCTTTTTGCGTGAAGTGTAGAGTCTCGTCATCTTCAGCAGAGGGGGAATAATGCCCATTTTCTACAATCTCTTCCGCGTCTGAGTGTTCGATCCGTTCCGTTTCTTCTTCTTCGTTCAGAACCGCTTCTTCAGTCTTTGTCACCCATTCCCCAACCCTTCCATTTTGAGAATTTCCGTTTTTCGTTAACTCTTCTGTTATCAGATCGGATAAATCAAAAGTTACGGAAACGCTAACTTCCGAAGTCCCTTTTTGGTTAAGATAGTTGTGATTGACGAGATCGGGAAGGCGTTCTGCCCGCATTCCCTTAGAACTGGCAAGCCCCAAACAAAATAGCAGCGCATCGAGAATATTAGACTTTCCCGACCCGTTAGGACCGGAAATGACCGTAAAACCCGTCAGTAATGGGACTTTCGTCGTTCCCCCAAATGACTTAAAATGAGAGAGTTCGACGCTTTTAACATGAACCATCTATCAATGAGCGATCGCGCCTCCAGCACAAATCAATGCAGAACTAATGCAGAATATATTATTTTAACGCGATCGCGAGCGAACGAACAGAAGTATCGCTCGATTTTAGATATTTCTTCTCTCTGTGTCTCTCTGTGTCTCTGTGGTTCAAATTCTTCACGAGCTTGAAAATTTCTCTTCTTTTTTACGATTCTTCGAGGGTGGCCTTAAGTGCAGCCAAACCCGCCCAACGATTATCGATGATGGGTTTGTTATCCTTTGGCAATTGTGTCGTTCCGGGACATTGTTCCCCGCAATTTTTTTGCAGGGGCATTTCCAAGCTCAACTGTTCGTATAACCACGCCTCCGGCGCAAAATGTCCCGTTGGCGAAAGCGTTTCCGAGAGATCGTCAACCCGCACCTCTCGCTCTCGAACAGAAGGCGGTTCTTCCTCCTCCAACCAAATTAACTCCGTTGTTTCTACCTGCAAGCGATCGTTATAATTTTGCAGACAGCGATCGCAAACCAAGGTCGCGATCGCCTCAATTTTTGCCGTGATTTCTAAATAAGTCATGCAGTGCTTGACCTGCAAAACACCGCGAACGGGGGTTAAAGTGTCTAGATTGGAAAGAAAAGTATCAACGCTAATCGAAAGCGTTTTTTCCGGCGCTGTCAGTAAGTGAGGAATATAAATAGACTCCATCAGTCTTGCCCCAAAAACGAGGATACCAACGTACAGTTGATATCCCCACAACCTTATCGTAATTTGACAAATAAACGGCGATCGGGATCGATGCCACGACTTTCCGTCGTTAAATCGTCGGATTCCTTGAGAAAATTATGCACCTGTCGCCGTTCTGCCGAGGAAAGAGACTTCATTTCGACTTCCCGTCCCGTTTCTCGCACGAGTTGAGAAACCTCATCTACCAAACTCCGCAACTCTTCTTGACGTTGTAACCGATAGCCATTAATTTCTACCGTAAACGGTTGCTGAACTTCGCGATCGCTGCCAATATTGACAATTGTATTGATCAGGTATTGAATTGCATCAATCGTTCGGCCTTGCTTGCCAATCAGCGTTGAAATTTGCTCGGAAGAAAGGCCGGTCTCTTCAATTGTCAGCCAACAAGCACCATCATCATTGCCTTTTGCGATCCCGACAGAAGCCGATAAACCCATTAACTTAAGGAGTTCTTCCAACCACGTTTGACCTTGTTTTATTTGTTCCTTCATAGTTTTCCTTCACTGCGATACAGACAGTTTGCAAGAGAGACCGGACAGGCGATCGCGATCGCCCTGCTTGCCCGGGTTTAGATTTAACCCGATGGTTTTTCCTTCTTCTTAGAACGCTTGCGCTCGAAAGGGAGAGAATCCTGCTCTTTGGCCTGTTGTTTTTTTTGCTCTTTTTCTTGTTGCTCTACCAGTTTTTGTAAATTTTCCGGTAAAGGTTCTTTCATCAAAATAAACGTTTGTGCCGTTTGGAAAATATTCGCAACCACCATATACATTAATACCCCTGCCGGTAGCGGAAAGAATAAAAACATTCCCGTGAAAAGCAAAGGGGTTATTTTACTAATGGCTTGTTGTTGCTGGGCATTTTCATCGGCTGCCGGACTCTGTTTTGCTGTCGTTAAATTTTGACTAATATAGGTACTAACCCCGAAGAATAGTACCATAATCAAGATATCCCAGTGAATGCCCCCATTGGGATCCGTTGTCCCGACTCCTCCGAGGGCATTGATAAAGAGGAATCCTTCATTGGCCGCCAAACCCGGAATCGTGCCTTGAATCGTGGCTTTCCCCGGTGCCAAGGCAACAATCGTGCCATCCGGCTTCACTTCAGCATTTTCCATCCCTTTGGTCACGCTCCACGTCGGTTGAAGATCGTGTTGGGGATGGCTTTCGGCAAGGGTTTCGAGAGCTACGCCCGTGGGAGTTTGAAATTTTACTTGACTTTCTTCCCCAACCGTGAAAGTTTTACCTGCCGCAAGGGTTGCCGAAATTTGTTCGTGCAGGCTTTCATCGATATAGATGTTTTGCGGCTTCGTGGCGTAAAATTCCGGCTGAACGCGCTCGATTTGTGCTTTGGGGAGGATTTGCACGTCTACGGTATAGTTGATGTTCGTAAACGGCGATCCTCGCAGGGTCGTAAATAATGCCCACAGAATGGGCAATTGCAGGAGAACGGGGAAACAGCCAGCCAGGGGATTGCCGTATTCTTTATAGACTTCTCCCATCGCCTGCTGCAGTTTTTGCGGATCGTCTTTATAACGGGCTTGTAACTCTTTAACTTGCTTCTGCATGACGGGTTGAGCGATTTTTGTCCGTCTCATGCTGCGGATGGAACCCGCACTCAGGGGGTAAACGGCAAAACGAATGACTAGGGTTAAAGCCACGATCGCAAAACCATAACTCGGCACGATCCCATGAAAAAAATCAAGGATCGGCAACATTATATTTGTAGAAATAAACCCAATACCAAAGTCCATGCGTCTGTAGTCCGGTCTGCTTGATTAATGTTGTACGGTTGGAAAGAAACGGCGGGCAAGAGAGATTAAAAAAAAGAACGGGCAAGAAATGGCACAAATTACGCCATTGCCCTCTAGTATTTAATCTCTTCTAGGGACAGTCCGGTTTTCTCGGCTGCTTTTTCAGCGATGTAGTCGTAAATTTCTCGGTAGCGGGGTAAAGAGCGCATTTCCAAACGGCTATTATCTCGGAGCGTGACGACAATATCGCCCCATAAACCGACTCCCCGCGCGACCTTCACGATCTTAACAACTTCCAAGTAAATTATGTCAGTGCGATCGCGACCCTGCCAGCCTCCCGTGACGGAGATGCGGCGATTGGTAATGCGGTAGCGCAGCCAAAGCGCCCGGACGATTGCCGCAACGGTTAAAGGCAAACAAATGACCGTAAAACCGAGCAAAATATTAATTATTAAATCGCCAATATGAGGTCCGCCCTCATAAAAAGATGTTTCCTTAATTCCCATGCAAAACCTCGGCTCGCGTCAATAACTCCTCTAATTCTCGCAAAAAATGTTCGTATTCGCACTCGGTAGCGCTGCTTTTTACGGCAATGGCAATTTTCCAACCTGCCGAGATTTGCGGCAGTAATTCTCGTAAAGCCGCTCGAATTTGGCGTTTGATGCGATTGCGAATAACTGCTTTCTTGCTGACTTTTTTGCCGATCGAGATGCCAATGCGAGTCGGCAGCAGGCAAAGTCCGGCGGCATTTTCTTTCTCCGTCTCGGCGATCGCTCCCGCAGCAACGATCTCCGGGTTGGTATTGGGAACTTCGGGCAAGGTTCGCAAGGTTAAATGAGTCCCGGAATAACGCCTGCCGCGTCGATAAACTTCCTGAAAATCTCGCCAGTGCTTAAGACGGTTGCTTCGTGGCAATCCCATCTCGACGATCGGGGGGTTGAGTTTTGGGGATTGAGGATCGATATGCTCCTCGAATCCCAAATCTCTAAACCGCCAAGCGATGCCGACCTTTTTTACGACGCGCCCTAATGACGCGACGACCGTTTGCCGTTCGCATCCGAGCGCGAAACCCCGACTTTCTCTTCTGTTTTCGGTTTGTTCCTCCCAAAGTACGCTGAGTCACTGACTGTCTCCTTGCTTTGCATCAAATTACACAGTCTCTCATTATACCTTGGCTGGTTGCAATCGAACTTGGGGATTAGTCAATACTAAGAATCCAAACGCCCACATCAGCAATTTGAATGCGTCGGGGATCGCGGAAGGGGGTATCGAGACGGCCGACGCTGGGAGAATTATCGGGATCGCTAAAACAACTGCTGTCGGGTTGTTCGCGATCGCGATCGAGACAGGTCACGGTGTGCGCGCCAAAATAGAAAGTGCCCCCCTGCCAAGGATTCCGCACTTGAGAAAGTTTGATTTCAATGGGGGTTTCCGGCTCGATCGCGGTTTCGAGGGAAATATTCAAGCAATGGTACAGATCCCGGCGACCCCTTTGGTTTTCAATGGCATAACATTCTTCTTGAATGTCAGCGTAGGCCACCTCAACTTGATTGCGATAGCGTTCGCCATAACCGACTTCAATGCGATCGAGGCGAAAGCGGCCGTCATAATAATCGGGATAGGAAACAATCAGGCGAGATACGCCATTGTCAATCTTGTTGGCGGGAATTCGCAACCGATAGCGATCGTCGCGCACGTTGCGCCGTCCGTCTTTGAGGTGATAGTTTAAAATGTTGGAGCGATCGCCCACGCCGCTAAAAATGACCAAACCGGGATTGCTTTGAGCAAAAGTTGCGGCGGGAATTCCGGCAGAGAGCAGGCCGAGAGCCGCCAAACCGGAAAATAAACGCAAGCGAGGAAATTTTACCAATCGTTTTGAGAATTGAGATAATTTCGAGAGAACCATAGTTCTGTTGGAGTTCTATTAGATGGATGGGGACAAGAAGCGAAATCGGCTGGATTTTCGAGTTGTCACCGGGTCGAGCTTTTACCGGGAACAATGCGCCTAATGAGAAACAGTTGGGGGCGATCGCCAGCCGTCTTTAATCTCGCCTGAATCGATAAAGGTCAGTAAAAAAATTAGCTTTACTAAACTTAACCATACTAACCTAAATCTCGATCGGCCTCAGACCCCCATTTCTGTTCCCCAGTTGCCAAAGCGATCGGGCAAACTCAACGCATTCAATCATCTCCTAACGAATAGAAGCCCAGAAATGTTCCAAACGAGGGAATTTCGACCTCGGCTGCGGCAAGGGTAGCAGGGGAAGTCAATCTATAAGACAAGTTAAAGAACGCCGAAGAAGAGCGGGAATGGCAATAAGATTCAAAATGAAAGCTCATAGTATCGTCTGCGCTAAAAAATGCGGTTCATCGCATTCGCTCCTCCGGACGATCGTTTAAAGAAGCCGAGAGAAGAATCACTTTACGTAATCAATTTGCGTTAATCAACTAGCGTATAGAGCGTTGGAGGGCAAGGTTAGGGGCGGTTGCAGATTAACAACGCAGAGAGTTGATGCGAGATTTGCCCCGACCTAAAAGTAAGGATATCGATGTCAGGATATCGATGTCAGGATATCGATGTATCAATAAATCGATAATTCAATCTGCTAATTTTTTCAGTCGTTAAAGATAAGGAGTTCGTATGAAAATTGCGATCGCAAGGGAAGCAATCGAGGTCGGCGAACGCCGAGTTGCCTCGATCCCCGATATCGTAGCTCGATTCGTCCAACAAGGCTGGGAAGTCTGGGTGGAATCGGGAGCCGGGGAAGGATCTTATTTTAGCGATGATGACTATCGCAATGCCGGAGCAACGGTAGATGGCGATCGCGGCAAGGTTTGGGGAGAAGCCGACTTGCTCTTAAAAGTCGCCCCCCCCCAAGACCATGAAATTGAATTGCTGCGTCATGGCGGCACATTGGTTTCCCTACTCAATCCCCTCGGCAAGCCGGAAACTATCCAAGCCTTGGCACAACGGCAGATTACCGCCTTTGGCATGGAATTAATCCCCCGCACCAGCCGCGCCCAGAGTATGGACGTGCTTTCCTCTCAAGCTAGTTTAGCGGGTTACAAAGCGATTTTACTCGCCGCCGCCGCCCTGCCGAAATTCTTCCCCATGCTCACCACTGCCGCCGGCACCATTCGCCCGGCCAAAGTGTTCGTGATGGGAGCAGGAGTCGCCGGACTGCAAGCGATCGCCACCGCACGACGCTTGGGAGCCGTCGTCGAAGCCTTTGACATTCGCCCGGCAGTGAAGGAAGAGGTGCAAAGTTTGGGGGCAAAATTCGTCGAAGTCCAACTCGATGAGGACACGACAGCCGCAGGAGGTTACGCGAAAGAAGTTTCCGAAGCCGCCAAACAGAAAACCCAACAAGTCATGACCGAACGGGTAGCCAACGCCGATGTAGTGATTACCACGGCTCAAGTTCCAGGTAAAAAAGCGCCTATTCTCGTCACGGCAGAAATGGCCGGGAAAATGAAACCTGGTTCCGTCATCGTCGATTTAGCCGCAGAACAGGGCGGAAACTGCGAAGTCACCGAAGCGGGCAAAAACATTAACTATCAAGGCGTAACGGTGATGGGTCCTGTGGATCTGACCTCTTCAATGTCCGTTCATGCCAGTCAACTCTATGCCAAAAATATCGCCACTTTGTTGAAATTGTTGGTGAAGGACGGGGCATTAAACCTTGATTTTAGCGACGACATTATCGATCTTACTTGCGTCGCCCATGCTGGAGAAATCCGCAACGATCGCGTTAAAGCAGCCCTCGGAATCGAAGGCGAAGGCGTAAAAGTTTAATTTTGTTGTTTGTTATTGATTTCTCCCCTCTTGGGAGGGGCTGGGGGTGGGTCTGTAATTCAGAACCCAATAACCAACAACCAACAACCAACTAGGAGGTTATCTAATGAACGAAGCAACTTTAATTGCTTGTTTGTTCGTATTCGTCTTGTCTTCATTTATCGGCTTCGAGTTAATCAACAAAGTTCCGCCGACTCTGCACACGCCCTTAATGTCTGGAGCCAATGCCATTTCCGGTATTGCTGTTTTAGGGGCGATTTTGGTCTCCGGTTCGGAAGATTTAACCCTCAGCGTCATTCTCGGTTTTATCGCCGTTATTTTGGCAACGATTAACGTTGTCGGCGGTTTCTTGGTTACGGATCGGATGCTGCTCATGTTCAAAAAGAAGGAGGCTAAAGCATGAATATCGATGAATTTTTGCCGAGTGGCATTCAATTGAGCTATTTATTAGCCGCTTCTTTATTTATTTTGGGTTTGAAAAAACTCGGTTCTCCCGCCACGGCGAGACAAGGGAATCAATCCGCAGCCATCGGGATGTTATTGGCGGTTGCGGCAACAATGCTCGATCGCCAAGTCTTGAGCTATGAAATGATTATCTTGGGGATTGCCATTGGTTCCGTCATCGGCGCGATCGGTGCTTACAAGGTCGAGATGACGGCCATGCCCCAAATGGTCGGTATTTTTAACGGTTTGGGCGGTGCAGCTTCGGCATTAGTAGCGATCGCCGAATTTTGGCGCGTCCTCAGTGCGGGAGAGGCACTCTCAACCACTTCTCTCGTCACCATCCTCCTCGGCATTCTCATCGGCGGCGTGACCCTCACGGGGAGTTTTATCGCCTTTGCCAAGTTACAAGGGATTATGCCAGGCGCTCCGGTTCTGTTCCCCTTGCAACAGGTTTTTAATGCCCTGATTTTAATTGGTTTCTTCGTGGGAAGCGGCTACTTCCTCTTCTTCCCCGGAAATCTTCCCGTCTTCTTCGCTTTAGTCGGCGTTTCTCTGCTTCTGGGGATTCTGTTTGTCATCCCCATCGGCGGCGGCGATATGCCTGTTGCCATCTCCCTGTTAAACTCTTACTCCGGTTTAGCGGCGGCGGCGGCAGGTTTTGTCGTCAACAACAATATGTTGATTATCGCTGGGGCATTAGTTGGAGCTTCGGGAATCATCCTTACCAATATCATGTGTAAGGCTATGAATCGCTCCTTAGCCAACGTTCTCTTTGCTGGGGTCGGTTCTGAAGTCGCCGCCAGTGGCAGCAGTTCTGCGGGACAAACCCTAGGAACTGTCAAGAGCATTGATTCTGAAGAAGGAGCGATGATGTTGGGTTATGCTCGTTCCGTGGCGATCGTCCCCGGTTATGGCATGGCAGTCGCTCAAGCACAGCACGTCGTTCGCGAATTGGTGGATCAATTGGAAGGCATGGGCGTTGAGGTCAAATATGCCATTCACCCCGTTGCCGGACGCATGCCCGGACATATGAACGTTCTGCTTGCCGAAGCCAATGTGCCTTATACGCAACTCTACGATATGGATGACATCAATCCTAACTTCGATCAAACCGATGTGGTTTTGGTGATTGGGGCTAATGATGTGGTAAACCCGGCGGCACGTCACGATAAAGGCAGTCCTATCTATGGTATGCCCATCTTAGAAGTCGATAAAGCCAAACATACCATCGTGATCAAGCGCGGTATGGGAACGGGTTTTTCGGGCGTTCAAAACGAACTCTTCTTCAAAGATAAAACCATGATGTTATTCGGCAGTGCCAAAGATATGGTTGCCCAACTGGCATCAGAAGTGAAGCAGTTGTAAAACAATTTACATTGGCAATCTAATCATAAAAGAGGCGTTTAATGATTAAACGCCTCTTTCTGCTATGAATTCAATTGTAAACGGGCAAGATGCCCGTTCCAGGGATGACTAAACTGCAACAGCCGTTTTAACTTTAGCTGCCAAGT
This sequence comes from Cyanobacteria bacterium P01_E01_bin.42, assembly GCA_039194995.1. GTDB lineage: Bacteria > Cyanobacteriota > Cyanobacteriia > Cyanobacteriales > Spirulinaceae > CCY15215. Next base: position 32,196 of record JBCCVR010000028.1, on the reverse strand, counting down.
CACCGCTAGCATATTTGCGAGCGTACTCATCTAAAGTTACTTGCTTGATACTGGTTGCATTTCCTGCGGTACCAAAGGCTTGATAGCGTTGCAAGCAAACTTCTTTCATCATGACGATGGAAGGCTTGAGGAAGTGGCGGGGATCGAAGTTTTTGGGATCCGCAGCCGCCGCTTTACGAATAGCAGCAGTGATTGCCAAACGGTTATCGGTGTCGATATTGACTTTACGAACGCCGCTCTTAATACCCTTTTGAATTTCTTCAACGGGTACGCCGTAGGTTTCGGGAATCTCACCGCCGTACTGGTTGATGATGTCGATCAAGTCAGAGGGTACGGAAGAAGAACCGTGCATGACCAAGTGGGTGTTGGGCAAGCGGTTGTGAATTTCTTCGATGCGGCTGATAGCGAGGATTTCACCGGTCGGCTTGCGGGTGAACTTGTAAGCACCGTGGCTGGTACCGATCGCAACGGCTAAAGCGTCTACTTGGGTTTGTTCGACGAATTGAACCGCTTCATCGGGATCGGTGAGCAATTGGTCTTTGCTCAGAGTTCCTTCAAAACCGTGGCCGTCTTCTTTGTCACCTTGACCGGTTTCGAGAGAACCCAAGCAACCGAGTTCGCCTTCAACGCTGACTCCAATGGAGTGAGCGACTTTGACAACTTCGGCGGTAACGCTAACGTTGTACTCGAAGCTGGCGGGAGTTTTGGCATCGGCTTCCAAGGAACCATCCATCATTACGCTGGTGAAACCGTAGCGCATTGCCGTGTAGCAGGTAGAAGGTGCATTGCCGTGGTCTTGGTGCATGGCAATGGGGATATGAGGATAGGTTTCTACAGCCGCTTGGATTAAGTGGCGCAAGAAATTTTCACCCGCGTATTTGCGAGCGCCGCGAGAGGCTTGGAGAATCACGGGGCTATTGGATTCGTCAGCCGCCTGCATGATGGAGATGATTTGCTCCATGTTGTTGACGTTGTAAGCAGGGATTCCGTAACCGTTCTCAGCCGCGTGATCCAAAAGCAGCCGCATGGGTACGAGCGCCATAAGATGTCCTCCTAAATTTCTGTGTGAGTGTTTAAATTTGGTGGCGTTTACCAAAAAATTTTCTTTACTGCCCTAATCTTAAGATAATTCTTAGCTTTTGTTAAATTGTTTTTACATTTCTGACTTCGAGGGGAGTGGAAAGGGGGGCGTATAATAGGACTGGCGAGAGATTCAAGTATTATGGTTCATTTATCCTCACCGCTAGAGTTGGAAATTGAGATGAGTGACGCGCAATTCTTCGCGCTCTGTCAAAAACATCGCGATTTGCAGTTCGAGCGCAGTGCAACAGGAGAATTGATTGTTATGCCGCCAACGGGAGGAAATACGGGCAAGTGCAACTCTAATCTCAATTTTCAATTGCAAGTCTGGAATCGTCGCAGTAGATTGGGAGAGGTTTTTGATTCTTCTACGGGGTTTATCTTACCCAGTGGTGCAACCCGATCTCCTGATGTAGCTTGGGTCAGTGCAGAGCGATGGAATTTGTTATCCTCAGAACGACGAGAGTGCTTTTTACCCTTATGTCCGGATTTTGTCATAGAATTGCGTTCTCCGAGTGATGACCTCTCTCGCATTCAAGCCAAGATGGGAGAATATCAAGAAAATGGGGCGCGTTTGGGTTGGCTTATCGATTTGCAACAACGGACTGTAGTAGTCTATCGCCATTTCCCGATACCTTTTCTGGAAATTCGAGAATCGCCACAAACAATATCGGGAGAGGATGTTTTACCGGGATTTGTTTTAGAGTTGGCAGAAATTTTTTAGGGGAGCGATCGCCCTTCCCTTTACAATATTTAACAATTGGTTTTGAGAAAAAGTTTAAAATGCCTCACACTATCGTCACAGAAGTCTGCGAAGGAATAGCAGATTGTACTAATGCCTGTCCTGTTGCTTGCATCCACCCCGGGCCCGGTAAAAATGTCAAGGGGACGGATTGGTTTTGGATTGATTTTGACACCTGTATCGACTGCGGTATCTGTTTGCAAGTTTGCCCTGTGCAAGGGGCGATCGTGCCGGAAGAGCGTCCAAAGTTGCAACAAACGCCGTAATTTTGACAGCGATCGCTCGTTTTATTTCGAGGCGATCGCGCGCTATTTTCTTGGAATTATTATAAAAAGCGCAATTTTCATGGCGCGATCGCCAAATTTAAGTTTCTGTTGAGATGGGTTCTGGGGACTTGACAGGCGTTTCTTCTTCTGTTGCTTTGGTTGCTTTCCCGTTGTTTTTTTAGGCTTTATAGGATTGCGATCGCCCAAACAGGGTAAAATCTTTACGGGTGGAAAACTGGGGGTAAAATTTCACGAATAAAAGCATCAGCAGCCTTTGAACGATAGCGGGTGGGATTGATAATCACCTCCAGCGTCCGCCGCACCGTGACATTTTCAACCGTTGCCCGGTGCAAAATTTTCATGCGCATTTCCTTCTCGATCGCCGACACAGACACAAATGCAGCCCCCAAACCCGACTGTACGGCATTTTTAATGGCTTCGATGGAATTGAGTTCCATTTCAATTTTCAACCGTTTGGGGTCGATTTCTGCATTGGTCAGCACGCGATCGATCACCTTGCGGATCGTCGATTGAGAATCGAGGGCGATGAAATTGAGCTTATAGAGATCCTCCCGTTGAACCGTCGGGGATTTTGCCAGAGGATGGGATAAAGGTAAAATCAACGCTAATTCGTCTTCCGCATAGGGTTGAATTTCTAAAACGTCTTGCAATTCTGCCGGAACTTCCCCACCGATAATCGCCAAATCGACTTGACCATTAGCGACACTCCAAGAGGTGCGACGGGTCGAATGAACCTGTAACTGTACGGCAACATCTGGGTAGTGCTGGCGGAATAAACCGATCATGCGGGGAAGTAAATAAGTCCCCGTCGTTTGAGAGGCTCCGACGATGAGCGTTCCTCCCTGTAAATTCTGCAAATCTTCGATCGCCCGACAGGTTTCCTGACAAAGACTGAGTATTTTTTCCCCATAGTTGAGGAGGAGATGCCCGGCTTCGGTCAACTGTGCCTTGCGTCCACCGCGATCGAACAAATGAACGTCCATTTGTTTTTCGAGGTTCTGGACTTGCAAACTGACGGCGGGTTGAGAGACATAGAGGCTATCAGCCGCCCGCTTAAAGCTACCCTCAGTCGAAATAGCTTTGAGGATGCGAAGTTGGTCGAGGGTGAACGGAATTTCCGACATAAGACCCAAAGAAAAAATAAAGGGTTTGGGGACTGGGCGATCGCAGGCCGATTCAACGATCTGATTTAATGATTTTATAGGTCAATCTGGCGCTTGTTGCGCGTCCCCTGCTGACTTTGACAGTATCACAACGGGGGAGCGGTTCATCTGAGAATCATCAGATTTACTTAACCAAGCCTCGGGAAACCTTGCCTTTGCTGGATTATTAAAAAACATTAAAAATGTTCGATTCTTGGTTTACGCCCAGCCACAGTATTATGTTGGCACTCCTATCGGGCTTTGCGATCGCCCATAGCGGTTTGGCGGGGTTGCGAAGTTGGGGAGAAGATAAAATCGGGGCGCGACTCTATCGGGTTTTCTTCGCCCTCGTGAGCATTCCCTTCGCCACAGTCCTGATCGTTTACTTTTTCAACCATCGCTACGATGGGGCGATTCTCTGGCAAGTTCAGGGCATTCCGGGAGTTCAAACGATGGTTTGGAGTCTGAGTGCCATTTCTTTTTTCTTTCTCTATCCAGCTACTTTCAATCTCCTCGAAATTGCCGCCATCCAAAAACCAGAAATCCACCTTTACGAAACCGGGATCGTTCGTATCACTCGTCACCCGCAAATGGTGGGACAGATCATTTGGTGTATCGCCCATACCCTTTGGATCGGCAGTACCTTTACGATTTTGACCTCCTCGGGCTTGATTGCCCATCATGTTTTTGCCGTGTGGCATGGCGATCGCCGTTGGCAGCAACGCTATGGCGATGCCTTTCTCAAAGCCAAAGACCGTACCTCGGTCATTCCTTTCCTCGCGATCGTTGAGGGTCGCCAAACCTTACAATGGCGAGAGTTTCTCTGTCCTGCCTATTTAGGCGTGACGGCGTTTATTGCTTTACTTTGGTGGGGACATCCTTGGTTAATAACCATGACCGCTCGCATTTCTTGGTAATCGTAAAATTGAGTGGGAAAATTCCCCAACCTATTACGAATTGAGGTCGAGGGATGCTGAGGTTTCCTCAGCATATCCAATCGACTTGTTCTCCATTGCGCTTGGATCCCAATTGGATGTAGCATGATCCCGAGCCTCATAAGAAAAATCCGTTTTTAAAATCCCATAAGAAAAATGAGCCATATCTGCGAATCAAATTTCGATCGGTACGTTTTAGGCTCGACACAACCCGTTCTCGTCCACTTTTGGGCACCCTGGTGTAAATTGTGTCGCAGCATCGAACCGATTTTGCTACAGTGTCGGGATTACAGCGATCGCCCGCTTCAAGTGGTGGGGATCAATGCCGATGACAATTTGAAGCTCGTGAACACCTACCGTTTAAAAATTCTCCCAACCATTATTCTCTTCTCAGAAGGGCAAATACTTTATCGCGTTGAGGGTTTTCCGGGACGGGATGAATTACAACGCAGTTTATTGGGTTTAATCGCGAGTGGTTTAATTGCAAGTCCCATGCAACAATCGGCATAATTTCTCAATAACGATCGCGATTCCATTCTTTATTTTTAATTTTTAACCTGCTATTCAGACACGAATAGCAGGTCAATTATTCTCTAAATATTGTCCGAACTCGGGGTTGTCCTGCAAACTTCTTTTTCCTTCACTTCCTCTGCTTCCCCACCGGGAAGTATGGTGATTCAAGCAGATATAAGTTAATGACTTCAAGCAATTCGTTTGGAATGATAATATCCTTTAATTTCTGAATTATAGAATCGTCCGGGAGATTCCGTCTCGCAAAAGTCCTCCCAAGTTTCCGGCTCGACATCTTCGTATTCATAAACCGCACCGTTGACAAATTCGACTTGCAATCGTTCGCGATCGCGATCGTAACCGATCGCAGTCGTACAATGAGAACGGGTTGACTGCACCAAGAACGCTGAATTTTCTTCGAGAACGGGAATTTCTTCGCTCGCGATCGCTGCCACGTCTTGCAAGCCATCGTAGGCAGCTTTAGGCGCAGGGACTTCTACATATTCCATACTGTCCCCGCGATCGATCAGGAGGGCGAGTTTCGCGTTATCGTGACCGATCGCAACTAAGTTAGAAAGGTCGATTTTGTCTAAATTCATATTTTATATTGCTCCGAATTTTTCCTTATTTTATCTTGTCTTGACAAAAAAGTCAATCTATCCCATTGCCAAAACTGAAATGAGGGGAAGTTCGAGGGTAAATGTTGCACCTTTTCCGGGAGATGACTCGCAAGAAATGAAGCCCGCGTGTTTTTCGACAATAATTTGATGGCCGATGGATAATCCCAATCCCACGCCTTTACCCACGGATTTTGTGGTAAAAAAGGGATCGAAAAGACGGGGCTGTAAATCTTCGGCAATGCCTTTGCCGTTGTCACCGATACAGATTCTGACTCGTTCCTCAACCGTCACATCGGTTGTAATGGCAATTTGTGGTTGTTCGGTTTCCCATTCATCAAACGCATCGATCGCATTATTTAAGAGGTGAAAAAAGACCTGATTTAACTGCCCGGGGTAACAAGTGACATGGGGGATATCGCCATAATTGCGCTCGATGGTAATTTCGGGGCGATCGTCCCGGGGTTTCAAGCGATGTTGTAAAATTGAGAGGGTACTATCGAGACCTTCATGCACGTTGACTTGTTTGATTTCCGCTTCGTCCAAGCGAGCAAAATTGCGGAGGTTGAGAATAATCGTGCGAATGCGTTCTGCACCCGTTTGCATTGAGGCGATAGAATGTTGCAGATCGGTTTGTAAAAAATCCAGATCGATCTCTTCAATCGTTTCTTGAATGATTGCTTTGGGTTGCGGATATTCTTGTTGATAAAGTCCTAATATCTTCAAAAGATCTTGAATATATTCGCTCACGGGATTGAGATTTCCGTAAATAAAATTAATGGGATTATTAATTTCATGGGCAAGTCCGGCAACGAGTTGACCCAAACCCACCATCTTTTCATTTTGTACTAATTGGGTCATGACTTGTTTGATGCGAGCGTTTTGGGTTTGCAGCGTTTTTTGCAGCTTACGGATGGTTAATTGGTTTTGAATGCGAACGAGAACTTCGGCAAATTGAAAAGGTTTTGTAATATAATCGATTCCCCCAACCTCAAAGGCTTTGACCTTATCTTCGACATTATCTAAGGCACTGAGAAAAATAATCGGAATTTCCTTGGTTCTCGGCTCATTTTTGAGTTTAGCGCAGACTTCATAACCGCTCATTTCCGGCATATTAATATCTAATAGAATCAAATCGGGTTGTACCGCTTTGGCCGCCAGAATTGCCATTTTTCCATTGATGGCGGGACGTACCCGGTAGCCGCGTTTGGAGAGCATGGTAGAAAGCAAGCGAATATTGTCGGGAGTATCATCGACAATTAAAATATCGGCTTGGTCGGAATCGGTCATTTCAATTATCAATTAGCAATTATCAATTATCAATCCCATTGAGGAGATGATTCGAGTAGCTCAGTGGCTCGGGCTGCGGTCAGAGGACGCGAAAAGAAATAACCCTGTCCGAAATCACAGTCAAGATTTTTCAGTCGTTCGAGCTGCTCTCGCGTTTCTATGCCTTCTGCTACGGTTTCAAGTCCCATCGTGCGAGCAATACTTATGATAACAGGAACGAGTCCGAGGGAAGGATCCGCATCGTTCCAACTACTAATAAATGATTTATCAATTTTGAGGGTGTTGAGGGGAAAGCGGTGGAGATAATTGAGAGAAGAATAACCCGTTCCAAAGTCATCCAAACAAATTTTAATAGCGCGATCGCGGAGTTGTTTCAACATTCTCGCAGCCCTCTGATTATCCATAATCGCGCTTTCGGTAATCTCTAATTTCAGGGTACAAGGATCGAGGCAAGCATCGGCCACCGCGCGATCGATTTGTTCGAGTAAATCTTTGCTGGCAAATTGTCTGACGGACAGATTCACATTCATCGAGAGGGTTGAAGCGCCCGATGCTCGATCTTGCCATTGCCGCAATTGTTGGCAGGCTCCCTCGAGCACGGAATATCCGATCGCGGCGATCGCTCCGGTTTCCTCGGCAATGGGAATAAAAACATTGGGAGATAATAAACCGCGAGTGGGATGTTGCCAGCGCACGAGGGCTTCGAATCCCGTGATTTTCCCCGAAGCTAGGGCGATAATGGGTTGATAGTAAACGACGAATTCTTTTCTGGCGATCGCCCGTCGCAAATCGGTTTCGACTTGAAAAAAAGAAAGCGCTTCGGCGTGCAGGGACGGATCGAAGATGTGATAGCGGGATTTTCCCAAGGCTTTGGCGCGATACATGGCACTGTCGGCATCCCGCAACAAATATTCGGGTTGCGTATAGTCGAGGGTTGCTTTGGCCATCCCGATACTGGCACTGAGAAAAATCTCTCGCCCTTGGATTTTAAAGGGTTGGCTCAAAGAATCCAAAATCGTCTTGGCAATATCAATGGCATCCTCAATTGATTGGATCTCCGTTACGAGAATAGCGAATTCATCTCCCCCCAATCGTGCTAGCGTATCGGTGGGTTTGAGGAGTACTCTAAGATGGCGAGCCAAAGAAATAAGCAGTTCATCACCAATGAGATGGCCGAGAGAATCATTAATGACTTTAAAGCGATCGCAATCGAGAAATAGAAGCACGAATTTTTTTTGTTCGCATTCGTGCATTTGCCCGAGCAAAGATTTAAGGTGCTGCATGAAAAACACGCGATTGGGCAATTCCGTCAGGGGATCTTGCATGGCCATTTTTTGGAGTTGGGCGTTGGCAATTTCCAACTCTTGCGTGCGTTGCTGGACTCGCTTTTCTAACTCGGCATTGAGTTGTAATATCTTCTGCTTTGCCGATCTGAGTTCCAGTTGGCTTTTGACGCGAACGAGAACTTCTTGGACTTGAAATGGCTTATTGATAAAGTCTGCACCACCGACAGAAAAAGCCTTGACCTTATCGACGATATCATCGAGAGCGCTCAAAAAAATAACGGGAATATTCAAGGTTTCCGGATTGGCTTTCAGCGCCAGACAGACATCATAACCATCAATTTCCGGCATCATAATGTCGAGTAAAATCAAATCCGGAGCCATGCGGCGTACTGCATTCAGGGCAATTGTCCCGTTGATGGCCTGACGAACCTTGTACCCTTCTCGAGCGAGCATTACGGAAAGCAAGCGGAGATTTTCTGGCGTATCATCCACAATCAAAATATCGGCGATAGGGGGGGAACTTTTTTTCTCCACGGTTCATTCAATAGAGGATCGATGTTAATAGTTTGGGGTTGTTTAGGGTTGTATGTCTTGCTGTGCCAGTTCCATCAAAATATCAAAGCGAAACTCCTCCACTAAATTGGTCAGTGCCATTTCTAAGTTAGAGTGTTCTTCGGGAATTTGGGCGATCGCTTCGTGAATCAGGCGATCGCTGCATTGAACCGATGCTTCGTAAAGTTTTTTTCGCCAACGATCCGGCATTACTTGCAGTGCGGAAGGTTTAAGGGGCAGCACCTCAGTCACCTCTTGATTTTCTCTAATGAGTGAACTTGATTCCGATTCTCTCAAATCATTTTGTGAGTTTTTCGTTCGTTCGTAAGTATATTGTACCCCGATATATTGTTCCATTTTGTCGAGTAATTCTTCTTCTTGAAAGGGCTTGCTCAAAAAATCATTGCATCCTGCCGCGAGGGCATTTTGGCGGTCTTCAGCAAAAGCACTGGCACTCAGGGCAATAATGGGAACGGGCTTTCGGGCTGTTTGTTGCTGGTTTTGTTCGCTTTCGCGATCGCGAATTTGCTGGGTGGCTTCGTAACCATCCATGACGGGCATTTGCAGATCCATCCAGATCAGGTGGGGATGCCAAGATTCCCAGACGGCGATCGCCTCGACTCCATTCGCTGCGGTTTTGACATCAAATCCTAAAGCACCGAGGAGGTTAACCAGCAACAGGCGATTATTTTGCCGATCCTCAACCACTAAAATTCGATACATTTCCTCGGACGCATCGGGGGCGATCGCTTTTATGGGTCTTTTCGGAAGAGGAATGGTCTCGGGCGCGTACTCTTGAGTAATCCGAATGGGAATCTCAAAGAAGAATTTCGAGCCGCCTCCGACTTCGCTCAGCAAATTTAATTCTCCTCCCATCAAGCGCGTAAATTGCAAGCTGATGGGCAGCCCTAACCCAGTTCCTTCCGAGAATTGAGTTCCTTGTTTCGTCTGTCCGAATGCCTCAAAAATTGTCTTGATTTCTTCTGCGGCAATACCGCATCCCGTATCTTCAACTTCAAAGTGGAGGGTCTTTTGTTGCTCTCCCTCTATTGCTCTCCCCTTCTTGGGAGGGGGTTGGGGTTTGGGGTTGGGGGGTGGGTTGCTATTGTTTGTTGTTTGTTGGTGTCTTGGTGCGCGTTCCCTCTCTTGGTCAGCATTCCCTCTCTTGGTGCGCGTTCCCTTGCGACTGTCTTGGTCAGCATTCCCTTGCGTCTGTCGCCGACGCGGGGTCTGACCGCTTTCGTCGTCGCGGGGTCGCACCGCTTGCGTCTTGCGCCGACGCGGGGTCTGACCGCTTGCGTCTTGCGAAGAGGCTGTCTCTGGAGGTTTCCTCCAGAGTTTATAAGCCCCGTCCGACGCGGGGTCGCACCGCTTGTTGTTTGTTGTTGGACTGGTGACGGATAATCGCACGAATCCTCGATCGGTGAACTTAATGGCGTTTCCTAGCAGGTTAATGAGAACTTGGCGAAGTTTTTGTAAATCCGTGAGAATGTATTGGGGGAGATCGCGATCGCGATCGCAAATTAACTCGATATTTTTGTTTCTTGCTTTCAAGCGAAACATATCTTCTAAACTATCTAATAAGCGATAAAGATTAAATGTATCTTCGTTAAATTTTGCCCGTCCGGCTTCAATTTTGGACATTTCTAAGATGTCATTGATGAGTGCGAGCAGGTGTTCGCCACTGCGATTGATAATATCGAGATTTTCTTGTTGCTCGCGCTCGAGATTCTCATCTCGCACCATGAGTTGGGTAAATCCTAAAATGGCATTGAGGGGAGTCCGCAACTCGTGACTCATGTTTGCCAAAAACTCGCTTTTAGCGCGGTTAGCACTATCGGCGGCTTCTTTGGCGATCTTCAAGGCTTCTGCCTGCTGTTGCGTTCGAGCCAGCAATTCGGCTTGTTGGAGGGCAATTCCCATTTGCGTGCCGATTTGCACGGCGATATTAATTTCTTCTTCTTGCCAATGCCGGGGGATCGAATTTTGATAAGCTGCTAGCAGTCCCCACAATTTAGGCTTGGATGTGGCTTCTTTTTCTCCTTGTTCCCGTACGGCGCTCAGAATCGGGACGGCGAGGTAAGCGCGAGCCTGACAGATTTCTAGCATTTCTTCGTCATAGGGTTCAAGTCCTCTCGTATAAATATCCTCCACGCCAAAATAGCGCGTTTTGGGAGGGGAGGTTTCCTCTAGAGTGGATTGCAGATCGGGATATTCGAGAATAAGGATTTTGTAAAATGCTTGGAAGGAATAAGGGTTTGGTGCTGTCGCGATCGCTTTGTCGCGATCGATTAACGAATTCCATTTTTTCCCAACGTTTTCGGCGACTACTTCTCCACTTCCATCGGGATTAAAGCGACAGATAATGACTCGATCGCAACTCAAAACCCGACGTAACTCCCGAGTGGTAATGTTGAAAATACTTTCGATCTCGAGGGTACTTCGCATCCGTTCGATAATAGTCGAGATCGCCACTTCTCGATTCGCGCTCTCTCTTAAGGCTTCTTCCGCGCGCTTGCGATCGCTAATATCATTCGTGACGAGAGTAACGCACTTTTGCCCTTGCAGGTCGATCAGTTCGGCAGACAGCAATAGGGTTTTAATTTGGCCGGATTTAGTGCGAAATTCGACTTCAAGATTGCGAATACTGCCATTTTGCGCCTCGAGCTGGCGTAGAAAGCGATCGCGCCGTTGGGCATCGAGCCAAATTCCTAACTCTGGCGATCGTGAGCCGATAATTTCTTGGGGGGTATAACCCAATAACTCGAAAAAACTTTCGTTGGCATCGAGATAGCGCCCTTCGGGAAAAGTTTTGATGGCGATGGCGTGGGGACTGGAACGAAAGGCTTTTGTAAATTTTTCTTCGGAGATGCGTCGGTTGGCTTCGGCTTGTTTTTGCTGAACCATTGCCCCGAGTTGAGCGGCGATGGCAATCACTAATTCACACCAATGGCAATCGTAGGTCGTGTCAGTGCTAAAAAACACTAAGATAGCGAGGGCGTTGTTTGGCTTTTCCGCGTGGAAATCGTCGCGCGGGGGGGTTTCTGTCGGGTTTGCCAATGCCACGGGAACGACTAACCCGGACTGAAAATGAACCTCTCTAGAGAGATAAGGATGACTCGCAATAAAAGAGGCAAGCTCTTCTGAATCTTGCCAGCATTCCGGTTGGCACTTTTCCCAGACTCTGCCAATTAAGCCTTGGGTTTTGGGGAGGGCGATCGCGACGCGATCCGCAGCAGCGCGAATGAAGGGATTCGGGGTTGTCGCCGACCAAGTTTGGGCGCATTGCAGGGAAGTTGCGTCTGCCTCGATCCAAACTTCGGCATACACCGCGTCAATGGTTCGACCCACGCGATGTAAAGTTTCTGCCAAAGCTGTTGCAAAATCGGGACAACGGGCAAAGGAACGACTCAATTCGAGGAGGAGTTGCGTTTCTTTTTGCGCTAAAGTGCGTTGTTGAATTTCGGCTTTGAGTTGAGTATTTTGGGTTTCGAGTTGCTGTTGGAGTTGGCGAATTGTAAGTTGATGATGGATGCGCGCTAAGACTTCATTGGCTTGAAAGGGTTTGGTAATATAATCAACGCCGCCGACCTCAAAAGCTCTCACTTTTTCGTCAGCACGATCGATGACGCTAATAAAGATAACGGGAATGTCTTGGGTTCGCTCGTCTCTTTTAAGTTTCTCGCAAACTTCGTAGCCGTTGATTTCCGGCATGAGAATATCGAGTAAAATCAAGTCGGGCGGTACGGCAAAAGCGGCATTGAGGGCAAGTTCTCCAGAAATTGCCCGACGAACGCGATAGCCTTGTTTTTGTAATAATCGTGCTAAAAATCTGAGGTTGCTAGGCTGGTCGTCTACAATGAGAATTGTAATTTTTTTGTCCATAGGTCTATAGTAAATTCATCTTAGTATTTAATTACTTGTCGCAACTTTCCATAAATTTTTCAGCGATGCGAACAAGAATGTCAAATCGAGAGTCTTCATATAAATTGCGTAATTCTACTCCTAGGGTGGGAGCGCGATCGCTCGTTTCTTCGATCGCTTTTAAGGTTGCCTCTTCGTTAATTTCGCGGGCATAGCGATGAAAATTTTTGACCCAAATTAGCGGCATTTTTTGGAGTTCTGAGAGAAAAAACCGTTCGGATCGCTCCGCAAAGGAAGAAGTCCGATTAAATTGTTCGGTTGTCACTAGATCCTCAAAACGGTAAGAGATACCAAGGTGAATCGCGATTTTATCCAATAAAGTCGCTTCTTGAAACGGCTTGTGAATAAAATCATCACATCCGGCTTCTATCATTGTTCCTCGTTGTTCCTCAAAAATACTCGCCGTTAAGGCAATAATAATTGTTGGTTGTCTTGGTGCGCGTTCCCTCTCTTGGTCAGCATTCCCTTGCGACTTTCGTCGTCGCGGGGTCTGACCGCTTGCGTCTTGCGCCGACGCGGGGTCGCACCGCTGTTGGTTGTTGGTTGTTGGTTGTCTGCACTGTACTTCGACAGGCTCAGCAGCCGCGAAGTCGAAGTGTTGGTTGCCTGCACTGGGCGACTTGTACTGAGCATCGTCGAAGTAAGTCGAAGTGTTGGTTGCCTGCACTGGGCGAAGTTGAAGTATTGGTTGCGTCCCTCTTAGGTTGGGTCTGGAGGAGTTGTTAGCAGCCATCTTTTCTCGCTTCCGGATTTCTCGAGTGGCTTCGTAGCCGTTCGCGATGGGCATTCGAGTATCCATGAGAATTAAATGGGGAAACCAAGTTTCCCAAATCGCGATCGCTTCTTTGCCATTTCTTGCTTCTCTCACATCAAATCCGATCGGTCGCAGTAATTTTGTCAAAAGCAAACAATTCTCTCGCGTATCATCAACGACTAAAATCCGATAGGCGATCGCGGGATCTTGCAGTCCGACAACCCGTTGTTTGGGAGTTTTGCTGTCGGGGAGGGTCTCGACAATAGAGGAAACGAGATAAAATTCAAAAACGCTTCCTTCTCCCACATTGCTCCGCACGGAAATTTCTCCCCCCATTAACGTGATAAATTGGCGGGTAATCGTTAGCCCTAAGCCCGTTCCTTCTACAGCTTTTCGTCCTGCTTCGGCTTGGACAAATGCTTCAAAGAGGCGATCGATTTCTTCTGTTGCAATTCCGCATCCCGTATCTTCAACTGCAAAGTAGATTTGGTTATTGGTTATTGGTTGTTGGTTGTTGGTTGCTCCTCTCTTACACTCCTCCTCTTGCACTCCCCCTCTTGGGAGGGGGCTGGGGAGTGGGTCTGGATCTGGAGGTTGGGGGATGGATCTAGATTGATTGCTAACTCTTAAAGTAACCGAACCTGTATCTGTGAACTTAATGGCATTATTGAGCAGATTGATCAAACAACTGCGAAGTTTCTTTTCATCGGTTTTAATGTAATGGGGTACGTCGTTAGCGATCGCAAAATTCAGGCGAATTCCTTTCCGTTCTGCTGCTAACAAAAACATAGCTTCCAAATTATCGAGAAGCTGATAGAGATCGAAGGCATTTTCTTGAAAAACAATTGCCCCGGATTCAATTTTGGATAAATCTAAAATATCGTTAATTAAACTCAGTAAATGTTCGCCACTGCGAGTGATTATATTTAAGTTTTCCAGTTGTTCGTCTTCGATTTCCGTATCCTTACTCATGAGTTGTGTGAAACCCAAAATTACATTGAGAGGTGTGCGCAGTTCGTGACTCATATTCGTTAAAAATTCGCTTTTTGCACGCAACGCACGTTCTGCTGAGAGTTCTGCTTTTTTACGTTCGTCAATTTCTTGTTTCAGTTTTCGATTCTGTTCTTCTCGTTCTTGTTGTAAGTGTCGGATGGTTAGCTGATTTTCAACTCTTGCTAAAACTTCGGGAACTTGGAAGGGTTTAGTAATATAATCGCTACCCCCAATTTGAAACGCACGAACTTTGTCCAAAGCATCATCTAAAGCACTGATAAAAATAACTGGAATTTTTTCGGTTTGAGGATCGGCTTTTAATTGTTCGCAGACTTCATAGCCAGTAATATCCGGCATTTTAATGTCAAGTAAAATTAGATCAATTGTACCGGACTGTGCCACTCTCAAGGCCATAAACCCATTAATGACCCCACGAACTTTATATCCTTCTCGGGATAGCGTAGCCGATAAAACTTGCAGATTTTCTGGGGTGTCGTCAACAATGAGAATATTACCTTTCATTAATTTTTTTGTTGTTTGTTGTTTGTCGTTGGGATGTAACTAACCAGTAACTAATAACTAATAACCAATAACTAATATTCAATAGCATCGAGAAGTTCGATAATGCGATCGCAGCGAAATTTTCGGGCTAAGTCGGCAAGATGCTCGCCGACCTCGTGATGGGGTTGGGGAAGTTCGGCAATCAGGTGCAAAATTTGCTCGTCATCGGCAACTTCTGCCGCTCGGTATAATTGTTTCAACCATGAGGAGGGAAGAGAGACTAATTTATCTGAAGTTAGAGAAAAATCTCCTGATGTTCCGACGGATATTAGAGGTAAGTTTGTGCTTGTTTCATAACGATAGCGCACTCCCAAATGAGTTGCCATTTTCTCAAAAAGTTCTTCAGTTTTGAAAGGCTTGCGAATAAAATCATCGCATCCTGCGGCGAGGGTAACGGCGCGATCGCGATCGAAAGCACTGGCCGTTAATGCAATAATAGCCGTTGCATGACCTTCAAGACTGCCGCGAATTTGTTGGGTTGCCTCATAGCCATCCATCACTGGCATCCGCATATCCATAAAAATGAGGTGGGGTTTCCATGTTTGCCATTCGGAGATCGCTTCTGCACCATTCATTGCTTCTCGGGTTTCAAATCCTAAAGGTGAGAGGAGATTGAGCAGAAGCTGGCGGCTTTCCCAGCGATCGTCGGCGATGAGAATGCGATAAATCGTTTCTTCGTCAACTAAGCCCACGACATGGCGATCGGGGCGCTCTTTTTGGATAGAACCCTCATCCAAAATCCCTAGCTCGATATCGAAGAAAAATGTACTCCCCTTACCCAAGGTACTCCGCACTCCTACTTTTCCGCTCATCAGTTGCACGAATTGGCGGCTGAGGGGCAATCCAAGTCCCGTTCCTTCCTGAGATTGCCTGCCCGTTTCAGTTTGGACGAAGGGTTCAAAGAGCAATTCGAGTTCTTCCGGGGCTATTCCCGCCCCCGTATCCTCAATTTCAAAGTACAGTTTGTTGTTTTCGATCCCCCCTTCTTTTCCCCCCTTACTAAGGGGGGTTAGGGGGGATTGACAGATCGCTGGTGCTTGGTGACTGACTGACAATCGGACAAATCCCGATTCTGTGAATTTAAGCGCGTTACCAAGTAAATTAATTAAAACTTGACGCAATTTCCGTTGGTCGGTTCGCACGTATTGAGGAACATCCTCGGCAATCTCAAAAAATAGCTGTAAATTTTTCGATTTGGCTTTGAACTGCAACATGGCTTCGAGAGAATCGAGCAGGGCATATAAATCGAAGTTACTTGTGTCGAGGGTAATGCGTCCGGCTTCAATTTTTGCCATTTCGAGGATATCGTTAATTAGGGTGAGCAAATGCTCGCCACTGCGTTTGACAATCCGTAATTGTTCTAGGCGATCGCTCGAAATCGTTTTGTCATTGACCAATAATTGAGCAAAACCGAGAATGGCGTTGAGGGGCGTTCTCAACTCGTGGCTCATATTGGCGAGGAACGAACTTTTGGCTTTATTGGCTTGTTCGGCGGCTTCTTTTGCGTCTTGTAGGGCGGCTTCGGCTTGTTTGCGCTGGGTAATGTCGCGAGCGACCCAGATTGCCGATCGCTCTGGTAACGGGGAGATATTGGCAGAAAACCAGAGTTCGCGATCGCCCACGGGTAAGCTGTAATCTAAATTGACTGTTTCTTGCTCTGTGACCACCTGTCGCACCCGTTCGAGCCAGATTTGGATGTTCTCGTGACGCAAGAAGCGTTCGACCGTCACTTCGAGGGGGTTCTCTTCGATCGCTTCAAAATAATGGGGATTGGTGGGCGCAATATCGATATTGCCCATTTCGTCCACGATGAGGACAATATCGGTCATGGCCTCGAAAATCGCGCGAATTTTTTGTTCTGAGGCACGCAATTTTTGCGTGAGGGCGCGACGTTCGGCTATTTTTTCCTCGAGTTGTTGATTGGCTGCCGTGAGTTCGAGAGCGCGTTGGATCGCTTTTCGTTCTAAGGTTGTATTTAATTGTTGGAGAAAGCGATTTTGTTCGGCGAGTTGTTTTTGGCGTTGGTAGTAAGTAAGAGTTTCGCAAACGATCGTCTGTAATTCCTTGCGCTCCCAAGGTTTAGCAATATAGCGAAAAATTCCGGCTTTATTGATGAGATTGCCGATGACTCTGGCATCGGTTTCCCCGGTTAACAAAATTTTTAAGATTTGGGGGACGATCGCGTGAAGTTTGATGAGTAATTCTTCTTGTTGCGTTCCTAAGAGAATGCGATCGCAAATGATGAAAGGGATTTCGCTTCCCTCTGCTTGTAAATGCGTTACAATTTCTAGAGCTTCTTCGCCATTTTCTACCAGTTCGATGGCATAGCGTTCCGCTAGAGGGAGAATTTTATCGCTTTCTTCCAAGGGAAGCATCTCGCAGTTTTTCTCCAATTCTTCGCGAAGTTGCTTTTGCAAGGCGGTTAAAATCCCTCGCTCTTTATCGATGCAAATAATGGTTTGTTTATCCATTCTCCTGTCTCGACCAAAGAAATCAGGTTTCGAGCCTCCCCTCTTGGAGGATAACAAAAAAAGTCTCCGAATACCAAGCCGCCAAATCGAGCGATCGTTGAGAATTGAGGTCGAAGGATATCCAGCTAAATTCAGCATATCCACGGAATTTATTGAGACCCGATCGCTCATTATGGGTGTGGCTCAAAGACTCTTGCAAGAGTCTTTGATCCGTACAAAAGATGTCGCTAAAATATCTAATTCATTCAGATCGGGAGGATAACCCAAGAGATTCCTCCCTCGACTGACAATGGCAAAATAGACGCGATCGCTCAATTCTTTCTGAATTCAATTTTTGTTCTGTCACCAAATATCGTCAAGTTTCTATTTTGCCACAGTTGAGTAATTCAATAATACCCCGCTCGTCAAATTCTCCGGCTAATGCAAGGATGCGATCGCAAAATACTTGATATTTCGGTTCGCTATCTCGAATCCGTCGTGCTTCGTCTTCGATCGCTTCAATATCGCCGATTTTGGCTGCTTGGATGAGGGTATCTAATTCGAGTTCCTCCGGGAAAACAAGCTCCCCTTCTCGGCCTTGATTTTCTCCCTCTCGTTCTTCATAAATCCACTCAATTTCTAAGTATTTTTGCATACGGATGAATAATTTTTCCATATCAATGGGTTTTTCGAGAAAATCATTACATCCGGCAGCGATTGCCAGACTCCGATCTGCTAAAGAGATGCTGGCACTAGCCGCAAAAATTGGCAAATTGGGGGAGTAAGATTGACGGGCAATTTGAACGAACTCATAACCATCCATTTCCGGCATGGCAATATCGGTAATAATTAAATCCGGTTGAAATTCTTCGAGTTGGGCTAATCCTTCTCGTCCATTATTGGCTTCGGCGATCGAGAATCCAATCGGTTTTAAAACCCCAGTGAGAACGGTACGATTGACGGCTTTATCATCGACAATTAGCACTTTTTTAGGATCTCCGACATAACCGATAATTTTACCACGTTCGGAGGAAACTGCCCGAGCGATCCATTCATCGGAAAGGGCTAAATTCACTTCAAACCAGAATATGCTGCCTTCTCCTAAAATGCTGCTGACTTGGATTTCACTGCCCATCATTTCCACCATTTGACGAGATATTGCTAACCCCAACCCCGTCCCTTCTGTTCGTCGAGAAGTCGAACCGACTTGTTCGAAAGGTAGAAAGATTTTTGCAAGTTGTTCTGGGGTCATTCCCACGCCTGTATCTTGAATTTTGAAGCGAATTTTTATGAGTTGTTGGTTATTGGTTATTGGTTGTCCTCCCTCTGAGGGAAATAGGAGGGTTGTGACTGAAAATGTGACTGCGCCCAGATCGGTGAATTTGACAGCATTTCCTAATAGATTTAATAGCACTTGACGCAGGCGTTTTTCGTCGGCAAGCACGCCGATCGGAAGATTTTCTCCTTGATGAAAATTAAAACCAATTCCTTTTTCTTCGGCTCGAACTCTCGTAATTTCTGCAACGCCTGTTAGAAAGGATAGAAAATGGAAATCTTTGGGGAATAATTCCATTTTTCGTGCCTCAATTTTCGAGAGATCGAGAATATCATTAATTAAATTTAATAAATGAGATCCCGCTTGCTCGATGACTTTCACGCCTTTACGCTGTTGGTTGAGGTCTTGGGTGCGGTGCATGATTTGCGTATAACCCAAAATTCCGTTGAGGGGGGTGCGAAGTTCGTGGCTCATATTAGCGAGAAATTCACTTTTGGCTTGGTTGGCGACTTCGGCGGCTTCTTTGGCTGTAGCGAGTTCTATTGTTCGTTCTTCTACCCGACCCTCGAGGGTTGCAAAAGATTCTTGTAGTTGTCGTTTCATGCCATTGAAAGATTTGGCTAACTCCCCTACTTCATCGTTGCGATCGATCTCGACGGATCGTTCCCATTTCCCTCGGGCGATATCTTTGGCAGCATCATTGAGATTAAGAAGCGGACGGGTAATCCAACGTGCCGTGATAATACCGATAATACCGGCCACAATCAGGGCAGTCAGGCAAAGGGCAACGGTCGTGCGAGTATTTTGGTGAATTTGTGCCATAAAATCCGACTCGGGGATAGTGACGACCAATAACCAATCCAAGCCGAATTCGTCAGTAATGGGGGTCACTTGTAAGAAATATTTTTCTCCTTCGCTCTCAAATGCTAGTCTATCGGGGCGAGCGATCGCGTCGAGCTTCTCAAATCGCTCTTGCAGGTATTGGGTTGTTGCCGCAATAATTGGATTATTGCTATCCATGGCATTGAGGCGTTCTTCCCCTTCTTTTCCCGGTTGCTTGATGAAGGGATTTTCTTGAGTGGAACTGGCGATTAGGTTTTGATTTGGCTCTAGGATAAAGGCTTGACCGGATTTGCCAATTTTGAGCGTACTTAAAAATTTGCCGATATCTGCTAGCACTAAGTCCGTTCCCAAAACGCCGATCGCGTTGCCAGAGGAGTCGTATAAAGGCAGATTAGCCGTAATTGCTAAAGTAAGATTGGGAACGATTTGATAAACGGGAGTCCACAAGGCTTTCCCGGCTTGAATTGCATTTTTATACCAGTCTCGCGTGCGGGGATCGTAGTCGGAAGTGGTGCTGAGAATCTTTCCTCGCTCTCCTTGTTCATTTGCTGCATATTGTACTAATTCTCCATCACCGGGATTATCCGTCACAAAGTAACTTATCTTGTCTTTTTCATCTTTGTAGGCAGTCCAAAAACCACTGGCTTCGCTACTAACATAAATATAGCTAATGCGATCGAATTCCTGAATTTGCGAGCCGAAATGATTCTCGAAAACAGAAGGTCGTTCTAAACTTAAAATACCCGAACGAAATGAGTTATCATTTAAACGATTAATACGATGAGGGGTAGAAAGATAAAGTTCGAGTTCCGATTCAATTTGATTGGTAATTTCTTGTTGCAATTGCGTGACGACATCATTAACCGCTTTCTGACCATTTTGGAAGGAAAGCCAACCTGTTAGACCGACAACTGCCCCAATTTCTAACAGAAAGGGAAAGATGAGAATAAAACGCAAGGAAAAATGTAAGGATTTTTTGCGCTTTCTTTTATTTTTTTGCGGAGATAATTCTTCAGTCTGGCGATCGCGTTCTTCGGTTTGGAAATCTTGAGGCTGAGTATTTGTCATTATTCTTATGGAGTATTATTCTCATGGTGTATTTTTTCATGGTGGACTCTTCTTATAGAAAGCACGAAAGCTCGGAAAATACTGCCATTGGATATGACCGATGTTACGTCAATCCATCTGCAATTAATATTTCTTTATTATTATAAAAGCTCGATTGAAATTTGAAAAGTTAAAAAATTGTTAATTTTTGTTTCGCCTCGAAAGTTTTCCGCTCATTCTCAAACTGTAAAATTGCACACAAGTATTTTTAGAGAAGGTTGATTTCATGATTTTTGTGCATAGAGTTGACTAATTCGATGATGCCCTTCTCGTCAAATTCTCCTGTTAATTCGAGGATGCGATCGCAAAAAGCTCGATATTTCGATTCTTGTTCTTGAATGCGTCTTGCTTCTTCTTCTATGGCTTCAATATCACCGATCCTGACCGCGCGAATCAGAACATCTAATTCTCGTTCGGTGGGGAAAATGATTTCTTGTTTGTTAGGTTTTTCTTCTTCTCTTTCTTCGTAAATCCAATCGAGATGCAAATATTTTTGCAAGCGGATCAAGAGCTTTTCCATATCGAGAGGCTTTTCGAGAAAATCGTTACATCCTGCCACGATCGCCAAACTGTAGTCGGCGGGGGTAATACTGGCACTGGCGGCAATAATAGGCAGTTCTGTGGAATAAGATTGGCGAATATTGCGAGCAAAATCATAGCCATCCATTTCCGGCATGACAATATCAGTAACGATCGAATCTGGTTGAAATGACTCGAGTTTTTCCAAGCCGATCTTACCATTTTCGGCTTCGGCGATCGTAAAATTTAATGAGGTTAAAATCTCTTTTAGAACGATACGATTAACGGGTTGATCGTCTACAACCAGTATCTTTTTGGGGTCGCCGCGATAGCCGATAATTTTACCGCGTTCTGAAATAGCGGCAACTCCCGCCCATTCAGTTGAGAGAGGAAAATCGACCTCAAACCAAAATTTACTTCCCTCGCTCAATGTACTGCGAACCTGCAAGCAAGCGCCCATCATTTCCACAATTTGGCGGCAAATTGCCAACCCTAAACCCGTTCCCTCAGAGCGTCGAGAACTCGAGCCGACTTGTTCGAAAGGCAGGAATATTTTTTCTAACTGTTCTGGGGTCATCCCTACGCCAGTATCTTGAATTTCAAAGCGGATTTTGTTATTGGTTATTGATGGGTAACTGGTGACTGAAAATGTGACTTCACCGCGATCGGTGAATTTGATGGCATTTCCGAGGAGATTTAAGAGAACCTGACGCAAGCGTTTTTCATCGGCGATGATTCCTATCGGCCAATTTTCGTGCTGGGGAAAATACAGGCGAATACCTTTATTTTCCGCCCGCACTCGGGCAATTTCAGCAATGCCAATTAAAAAAGAGGGAAAATGAAAATCTTTGGGCAAGAGTTCCATTTTTCTCGCTTCTATTTTAGAAAGATCCAAAATATCATTAATTAAAGTCAGCAAATGGGATCCGGCTTGTTCGATAACGCTGACCCCTTGGCGATGTTGATTGAGATCTTGGGCACGGTGCATAATTTGGGCGTAACCGAGAATGCCATTGAGGGGGGTGCGAAATTCGTGGCTCATATTGGCGAGAAATTCGCTCTTGGCTTGGTTGGCATCGTCGGCGGCTTCCTTGGCTTCGGCGAGTTCTGCGGTTCGTTCGGCAACGCGCTGCTCTAATGTGTTGAAGGACTCTTGTAACTGACCGGCCATGCAATTGAAAGATCTGGCCAGTTCTCCCACTTCATCGTTGCGTTCGATCGCCACTGCACCTTCCCATTCGCCTCGGGCGATTTTTTTGGCGGCCTCATTTAAACTCAGTAGGGGGTGCGCAACCCAACGAGCCGTTAAAATTCCGACCGTACTGGCAACAACCAAAGCCACCAAACAAAGGGCGATTGTCGTGCGGGTATTGCGATCGATCTGTTCCATAAAATCGGCTTCTGGGACGACTGTTGCAATTAACCAATCCAAACCTTGCGAATGATTCAGGGGAGTCACTTGTACAAAATGTTTTCGACCCGCGATCGCAAAGTCTAAATGTTGAGAAGTCTCGATGTTATTAAAGTCGCCAAAATGCTTTTGTAAAAAGCTCGCTGTTTCTTGCAATAAGAGGATTTGACTCTCTGTCGCTTTAAGGCGTTCTGTCTTTTTACCTTGAATGATAAAAGGTTTCTCCTCTGTTGAAGATGCAACAATATTACCATCTCGTTCGAGAATTAAAACTTGTCCGGACTTTCCTACTTTCAAGGTTTGCAAGAAAGAATTGATGCGATCCAAAGAAAATTCTACGCCTAAAACGCCTTCAATATTTCCCTCGGCATCGTAGAGGGGATGGGTGGCAGCGATCGCAAGAGCCGAAGAACTAAAGTCCTGAAAAATCTCACTCCAAGTCGGTTTCCCTGCTTCTATGGTGTCAGTATACCAAGGTCGCTGACTGGAATCGTAATGCTTGCTCTTCTCGAGCAAATTCGTTGGGTTGCCATTCTTATCCAAATTATAAAAAAGGAGCGGACTGGCTGTCGTCTCTTGCGTAATTAGCAACTGATAAGCCCGATTTTGGCGATCGTTTTTGAGGGAAATATGTCCTCCTGCTTCCGTCCCGATATAAATATAACTAACGGTTTCTAACGATTGTATTTGCTTCCAGAAATAACGCCGAATTTTTTCGGAGTCTGCTATATCCAGCAGGTCAATTGCAAAAACATCAGCATTCACTTGATTGATCAAATGAGGCGTTTCCAAATAATTATCGAGATAGCGATCGACTCTTGCCGTAATTTCAGAACGCAGTTCTCGCGTGACTTCATTGACGGCTCGATGTCCGCTTCTAAAGGAAAGATAGCCAACAATTCCCACGGCAGCCAAAATTTGTACCACAAAAGGAATAACTAAAATTCTTTGCAAAGATGATTTTCCCGCCCTTCGATCGCGATGATTCGTCTGTGGATTAATGACCATGACTTTGAGAAGATAGAGACGGCAATAACTAAGCTCAACACTAATGTCATTATTAAAACAAACTTTGTCGAAAGTTAGGTTAAGTTTTCTAAAAAAGTTACCAATTTTTTCAGTTCGATATTGCCGCCGCTAATGGTTACGCCAATGCGCTTTCCGGGGGCGCTAATAATGCGATTGAATAAGGCTGTTGCGGCTAATGCACCTGTGGGTTCGACAACGATTTTTAATCGTTCCCAGAGGAAAAACATGGTTTCTAAAAGAGCGCGATCGCTCACTGTTACCATGTCATCCACATACTCTAAAATAATGGGAAAGGTTAGCGATCCTAAAGAGGGGGTTCTCGCTCCATCGGCAATGGTGTTTGGATTATCGATTCGTTGTAGGGTTTTACTGTGAAACGATCGCGCCCCATCGTCTCCGGCTTCGGGTTCGACTCCGATAACGCGACAATGGGGTAAAAGCGTTTTCGCCGCGATCGCGCAACCGGAAAGCAGTCCGCCTCCACCGCAACAAACTAACAATAGATCCAAATCTCCCACTTCTTCGATCAGTTCTTTTGCTGTTGTTCCCTGTCCGGCAATCACGTGAGGGTGATTGTAAGGGGGAATGAGGGTCGCTCCCCGTTCCTGACAGAGTTCGAGGGCAACTTTTTCGCGAATGGCTTCGGCGCGATCGTAGAGGATTATTTCTGCGCCATAGCTTCGAGTTGCCGCAATTTTAACTTCTGGGGCATCCCTCGGCATGATAATCGTGGTAGGAATATCGAGGAGCTTGCCAGATAAAGCGACGGCTTGGGCGTGATTACCAGAGGAATAGGTGATGACTCCTTTTTGTTGTGCTTCGGGTGATAGCTGGGACAGCGCATTATAAGCGCCTCGAAACTTAAATGCACCGATGCGTTGGAAATTCTCGCATTTGAAAAAGACTTGACTCTGGGTTTTTTCGTTGAATTGCCGAGAAGTCAGAACGGGAGTGGGATGGGCGACTCCCGATAGGCGATCGGCGGCGGCTTGGATGTCTGCGTATGTCACCATAGTTTTAGTCTAGATTGGGTTCGATACCCGCTTCTCGAAGTTGGGCAAGCAAGCGATCGGCGCGATCGCGTTCCTGTTGAATCAATTCCGATCCCCAAGATAAAAGCGTGCCATCTTCATTCCACCAACGCAACCAGTTTCCCTCTCGATTGCGTCGCGTTCCCTGCCAAAGTCCCAGAAATAGGGAAAGTTCGGGAATCCAATAGCGATTTTCGGTATTGGGGGTTTCTTCGCGATAGCGTCCGGAAGCATCGGGGCGATAGACCTCTAAAATCCCCTCTGCCAGATTAAAAATAGCGTAGGTGGGAACGTGCAAAACTTGTTCGTAAAAGAACCATTTACCGGGAGGATAGGTGGGTTTGGTGGAATATTCCGTCCCTTCGGTTTCCGAGAGAAATTCCATGACGATCGCGGGAATGTCGCCTTGCAGTTGGGGGGTATAGCTGCGATCGATTTCCCCCCTCGATACGCGGATAGAAGGGACGTAAAACCAATCAGGGGCTTTGACGACCATTTTTCCATTCACGGTGGCACAGATGCCGTAATTCGTGCCAGTCAGGACATTTTCTGAGATGCTTCCTGCTAGTTCGAGGCTTTCGCTGAGAGCTTCAGCAAGGAGAGGTTGATTGATATTGTCCACGGGGTCATCGGGGAGGATATAGTCTTCGGGTAACTTTTCCCACGTAATTTCGAGGGGAACGCTAGTTGTGATCATGCTAGGAATTGAGGAAAGATTCAATACGCACTTTTCTGCTATTCTACAGGTAAAGACAGAGAGCGATCGCAGATGACGGCAACCAAAATCATTTCACAACCAACAAAGCCAAAATATTGGCAGTGGCGAGGATTCGAGATTTGCTATCAAAGTAGCGGCAATGAAGGGCCAGCCGTTATTCTCATTCACGGATTTGGTGCATCTTGGGGACATTGGCGCAAAAATCTGCCCGTATTGGGTCAAACTACGCGATGCTATGCGATCGATTTAATTGGTTTTGGCGGTTCGGCGAAACCCAAACCAGACAAAGAAATAAAATATACTTTTGAAACTTGGGCGCAACAAATGGCCGATTTTTGTCGGGAAGTGGTCGGAACTCCGGCTTTTTTAGTGGGAAATTCGATCGGCTGTATGGTTGCTATGCAAACGGCGGTTTCTTATTCCGATTGGGTTTTAGGGATTGCGGCAATTAATTTTTCCCTGCGTTTATTACACGATCGCAAGCGTCAAGAATTACCTTGGCATCAACAAATTTCCGCCCCCATCATGCAGCAGCTACTCCAACAAGAATGGTTCGGAAATTTCTTTTTTCAACACCTCGCCCAACCCTACATTGTGAAAGCAATCCTTTTGCAAGCATATCGACGGCCAGAAGCCGTTACGGATGAATTACTTGATATTATAATGAAGCCTGCCGCCGATCCGGGGGCTGCTGGTGTTTTTATTGCGTTTAGCAACTATTCTCAAGGACCCTTACCCGAGGATTTAATTCCGATTTTACCTTGTCCCGCGATCGTTTTGTGGGGAACGGAGGATCCCTGGGAGCCGATTGAGTTAGGGCGAAAATTCGCTAAGTTCCCTACAATTCAAAAGTTCATTCCTTTGGAAGGATTGGGGCATTGTCCGCAAGATGAAGCGCCAGAAGTTGTCAATCCGATTTTACAGGAGTGGATCGAGCGATGGGAAAATGGGAAAAATTGATGCGTTGTTTAAAGTTCTATGAATCTCGCAGCATTCAGAGTTTAACTGAAGACAAGATAGTAGGCTTTGAAATACAAAATAGAATTCATCTTCCACAAGAGTATAGAAATTTTCTTAGAGTCTTTGGAGCGGGTCGCTTTGGAGACTTTATTGAAATTTATCGACCTTCATCACATACATATCATCGCGTATCTGAAATCACCTTAGAATGGGCAAGAGAATACATCAAGGAATACCCATCCAAAGATGTTGTCTGGGATCGAGAACTAGATGATTTACTGAGTCATGCCTTCATTTTTGGTGGAGACGATCGCACAAATTATGTTTTATGGGATTTGAGAAGTTATCAAAGTTCTGATGATAGTTATGATATTTTTTGGCTAGATGGTGTCGATTTTATTGATGATGGAATCGATTATAGCAATGATGTTGTTTATAAAATCGGTCGCGATTTTTATGAATTTATTTGTAACTTCTGTTGTGGACTTGAATCATATCGGATTTTACCAGATTCGAGACCTCCACAGCCCGGTGAAATTCGGTATGAATTTACTCAATACGTCGAATATGTTAACAAAAGAGATGATATTAAGTAAGTGTATTCATACAGCAATAAAATCTTCCTTAAGAGATCAACAGAGAATACAACTCTAACGACAATGACAACTTGTTAATTATCGAGTGCCAAACATAATTCTCGAAAATGGTCTCCCCGATGTTCAAAACTTCGATATTGGTCGAAACTCGCACAAGCAGGCGATAATAATACAGTGGAAATATCGTGTTGTTTTGCTAACTCGAATCCTCGCATCACTGCCTTATCCATTGTTTCTACTACTTCCCATGAATCGTAATCATTTTCTTGCAGACGCTGGCTAAAAACCGATGCAGCATCGCCAATTAATAAAACGGTTTTTGCTTTGCCTTTAATTGCGTCTATCCATGCACGATCGTCTCCGACTTTGGCATCACCTCCTGCAATTAAAATAGTCGCCTCTGGCACAGCATTTAATCCCACTTCTGCGGCATCATAATTCGTGGCTTTACTATCATTGATAAATGTTATGCCAGAATGGATGCAAATTGATTCGAGGCGATGGGGAACGCCGGGAAATTTGGAAATTGCAGAAGCAATTACATCCTTCTCTATCCCTGCCAAACGTGCCGCACCAATAGACACTAATAGGTTTTGTAGATTGTGATCGCCTAACATTTTCAAGGAGTTAGTTGGTGCAATTTTCTCTTGAAATGCAACGATCCAACCCTCCTCAATATATATTCCTCGTTCGAGTTCGCACAATAATTTTTCTTTGCCTAAAACGCTTGTCCAATAAGCATTTTTCCAGTCTTCAAGACCAACATTTCGTAAATAGGGATCGTCGCCGTTCAAAATTTGTTTTTGAGAACGTCGTAAAAGTGAGGCTTTAATTTGATAGTAATTATCTAAAGTATAATGACGAGCCAAATGATCCGGGGTAAAAGTTGTCCAAATGCCTATTTCAGGGGCAAGTTCTCGGGAGGATTCAATTTGATAGCTGCTAACTTCTGCAACGATCCAATCATAAGAATGGGTAGGTGTAGGGCTATTATCTGTAATATCCCCACCAGATTGATTTATGGTTAATTCGCAGGCAGCATAACCGATGTTACCACAAGCGGGAGCATTTAATTTTGCTTCTTTAAAGATTGCTGCAATTAAAGCAGTTGTGGTCGTTTTACCATTTGTTCCCGTGATTCCTATCCAAGGAGAAGTGTTTAAAAACCGCCAAGCGAGTTCCATTTCCCCAATTGTATCGATCGCTTTTTCCCTCGCTTCTACCAAAACTGGGATATCCCAAGGAACTCCCGGACTAACAACAATTAAATCGGGAGGATTATCTAAGGTTAAACTATAATCTAACTTAACCGCTACTCCTTCTTTTTCTAGAGTTTCCTTTAGCGGATGTAAATTGGGTGAAGTTCCGCGATCGCCGACTTCAACGTCCCATCCTTTTTTGTTTAACAAACGTGCGGCAGCCACACCCGATCGCCCCAGTCCAATAATATGCGCTTTTTTCATATTTTGTTATTGGTTATTGGTTATTGGTTATTGGTTATTGATTATTCCTTGACAATTCCTCCAAAATCTGCTAATACGCGGGCATGATTTCGTAACAATCCGAGGAGATTGAGACGGTTTTTTTGTATGCTTGCATCTTCTGCCATAATCAGGACGCTTTCTTCTCCATCAAAAAAGGTGCTGACGACGGGGGCAATCTTTGCCAAACCATCCACCAAAAGTTGATAATTTCGCTCCTGACGCGCCGTTTCCGTTTGCGAGATGAGAGAGACCAAACTATCGTAAAGGGCTTGTTCTGATGGCTTCTCGAAGAGTTGGGGATCGACAAGAGATGTAGGATCTAAAGGATTCGTATCGAGGTCTCCTTTGACGGCGAGACGTGCCGATCGATTAACCGTTTCGTAGATGGTATCGAGGACTTTGTTATCGCGGATTTCCTGTAAGAATAAAGCGCGATCGCGAACATCGAGTAAATCTTGTAATGCCCGTTCTGTATATTCGCGATCGCCTTCCCCTAAAACGGCATTAACCAGATCGTAATCGATTTTTTTCTCTTCTTGCAAGAGCGTGCGAATGCGTTGCAAGAAAAACTCTTCTAAGGCGGGGGCTGGAGATTCGCGATCGCTATGATTTTCAACAAAATCTCGGGAAAATTGTGCAATTAGATCGGCAAGGTTAATGCTTAAATTTCCATGCCAGATAATATTAACAATTGAATTAGCTCCGCGACGCAAGGCAAAGGGATCCGAAGATCCAGAGGGAATTTTTCCCAACCCAAAAATATTCACCAATGTATCCAAGCGATCGGCAATTCCGACGACTTGACCCCCCAAGGTTTCCGGCATTAGATCCTCCGCATTGCGGGGTAAATAATGCTCGAAAATTGCTGTTGCGACTGCTTCGGGTTCGCCACTGACGCGAGCATATTTTTGACCCATAATTCCCTGTAATTCGGGAAATTCGTAAATCATTTGGGTCATGAGGTCAGCTTTGCAAAGTAATGCAGATCGCTCGACGATCGAGGCTTCTTCTTCCTCAAGTTCTAATTGTTTGCCGATTTCTTCTGCAACTTCAATGAGGCGATCGACCTTATCCCGCATCGATCCTAAATCAGCTTGAAAAGTGACGGTTTCTAATTGAGGCAAAAAGGTTTCTAAACGTTCGTCACAATCGGCTTTATAGAAGAATTGAGCATCAGCTAATCTTGCGCGAATCACTTTCGCATTTCCCGTCGCAATAATTTCCGCTTTCTGGGGGTCGCCGTTAGAAATTGTAATAAAATTAGGGAACAAATCGCTCTCTTCTGCTTCCGTTTTCTTCACCGGAAAATAGCGCTGGTGCGTGACCATAACCGTTTTAATGACTTCAGGGGGAAGTTCGAGAAATTCTTCATCAAAGTTGCCCAGTACGGCGTTGGGATATTCAACGAGATCCACGACTTCTTCTAGCAAATCTGGTGTTATTTCCGCATAACCTTTGACTGATTTTGCAGCCGTCACAATCTGGTCTTGAATTAAAGACTTTCTGGCAGTAGGATCGACTTCTACAAATGCCTTTTGTAACGATTCTCGA
Organism: Cyanobacteria bacterium P01_E01_bin.42; assembly: GCA_039194995.1. Taxonomy (GTDB): domain Bacteria; phylum Cyanobacteriota; class Cyanobacteriia; order Cyanobacteriales; family Spirulinaceae; genus CCY15215. Next base: position 2,548 of record JBCCVR010000028.1, on the reverse strand, counting down.
TAATCTTTAGCTTGGAGAATCGATACGGGTTCGGGATGTAAAATTCGATGCCCTCGGGAGGTGCGATCGCTCTGTAAAGTCGTCGAACCATTGACCAATTCAAGAGGTAAAACTTCTTTATCCCATAACACGACTAACCAGCGTAAAGGACGGGGAAAGCGTAAATCTCCATCGCCCCAGCGCATAAATCTGCGTCCTTCTAAACCAGAAATCCATTGAGAAATCAGTTCCGTTAAAATATCTTTTGCATCCCGTCCGAGAATTTGCTTTTGTACGAAAACAAATTCTCCTTTTGGGGTTTCTCGCAACTCGATCGCATCGATTTCTATGCCTTGTTTGCGGGCAAATCCTTCTAATGCTTTGGTTGGTTTTCCGTCTTTGAACGCAACTTTAGCAGGGGGACCTTTAATTTCCTCTTCGCGATCGGGTTGTTTTGCGGGAAGTCCTTGCAAAAGAACGGCTAAACGACGCGGTGTGGCGTAAATATCTAAGGTGTCGGGAGTTAAAAACGCCTCTTGTAAAGTTTTAGGTATGCTTGCTTGCCATTGCGCGATCGCGCTGGCGACAAAATCGGCGGGTAATTCTTCGGTACCGAGTTCAAATAAAAAATCTGACATGAGCGGGATGCAAAATAACCTGCGAAAGTTCGCTGATGCTAGATAGTTTACCGCGTTCTGGCAAACTTCCCTTTGCATAAAGTAAATCTTAAAATTTGGCGCAATCGTGGCAGGATCGAGACAGGATAGCGTTGATTAACCCATAATCGGAGAAAAATGAGCAAATTACGAAATATCTTAGCAGCTGCGGGCGTTGCGACGGCCGGGGCGATCGGCACGAAACTGGCAGTCGATTACTTTAAAAAGCGAGGTCAGGATGAGGATGCGATAAGTGAAGACGAACCCGATATCCTCGAACCCGTTGATGATGATGCAGAACCCTCCTCGGAAACAGAAGTCGCTTATGCGTCGGTAAAATCCAGTTCCGTCCAAACATTTCTCGATAACAGTTTCGGCGATCCCGGGCGTTATGTCCCCGATCGCACCCCGCGAGTTTTTGACTATCAAGGGCAACAATGTATGGTAATTTGGGCGGACGATACCCAGAAAAATAAGAAGCAAATGATGGCTTTTTTGTATACCGATGCGGGACGAAAAATGGTGGCGAGTGTCGGCTATACTCTCGATACGACGGATTACAATATCAACTTGGAAGATACGCCTTTTGCGGTTGAAGTGAATGGAGATTTGCTAACATCCGGTCAAAGTACGACGGATGGAACCGATGAGGTGGATTTTGTTTTAGCGTAGGATGAAGGGTGGGGATGTCCCACCCTGCCTAATTTCTCTTCTACAAGCTCAAATTCATTGCTTGAGTAGCTATGAGTAAACCAACTTTAACAATTGCCAATCTACAAAAAGAAGCTGAAACATTTGTAAAGAAAGAATCAAGCCATGATGACACAGAGCTTTTTGGCGTAACAGATGGTAAAGCTGTAGGAACTTATATCGAACATAAATTTCAAACATATTTACAACGACAATATGAATATGTTCAAGGTTCTTCAGCAAAGGGCATAGATTTCCCAGGATTATTTGTCGATCTAAAAGTCACCAGTTTCAAACAACCTCAATCATCATGTCCATTTCGCTCTGCAAGACAAAAAATCTATGGTTTAGGTTACTCACTTCTGATTTTTGTTTATGAGAAAACTGATAATCAAATTCAAAAAACAAGTCGTCTTAATATTCGACACGCTATTTTTGTAGACGCATATCGAACCGCAGATTTTCAAACGACATCTGGACTCAGAAAGATTTTAGATAATGAAGGAAATCTTGATGATATCCTAGCTTTTTTTGAAGAAAGACTATTACCTGTTGATGATATTCAGGCTCGTGTCTTGGCAGAAGAAGTTATTGAAAACCCACCTAGTCTTGGATATTTAACAATATCAAATGCTCTCCAATGGCGGTTGCAGTATAGTAGAGTAATACAGCAAGCAAGTAAAATACCTGGAATTCAGCGAGTCCTCTAACGTGAAGAAGAAAGAATTTGGAGATTTTCAAACTCCCGAAATATTAACGCGAGAAATTACACGACTTCTCGCGGAATATCAAATACAGCCTGATATTGTTATAGAACCAACCTGCGGCACTGGCAACTTTATACAATCGGCTTATGAATATTGGCAAGATAGAGCAGAATATTTTGGATTTGACCTTAATCAAGAATACTGTAAACAATCTGCTCAGAAATTTGCAGAGATTTCAAGGATTTCAATAAACAAACAAAACTTTTTTACATTTGATTGGGATTCATTTTTGAACCAGTTTAATGATAAAACAATTTTGATACTGGGTAATCCTCCTTGGGTTACAAATTCTGCGTTAGGCGTGCTAGAAAGTCAGAATCTACCCCAGAAATCAAATTTTCAAGGGAATAAAGGTTTGGCTGCTAAAACTGGGAAAGCCAACTTTGATATTGCAGAATGGATGATTATTCGCTTATTAGACTCTCTCGGCGATCGCCTAGCTTATCTCGCTTTTTT
>JBCCVR010000027.1:0-48559 GCA_039194995.1 Cyanobacteria bacterium P01_E01_bin.42 | reverse complement strand
CATACTTGTTGTTTGTTGTTTGTTGTTTGCTTATGTCTAGAAAGTTAGGTTAAAAATTAGATATCAAAACTTCGGAAATTTCTCCTCTACCGTCGCCTTTTGAATTAATGTTGCGTTTAGCTTTAACTCTTTTAATTATATAACCTTCATATAGCTTGTCAAAAAAGAGGCGATCGCCATTCTCAAGCTCTGAATTTGTTACATCCGAGTTACTCAGAAGAAAATACCCGCCTTTTTCATTCACTTTATCGCAAAACTCCTTGAGTCGCAACTGATCGCGATCGCAAAAATTTTCCTTACTGTAAGCAGTGAAAGCAGAAGTCGGATTGAGGGGTTTATAGGGTGGATCTAAATAAAATAATGTATTTTGATTGGCAAAGTCTAAGGTTTTGGTAAAATCACCTTGCCAAATCTCAACGTTTTGCAAGCCTTGATGAACGGCTAAAAGATTATCGCGATCGCAGATTTTTGGTTTCTTATATTTCCCAAAAGGAACGTTAAATAATCCCTTTTGATTCACTCGATATAAACCATTAAAACAAGTCCGATTGAGAAAAATAAGCAGGGTTGTTTTGACAATTCGATTCGTTACATTTTTTTTATTAAACTCTGTCCGCTTTTCCAGATAAAAATTTTTTCGTTGAGTATCAGTGTGAAAATTATAATATTCTTGCTCGATGCGTGCCAGTGAATCAATTAACGCTTCATGTTCCTCTTGAATTACACGATAAGATTGAATGAGATTGCCATTAATATCATTAATAATTGCTTTTTCTAAATTCATAAAATGGTTAAGAATATAAAAAAGAAATGCTCCACCTCCAATAAACGGTTCGATATAGATAAAAGAGCGATCGCGATCGAACTTGCGTGAAACAACAGCTTGAATCTCAGAAATAAGTTGCGATTTTCCTCCCGCCCATTTTAAAAAAGGTTTAGCATTCACCATCAACCAATAACTAATAACTAATAAAATTCTATCGCCTGCGAAGCGATCGCCCCAATCTCGTTCTTAATTGTCGCACGGCAGAAATCTCACCCCTTGGCGTTCTGTCTTCCCGAATTTTTCGCTGTTGTTGTGCCTCAACAATTCCCATGCGCCGATTTCTTTTGAACGGGTTTTCTTCGGGTTCTTCTGGCGATCGCTCGGGAGGAGGAGAATCTTTACTGTGCCACCAAGTCACGATTCTCCCTCCCGATAATCCGCCGATCGCGCCAACAATAATACTCAATGGCACAGAATATCCCAAGACAACAAAAGCGACTAGAAAAAACAGCCACAATGTTAACCCTGTAGAAATGCCATTTTTCAACATGAGAATCTAGAAGTCCCCCTTATTAAGGCTTGTCCTGAGCTTGTCGAAGGGGGGATTTAGGGGGATCGAAACGTAACAATACTTGAACTAGCCACTCGGGTTGCTTAATAATGATTGTAACGCCTCAGTTGCCATGCGCGGCCCAAAACGGCTAACAACTTTTGCGGCTGCGCGAGATGCCAAATTACCTGCTTCGGTGAAACTCATTCCATGAGTAATTCCGTATAAAAATGCACCTGCATACATATCTCCCGCACCTACCGTATCGATCGCCTCCACGGTAACGGGAGCAATTTCCAGCATTTTTTCGCCATCGAAAATGAGAGAACCTTGACTTCCCCGCGTGACGGCAAAACATTTAGTTAGGGTTTTGAGATATGCAATGCCATCATTAATATTTTCAGTTTCTGCCAGCTTGAGAACCTCAGTTTCATTGGCAAAAATGAAATCCAAACCCGAGCCAATGACTTTCAGCAATGGTTCTTTGAAGAATTCTGCCATATTGGGATCGGAGAGAGAAAGAGAGGTTTTGACTCCCGCTTCTTCTGCCATTTCTCGAGCGCGAATGGCGGCTTCTTTGCCTGTCGGCGATGGCATTAAATAGCCTTCAATATATAAATACTCGGAATCTTTTAACTCTTCTTCTACCAACTCACTCGTCGCCAAGTTTCCCGCAATACCTAAAAAAGTATTCATCGTGCGATCGGCATCGGGCGTGACAAATACCAAACATTTTCCGGTAATTCCATCTTCACGAGGCTGGTGTTGTAAATTTGTTTCTACGCCACAACGCAATAAATCTTCTAAAAAGAAAGAACCGGTTTCATCTGCGGCCACTTTACAAGAATAATAGGCTTTCCCTCCGAATTGACTCACGGCAACCATTGAATTGGCTGCCGAGCCGCCGCAAATTCTTTTACTGGGGAGTGTTTTGAGGCGATCGACTAAATCCCAATGACGCATTTCATCCACTAAAGTCATCACGCCTTTATCAATTTGAAATTCCTGTAACTGTTCCGCAGAAATTTCAAATTCCATATCGACAAGGGCGTTACCAATCCCGTAGACATTATATTTTTTCATGGTTGATTTAATGAACGACGATCGCAAGAGAAGAGAAAATAGTGAAAAAGAGGCGTATTTTGGATACGCCTCCTCTTCCCGAACCATTTTGAATTCAGGCTTCGGCTTTGTCAACTGCAAAGAAACTGAGATGATAAAGCGTGCCTTTCCACGGATGTGCCTGCACTTCTCTAATCACTGTCGTTCCCTGCCAGGAGAGCTCGGGAATATTGACATCGACAACCGTTTTGTTGACAGCAACTTTACGCAGGAGCATTTCTGCTTCTTTTTGCTTGACGACAAGATGCACGGAGTTTGCACCGTCGTGACCGTATAAATTTGCCGGAATTAAGCCTTCGCGACGCAAGGCTCTCGATTTGCTATTTTCCGGTCTTTGTTGGCATTCAAGAGTGAGGGACATTTTTGGTTATTAGTTATTGGTTATTGGTTGTAGGAGGGCGCGTTTGGGCCCGTGGATGGGATCTTCTACGATGATGGTTTGGTCTCGGCTGGCTCCGAGGGAGACGATCGCGATAGGGACTTCCATCAGTTCCGCCAGAAACTTGAGGTAATCTAGCGCCTGTTGGGGTAAATCTTCTAACGTCCGACAATCTTCTGTGGATTGTTTCCATCCCGGTAGGGTCTCATAGATGGGGCGGCATTTGGCAAACTGAGCGGTGCTGTTGGGGAGGTGGTCGCATTTTTCGCCGTCTACATCGTAAGCGACGCAAACTTTGATTTCCTCCAAACTATCCAAAACATCGAGTTTGGTAATGGCTAGGCAGTCTAACCCATTGATCCGTACGGCGTAGCGACCGATCACTGCATCAAACCAACCGCAACGGCGACGGCGACCGGTGGTGGTGCCGAATTCTGCCCCGCGATCGCCCAATAAGGTGCCGATTTCGTCGTGCAGTTCTGTGGGAAAGGGTCCTTCCCCGACCCGGGTTGTATAGGCTTTGGCGACTCCGATCGCGCGATCGATGATGGTGGGTCCGACTCCCGCCCCCACGCAGGCACCCCCGGCAATGGGATTGGATGAAGTCACATAAGGATAAGTCCCGTGATCCAAATCCAAGAGGGTTCCTTGGGCACCTTCAAAAAGAATATTTTTGCGACTTCTCACGGCTTCGTCAATTTTGAGAGAACTATCGACGACATGAGAACGCAGGCGATCGGCATACTGGAGGTATTGTTCGATGACGGCTTCGGCTTGGAGGGGTTCGAGATTATAAAGTTTTTCTAAAATCTCATTTTTGGCATTGACCGATCGCGTTAGCAGATCGGGCAATCCTTCTCGATCCAACAGGTCGATAACTCGAATTCCCGCCCGTTCCGATTTATCGGCATAGGTGGGACCAATTCCCCGTTTGGTGGTGCCGATTTTGTGTTTTCCCCGCTTCTCTTCCGAGGCTTGGTCGATGAGGCGGTGATAGGGCATCGTGACATGTGCCGTCTGGGAGATATAGAGATTCTCGCTACTGATTCCCAAGGCTTCAATGCTGTCGATTTCGCCGATCAACACCTGCGGGTCGATGACCGTGCCGGAAGCAATAATACACGCTGTATTCGGGTAGAGAATGCCCGAGGGAATTAAATGGAGTTTGAAGGTGCGATCGCGGACGACCACTGTATGCCCCGCATTTACCCCACCTTGGTAACGCACGACGACATCTGCCGATCGACTCAACAAATCGGTAATCTTGCCTTTTCCTTCGTCTCCCCACTGGGCACCAATCACAATAACGTTTGCCAAGGGTCTCGCTCTACTACAACAGTTTTCACAATCTCTCATTATCTAACTCAATCGGAAAAATGTCAAGCACTGCGGACTTCTGCGGCAAGACCCAAATTGAGTATAATAGAACTATTTCAGATTGGAGAGAGAACGACAATTTATACCCCTCCCCTCGCTCGCCTGATCGAGCAATTGCAAAAACTTCCCGGAGTCGGTCCGAAAACGGCTCAAAGACTGGCTTTGCACATTCTCAAGCGTCCCGAAGATGACGTGCAGGCTTTAGCACAGGCTCTTGTAGACGCGAAAAAACAGGTCGGATTTTGTCGGATGTGCTTTCATCTATCTGCCGAACCCATTTGTTCGATTTGTCGCGATCGCAACCGCGATAAAGCAGTCATTTGTGTGGTTGCGGACTCACGCGATGTTATTGCCATTGAAAAAACAAGAGAATATCGCGGCACTTATCACGTCTTAGGAGGAGTCATTTCGCCCATGGATGGCATCGGGCCCGATCTGCTCAACATTCAACCCTTGGTGCGGCGAGCAAGTCAACCGGAGATCGAAGAAACGATTTTGGCGATCAGTCCGAGCGTTGAAGGGGAAACCACGACCTTATATATTGCTCAACTTTTAAAACCTTTCGTGAGAGTGACGCAAATTGCTTTTGGTCTGCCGATGGGTGGAGATTTGGAATATGCTGATGAAGTTACCCTCGCTCGTGCCTTGGAAGGACGACGAGAATTACTTTAATCTTACTTCCTCCTCTTGCTCTCCCCCTCTTGGGAGGGGGTTAGGGGGTGAGTTTATTGTTGGTTATTGGGAGAGTTGAAAGGTGGTCATCTCTTTACTGAGTCAATTTGAGGGAGGGTTGCTTGGCAGTGCGATCGCCGTAGAACTGCCAGAGATTACCCCAAATTTTGCGCCTTGGGAGAAGATTCAAGATGGCGCGATCGCCACGCTTTTACAAACGGGACACCTTAAAACTCAAGATTGGTTGCAACAAATCGAGAAACGCGATCGCACTCTCCTAGAATGCCAGCAAACCGGAACGAGTAGCGAAATCGCGGCGATCGCGCTTCCGATTGTTCTCTTTTTTCACGAGATTCCCTCGCAACTTAATGTCGAACTCTCGAATGTGGCTTCGCTTTGGCTGCATCCGGAAGAACCGATGGAAGAAATCTTACTTTGGGGAGATGCACTCTCGTTTGTCTTGCAAAAAGATTTCAATTCGTCTCAATTGTTGTCTCATCTCATCTCTCGTTACCCGACTCGAGAAAGTCTCTTAAACGTCCTGCAAAACGCGATCGCTCGCGGATTCAGCCTGCAACAAACCGCTAGAATGCTCGGCGATCGCCCTCTCCCCCAAAAAGAAATTGCGCTGGCTTTATATTGCTTCAGTTTCACCCCAGAAGATTTTTCTCTTTGCTGGCAGCGAAGTTTGCAATTGTCCCCGACATTGCCCCTCACGGCTATTTTAACGGGCGCGATCGCGGGACTTTATAACAGTTCTCTCGGTTTTCCCCCTTCTTGGCGCGTATCCCCTCAACGCCAGCAAATTTTAATAAAGGCAGTATCATTATTCTCTGCATGGTCTGGATGCTACCTGCGCGAAGGTGGCGATCCCCAGCCCCAGATAGTTGTTGGTGCGGCGGGAACGATACAGCCGCGAGAGGGTTTTGCTACCATTAGTCAACGCGAATCTCGCACCTCTTCCTAGCCGAGACAATCCGAATCGCTTAATCTATCTTAAGGTATCGAGAATCTTCCTTTAATTTTTCTCATGCAATCCTATTTATTGGGTTAATTTGGTGGGAAACTGAAGTTTTTATTCCCTCACTCGCGCACGAGCCTCATGAACACCTTTCAATCCTTAACTCAACGCTTACTCGCCTGGCGCGGTCGTGCCAAGCGCAGCCGCTCTTCTCCTCCATCGGGAGAAACGCATCAAAAAATTCCCCCGCCCGTCATGTTGATATTTGCCATCGCTTCTCTCACCACGGCGATCGGCTATCGTTTTTACAATCAACCCCGCCTCAGAGAAGGGACGATCGCGCCGAAAACCATCTGGGCGACGCGGGATGCGAGTGTTGTGGATAAGGAATTGACAGAAGAACGCCGCAAAGCCGCACAAACGGGTTTGGTCAAAGTTTTAACCATTGATGAAACCATTACTCAACAAATTCGCGGGGACTTAAACGACTTTCTCGCCCGAGTCGAACAAATGCGGCAAATGGCCGGCGCACTCCCCTTTGAAGAAGATCGCATTCTTTCGTTACCCACCCAACGCTATCTCCGCCATAGTAGCCCGGAGGAATGGCAAGGACTGGCAAACACTTTAAAAAAATCATTTCAAATTAGCGTTTTTCCTTTACAACCTCAAGAAATTGAGGAAGAAAATATTATCCCGGATGCGGATTTAACTGACGAAAGTTTAGCCAAAGAGAATTTAAATAAAATTGTCCTCGAGGCAATTTCTATTAGCCTTCCCCTCGACCTCCGATCGCTTCCCAACGGCCGGCAATCCGATAATCTTGCCTATCAACAAGCCCTGATTGAATTGACGGCTTACGGTCGCCAAGAAGGTTCTGCCTCTCTGGGCATTCTCCTCGATCGCATTTACTTCATTCGCGACGGTTACGCTAAAGCGTTAGAAGAGTTTGCCAGCCCCGAAGGCACTCGCAGTTTGGAAAATTACCAGCGCACCCTCTTGGATCTGCGAGATGAAACTTGGGAACGCACGCGAAACGGGATCGAAACGGCACTCGATCGCATCCTCACCCAAGGCATTGTGGAAGGGATGCCCGAAAGATTGCAGAAAACTGCCGTGAAAGTACAACTGCGATCGCAAATCCCCGCCCTGACAACTCCCTTAGCTGCCGAACTCATTACCAGTCTGTTGCAGCCCAATTTAGTCGAGGATATCGAGCAAACCAAACTCGTTGCCGAACAAGCTGCCGAAAAGGTAGAACCTGTCTTTTACGAGGTACGCAAAGGAGAAACAATTGTTAAAGCCGGGGAAGAAATCGATCGCCGCACCTTTGTCGTCTTAGATGACTTTAAAGAAAGTCGCCGGGGCATTGATTGGCAGGGTTTGATTATGACGGGGATGATGGTGACAGGATCCATTGCTCTGTTTGTCTTGGTCAAGCGTCGCATGGGGATTCGACTGCGCTGTCGCGATCGCATTCTTTTATGCCTGTTGAGCGTTAGCACTCCTTTATTGATCGATATCGGTCAAAACAATTTGGCGGGTATCGGACTCTTAACCAGTGGGTTTTATCATCCCACCCTCGCCGTGACTCAAGTGGTTTTACTGACGAGTTTATCGGCATTTAGCGCCGTTGCTGGGGGTAGTGCCGCGATTTTTCCTTGGGAAATCCTCTTGGCAGGTACGGGAGGAGCGCTCCTCACTTCCATTGTGGCCGGACGATTGCGCTCTCGAGAGGAATTAGCGCTGTTAAGCGGGGGTGTTGGATTGATTCAAGGGAGCGTTTACCTTTGCATTACGCTCATTAGCAGTGCGACGGCGGCGGCGATTTGGTCTGTGGTTCTCCCTCAAGCCGCCCTCGTTGGGGTTTGGGGGATGGCTTGGTGTACTGTTGCTTTGGGAGTTTCTCCCTATTTAGAACGGGTTTTCGATCTGGTCACGCCCATTCGCCTCGCAGAATTATCCAATCCCAATCGCCCCTTACTCAAGCGTTTGGCGTTAGAAACCCCCGGAACGTTTCAACATACTCTCTTTGTTGCTTCCCTTGCAGAAGCGGCGGCACGAGAGTTACATTGCAATGTTGAATTAGTCCGAGCAGGGACGCTCTACCACGATGTCGGGAAAATGCACGATCCCTTGGGTTTTATCGAGAACCAAATGGGAGGGCCCAACAAGCACGATGCGATCGCCGATCCTTGGAAGAGTGCAGAAATCATCAAAAAGCACGTCACCGAAGGGTTGGTGATGGCGCGAAAATACAATCTCCCTCAAGCCATTCGCAATTTTATTCCCGAGCATCAGGGGACGATTTTAATTTCCTATTTTTATTTTCAAGCCAAACAGCGATCGCAGGCTGAAGGGTTCGACTTAAACGATAGTGACTTCCGCTATGATGGACCCATTCCCCAATCTCGGGAAACCGGGATCGTCATGCTGGCAGATGCCTGCGAAGCCGCCTTGCGATCGCTCAAGGATGCCACCCCCGAAATGGCACTCAATACCATCAAGAAAATTTTTCGGGCGCGCTGGCAAGATAATCAACTGGCAGAGTCCGGTCTCAAACAAGACGAACTCCGCACCATCGCCGAAGTCTTCGTACGGGTTTGGCAACAGTCCAACCACCAGCGCATCGCCTATCCCAAAGGCGCTCTCGATGTCAAAGCCACCTCCCGCCCAGCTAGCGTCAAACCATAAAACAAGGCGGGCAAATGCCCGCCCCACTGGTGACTGGTGACTGGTGACTGGTGACTGATTTAGCTATAGCGATCGAGAAGTGCTTGCAAGCCTCCTTGATAGCCTTGTCCGACGGCATTAAGCCGCCAAGTCCCATCTTTGATATAAAGTTCGGTCATAATCATGGCGGTTTCGATGGAATAATCTTCCGCGAGGTCATAGCGCATGACTTCTTGTTTGGTTTCCACATTCACCAAGCGCACAAAGGCATTTTCGACCTGACCGAAGTTTTGTCCCCGCTTATCCGCGTCATAGATGGTGACGGTAAACACTAACCTTTGAATGTCCGGCGGGACTTTGCGCAAATCGACGATAACCGCTTCGTCATCGCCTTCTCCTTCCCCTGTCAGATTATCCCCCATGTGCTTGACGCATTGAGCAGTATCGGGACTGGTCAGGTTATTGTAAAAAATGAAATGATTGTCAGTGGGCAATTTTTCGTTAGCCCCCAACATGAATACTGAAGAGTCTAAGTCAAAATCATGACCCGTATCGGTATTTTTTACATCCCATCCCAAACCCACAAAGACGGCTTTTAGGTTGGGTGCTACTTTATCTAGAGAAACTCGCTGTCCTTTTTGGAGTGAAATTCCCATTGTTGTCTCTAATCGGTCAATATTGTAATGAAATTTAGCGAAATTGTTGAAAAATTTGCTATTGAGTTGGTTCGAGGCACGAGCCTGACCGCTCATCCCGATTTTAACCCCCAAGTTGCAGGTCTCGCATCGTTGGAGTCAGCAACCGAGAATAATCTTTCTTATTGCGAAGGGGGGAAATATGCAGCAATGGTGGAAGAAACGGCAGCGATCGCGCTAATTTTGCCCGTAGATGAAGAATTACAAACTTTGGCGAGCGATCGCGGCATCGCTTGGGTTTCTACGCCCCATCCCCGCCTCTTATTCGCCGAGGCAATCGCCCTATTTTATCAACCCTATCAACCTGCCCCTCACATTCACCCCACGGCGGCGATCGCACCCGGAGTCAGTTTGGGGAAAGATGTTGCGATCGGCGCTCATGCAGTTATCGGGGAAAATGTCAAGATTGGCGATGGGGCTTGCATTTTTCCCAATGTGACAGTGTATCCGGGGGTGGAAATTGGCGATCGCACTGTCCTGCACGGCAATTGCATCATTGAGGAAAGAACGAAAATCGGCGCGGATTGTGTCATTCATAGCGGTGCGGTCATTGGCTGCGAGGGATTTGGCTTCGTCCCGAGCGATCGCGGTTGGGTGAAGATGCACCAGAGCGGTATTGTCGTCTTAGACGATGGTGTAGAAGTGGGAGCAAATACAACTATCGATCGCCCTCCAGTGGGAGAAACCCGCATTGGATACAACACCAAAATCGATAATTTAGTCCAGATCGGTCACGGCTGCAAAATTGGCTCGAATTCTGCCCTTTCCTCTCAAGTCGGGCTTTCCGGGCAAGTTATTGTCGGAAATGGGGTTTTATTGGCGGGACAAGTGGGAGTCGCCAATCAAGTGAAAATCGGCGATGGGGCGATCGCGACAGCAAAATCGGGGCTGCACAAGGATGTAGAACCGAAACAAATTGTATCCGGCTATCCAGCTATTCCCAATAAACTCTGGTTAAAAATTTCTGCGGTGTACAATCGCCTGCCGGAAATTTATAAATTTGTGAGGAAAGGGATGAAAAGTAAAGGATAGGCACAAATCCTTCTCTTGCTAAGGATTTGCGATAAAATACAGACAAGTCTGTTTAAAAATAGTTTCTCATGGCACGTCCAAAAACCTCTCGTTCTCCTGCTCGCGATCGCATTGTGGCGACTGCATCAGAACTGTTTTATCGAGAAGGGATTCGCAATGTCGGGATCGATCGCATCATTGCCGAGTCCAATGTTGCCAAGATGTCCCTGTACAAGCACTTTAAATCGAAAGATGCGTTAATTGCCACTTGCTTGCAGCAGAGAGCGGAAACGTGGCGAACTCGGTTTCAGGAAACGGTAGAAAGCCGAGCAACGGAACCGCGAGAGCGTATTCTAGCAGTTTTTGACGTGTACGAGGAATGGTTCGAACAGCCAGACTTTCGCGGTTGTGCGTTCATTAACTCTTTTGTCGAACTTGCCGATCTCGAACATCCCGCCTATCAAGTGAATGCGGATCACTGGCAAGCCATGAGCGATTATTTACTCACTTTGGCACGAGATGCCCATCTTGCCGATCCCGAAACCCTTGTTTTACAGTTAACGATCCTGTTGAACGGGGCAACCATAACGGCAATGACTCAAGGCAATGCTCGGGCTGCGGTACAGGCTAAAACCATGGCGATCTCGCTCATTGATGCAACGGCGATTGAGGGCGATCGTGTCCCTTTCGAAATACTCGTTTAATTTGGTTTCTCTTTGGTAGACATTCATCGTATCTTTACAAAAAGTGCGATCATTATGAAATGCAAATCAAGATTTTTATGTAAATGCTCAGGATATGTAAACCTAGAATAGAATGCTTACGTGAACAGCCATGAGTTATTACAAGGTTATCTGTGCTAAGTAGGCTTGGTATGATTTCACAGCTTAAAAAGTTCATTCGTCATGATTTTTTCTAAATTTGTAGGAACAATAAATGGGCATAAAATTTTTCAAACAAATCTGTAGTGCTATATTAGTAGCATTTGTAAGTAGTTCTGCTTTGAGTGCAACAGCAGCAACAATTAAATATAAACTTGAATCCGATCCTGACGATCTAGAAGGAGGCTACTTTAATGCTGGCTTTGTAAAGTACGATGATTCTACAACTTTTACTTTTGGAGGATGGAAAATAGCAGAGATTGTCGATCTGCTCTTTGTAAATCCAGAAACTAATAATGAGCATGAGCTACTAGAAGGATTTCGATATTATGTTCGTTTGGATGAAGATAATAATAATCTTTCCAACATATTTTCAATCAGCACACCTTGTCAGTTACGTCCAGACATTATTAGTGTTTTAGGAACTCATTGTTTTAACTCAGCTTCTTTTGTTGGAGTCGATGATTACTATGATGGTTATCACTCTGACGATCTAACTATATTTCGATTAAGTGATGAATCGGGAGATTTTTATAGTTCGACAATTGGCGATCTTGATGGTGGAGATGGCTCGTTGCGTTATACGAGAGTATCAACTCCAGAGCCAAGTAGTCTTTTGGGATTACTCAGTTTGTTTGCAGTTGTTAGTCTTAGAAATCGTCGCAATCAGAGATTCTAATATTTTCTGAGATAATTGCGCCTCTTGCTGTAGCGACCCGCAAACATCGGGGCCTCGACTTCCGGTTGGATGATAACTTCATACCGATCGCTCATTCAGTGGTATTTCGCTTCAATTCAGTCAGAGAGCGGATATCTTGGGTTAGGTCTAGCATTGTTTTGAGATTGAATACGCATCTAATTATATGCCGATCTCGCCCAAATTTCATGCTCTAGGCAAGATTGTCCGGGTCTAAACCCATTGCAAGGAGGCGATACGGCTAAAGCCACGCTACGCGAACGCGCAACTCCTGTAATGCTGTTTCGGCTTGTTCGGCTCTTTGTTGTTGTTGTTCGGCTCGTTGTTCGCTTTCATCAAAATTTCTCAAATATTCCCCTGTTTGAGGATTGAAAAATCGGAGTTGACCGTTAGGGAGCAATCGGAGATACAAACCTAGAACTTCAGAATAGAGAGAGCGCGAACCATCTTCTAACGTGTTTGGGGTCATCAGTTGATAAACCCCATTAACCAAACGCCGACCCTTTAAGGAAGGATTGAGATAGTCCCCAGTGGGATCGTATTGGAAATATTCCGAGACACCCAACTGCGCATAGATGGTCGGCTTTTGCTCCTCATCTTTCTTCAACATCTTCTCGCGCTCGAAAGTAGGATTTAAGGCTCTCAACGCCCATAGATTAAGTAATCGCGTGCGGGGTCGCTTTCTGCCATAGGTTCGCCGTCCGGCTCGGGGTAGACGATGGGGGTCTTTAGGGGTACGAGAGTCATTTCAGTTATCAGTTATCAGTTGTCAGTTATCAGTGCCGATCGCTAAAGCAGAAAGTTTGAAAAAAGGATATTTTTTGATTGTATCGCCCCTCATTAACTCAAATCGATACCCAATTTTAAAGCGGGATTATTTTCCCAGCGATCGGCAACGTGGGCATAAATACAAGTCGTGCGGGGATCCGCGTGTCCTAATAAATCTTGTACCTGTCGTAACTCCGCCCCGGATCTTAACGCCAATGTTCCCGCCGTGTGGCGCAAACTGTGGGTGGAAATGGTGCGCCCCGGAGTATGTTTGAGGGCGGCTTCTTGGAGATAGCGATCGACAATGAGACGAATACCTCGCCGAGAAATGCGCTTTCCCCCCGCTCGGTTGCCCACGGCAATAAACAGGGGTGAAGCGGCCTTGAGGCGTTCTCCTGCGTCTTTTCGGGCTTCGAGGTAGTCGAATAATAGTTGCGCGATCGCCGGGATGAGGGGAACGATGCGAATATTGCGTTTCCCTTCCACTCGAATGCCGATATTTTGTCCCTGTTTGACCACATCGGCGATATTGGCGCGATGCAATTCTACCGTGCGGGGTCCCTCCATCGCCATAATGGCCAATAATGCCTTATCACGCAGGGATTTAACCGAGCCATCCTCGCCAATAGTTTGTAAGAGTTGTTCTACTTCCGGTTTTTCGAGATAGGTAATGCGTTCGGCGGGATCTCGCTTCTCTCGCGGCGGTTTGACTCCCAAAGCCGGATTAAAGGCAATCAAACCTCGTTCTAAAGCAGCTTGATAAAAACGACGCACGACAGAGAGTTTTAATGCAACTGTTGCGGGTTTGAGGTGTCGCGTATTCACCAACCAATGGCGATAACGCTTGATATCTTCTTTGGTGGCTTCTGCGGGGGCAATTTTGTTGCGATCGCACCAACTGACAAAATATTGCACCTGTCGGCGATAGGTATTTAAAGTATCGTTGGCCGCATCTCCCGCACTGACATCAATATTCAGGAAGTCGGCAAAGGCTTCTAGGAGTTCGTCGGCGGTGGCGATCGCGTCGGGGGGAGAAACGGCAAGCATAAAATTTCTAGTTTTCCTTCAGAATAACCCAACTTGCTATCGATTGCGATCGCCCTCAATTAACCTTAAAAAAGGAGAATTCTAAATTCACGACGAGGGCAAATTATCGGGATCGAATCCTTGCGATCGCAAAAAATCGGCGAGTTGTTCTGCTCGTTGGCTTTCCTGTTCTGCTCTCTGTCGTTCTTGTTCGATTTGTTCTGCCCCCCACAATAATAAATTGCCATTTTCATCCCAAAACCGCAACCAATACCCAGTGCGATCGGCTTTTGTTCCTTGCCAAACCCCGATATATAAATTTAAAGGAGCGAGCCAATAGCGATCGCGATCGTCGGCTGTTTGCATTTGGTAAACGCCATTTACCAATTGTCGAACTTCTAACGCTCCTGCTTCTGGTTCAAAAATAACGTAAATCGGAACTTCTAAAATGCGCTCGTAAAACCACAATTTCCCATAAGGATAATGGGGACGCGCCGAATATTCTCCCCCTTCTGTTTCCGAGAGAAATTCCATGACGATCGCCGGAGTATCGCCCTGAGTACGAGGGGTATAACTGCGACGTGACGTTTGTTGAGGGTCTGGGGGGAGAACATTCGCGACATAGAGCCAGTCCGGTGCTTTCACGACATATTTCTTGTTCACCGTGGCACAAATCCCCAAATTAGAAGCAACTAATCGATCGGGGGTCAAAAATCCGACGAGTTCTAAACTTTCTCGTAAAGCGGCAGCTAAAAGCGGTTGAGCGGTACTTTCCACGGGATCGTCAGGTAAGGGAAAATCCTTGGGTAATTCGTCCCAACTTACCCGGTAATTTAATTTGGCAACCCCAGAGGGAACGAGAACTCCAGTCATAATTCAGAAAAAACTTAGTGTTGCAATTCGTTTGCACTATATTGTATCGCAAAATTTAGCGATCGCCCTCGATAAAGACTTACTTTTTGCCATTTTCTCCTACAGAGCGATCGCCATGACTCGAATAAATTTCCCGCACGCGATAAATCGGCCGATTTTGGGATTCGTGATAAGTTCGCATTAATAGTTCGCCCAATAAGCCAAAACTGAATAACTGTACTCCCGTTAGAATTAAAATGGCGACGAGAACGAGGAGGGGGCGATCGCCAATTTGCTGTCCTAATGCCAATTTGAGAAAGGTTAAATAGCCGCCTAAAATAATTCCCAAGACCGTACAAATTACACCAATTACGCCAAAAACGTGCATGGGACGGGTGAGAAATTTCCGCATAAAGAACACCGTCAGCAAGTCCAAAATAACCCGAATTGTACGCCCTAAACCATATTTACTGCGTCCGTATTTACGGGCGTGGTGGCGCACGGGTAATTCGGTAATTCTCGCTCCTTCAATGTAAGCCAATGCTGGCAAGAAACGATGCAATTCCCCATACAAATTCATATCCGCCACAACTTCTGCGCGATAGGCTTTTAAAGAACAGCCATAATCGTGAACTTTAACCCCAGTAATGCGTCCGATTAACCAATTGGCAATTTTTGAAGGTAAGAGGCGCGTAACGGCGTGATCTTGACGATTTTTGCGCCAACCGCTTACCAAGTCGTAACCTTCTTCTAACTTGTTTAATAACAAGGGAATATCGGACGGATCGTTCTGTAAGTCTCCATCTAGGGTGACGATCGCTCGCCCTCGGGCGCGATCGAACCCGGCTGCCATTGCGGGAGTTTGACCGTAATTTCGTCGCAATAATATAGCTTGTAAAAGGGGATCTTTTTGAGCTAATTCTTTCAATATTCGCGCGGATTCATCCGTCGAACCATCGTCAACGCAAAGGATTTCGTAATGCAATCCCGTCCCTTGCAAGCTGTTATGTACTGCCGCAATTAATTCCGGCAAGCTCTCTTCTTCGTTATAGATGGGAATGGCGATGGAGACATCTAATTGGGGTGCGGATACTGAATTGGAAATCATGGAGACTGAATTATTAGTTATCAATAACGATTGATTTAAGAACTATTTACTCATAAATCGTTGTTGGCTCAAAAATGCGATCGCGGCACCGAGTGCTTCGGCCAAAGTCCCGATGAGACGATAGAAGGCGATCGCAATGACGTATTTTCCTTGTAACAAGGTGATCGCGGTTCCTTCAAAAACGCCTATTCCTCCGGGGGATCCCGGTATGACCATGCCCAATAACCAAGCAATGATAAAAGCTCCGAACAATTGGGGGAGTTGTCCAAATTCTAAAGGATAGAGGGCAAGGATAACCATTAAAAAACCGCCACCGCGCAAACCCAAAAAAATAAATTCTCCTAATAGAGGAAGGAAAGGATAAGACCGCACCCGAAACTGCGATTTTGCTGTGGCCATTTCTTTGCTTTTTCCCTTCAGTTTGGCTGCGATGGCTAAGGCAGGATTGAGAAGAATAGGATGAATTCCAATTAATACCCCACTTAAAACGAGAAATTGCCAGCCCGGGTTAAACTGAGGGTAGCTGAATAGGGCCCAGACAATGGCGGCAGCAACCAGCAGTAAGGGTTCGAGAAGAATGCTAACAGTTGCGATCGCTAGGGGAATCTCGCGTTCTTTAGCGGCACGAATGCGTCCGTAAAAATGCCAGATATTACCGGGAATATACTTGGCGATATTGGTAATTAAATAAATGCGAATACTCCATCGAGGCGTAACGGAATGCCCTAAAAATGCGAGAATCCAACCCCACACCCATCCCGTCCAACAATGTGCCAGTAACGTCACCAATAGAGCGATCGCCAGATATCCCCAATCTATGTTTTCTGGGGTTGTTGTCGCGACCTTCTGCCAGTGAGCTTGTAAAGTCTGAATGACGAAAAAACAAATCCCACCAAAAATAACCCAGCGCAAACTGGGTTTGCTTGCAGCGATAATGGACTTAACAGAGAATTTCATCGGAAAATTTCATCAGAAAATTTCACTAGCAAAATTCATCAGAAAATCTCATTATCCTATGAGAAGGGGCATAATAATATTTGAGCATGATTTTGCGCGAGTTATGATTCATTTGCATCTATCATAAAACAAAACCATCCCCTCCCCTTCGCTTTTTGAATTCTAAGGAGTGTGGCGGTGCGTTACGCTATCGCTAACACACCCTACTGACGCTTTTTGAATTTTTCGAATCGTTAGGGCATACAAGATTTGAGAGAAGTATCAATACTCTTAATATGATTGGCAAACCATTCCAGAAGATTTCTATTGATTTCAATAGCTAGATTCTCACTTGCTCCTTTTGTCCGAAATTCTTCTTCAATTGCTTTTAAATTTGCTTTGAACTCATTGTGCTTCGTCTTATTTTTCAGTGCGATGGGGCATTTATATTTCAACATGCAAGATTCTTCATAGCCAAAATGTTCGACAACATATTGATTGAGGAATCTTAAGATTTCTTGGATTTCATTATTGCCTCGATCTTTTTGAATTGCAGTATACAAGCGACCCATTTGTTCGATTAACTGTTGGTGTTGCTTATCGATTTCTGGAATACCAAT
Organism: Cyanobacteria bacterium P01_E01_bin.42; assembly: GCA_039194995.1. Lineage (GTDB taxonomy): Bacteria > Cyanobacteriota > Cyanobacteriia > Cyanobacteriales > Spirulinaceae > CCY15215. Next base: position 31,468 of record JBCCVR010000027.1, on the reverse strand, counting down.
TTTGAGCGAATTGCTCCAAAGTAAAGTCATCGTCGTGTTCTCGAAGAAGGTCTGCTTTATATCTTTGGGATCGAACTCAGAGAAAAATGTATATCCTTTTACAAAAAACAGAGTTTTAAGAAAAATAAAATAATCTCATCAACAATAAAAATTAGCGAATATCGATTGCGTGTTCCAGCATTTCTCCATGCAGGCGAGCGCGATCGCTGAGGGATTCAATTTGTGCGGAATCTAATGACATTCCATTGGCATAATAATCCAACCAATCACGACAAATTAGATTCGGATCTTCGGGAAGATCGGCTAATTCCCAACCCGGTATATCAATTTCTGTCATGAGTTGGCTCACTTTAGGATCGTAGCTGAGGGCAAAACAGCGACATTGTTCGGAGGCTGCCATAATTAAGCCGTGTAGGCGCATGGAGATCGCCATTTCTACCCCTTGAAATAATCCTTTTAATTCTCTCGGGTCTTCAAGAGTAATAATATGGGAAACATGGGGAAGTTTTGCGGCGATCGCTTTGGCTATTTTTAAATCGCGAACGGGTTGGAAAGGAACGAGTAAAATCGTGGCTTCTGTTGCTTTTTGAAAAGAAATTAGGGCACGGGTCAGGTAATGCAGGCGTTGGGGGGTGAGTTGGGGGTGAGGGCGCAGAATAACCGCCACTCTCGGGGCGTGCAAATCTCCTAAACCCGAGTACGTTTTGGCTTTTAATGCCCAAACCGGATCGGGAGATAATAAGTTTTTGATCTGCCAGTCTGATAATAATTGAGCCGAAGCGCGATCGCGGATGCTCACCGCTCGACAGTGGGAAAGAACTTCTCGGGTTAACCAACGGGTGACGGAATATTTGAGGGGTCCGAGACCTTGCGCCCAAGCAATTGTTTTTAAACCTCGTTTTTGAGCCAGTGCCATTAAGCCTCCATAGTAGAAGGGACTGGCCAAACTGGTAACATCCTGCATTAAACTACCCCCGCCCCAAATAAAATAATCGGACTGTTTCATCGCCCCGATAATGCGAAAGGCAGAACGGCGATCGCAGCTTTCCACGCCGTAGCTTTGATAAGTTTGTTGGGGGTTGCCCGATAGAACGGTAGGAACGACCGACTCGGGCAGCATTTGCAAAAGCGTTGCGAGTAGGGCTTCATCTCCACCATTGCCTTTGCCATAGTAACCGCACAAGAGCGCCCGAGTTTTTCCCATCAGAAAGCATTGAATTAAGGAGTATTAGTAAACTTAACATTATTTTGCGGCAAATGCGAAAAGTTCGCTTTTAGGAGGGTCGGAGGCGACTCAAATCGGCGATCGCGCTAATATAATCATCGGGCAAGCCGCAGCAATGCGCTCCTTCCAGTACATAGCCCAGATAATTGGGGGTGGGGGATTTTCCCTCTAGAAGCATTTCGGGATGTGCCTGGTAAGTATAGGTTTTGGCGATCGCGCCTCCTTCCAAACGCGGGGACACCCAAATGCGATTGTAATGGGTCGGGCAGCCTTCATAGCCGTCCATGGCTTGCAAATCTTCTGCGTTCAAGTGGACGACGATCCCCCAAACGCGGCGAGTGGGGTGAGGGACGATATTCGCCGCAACGATATATTTGTGCGATCGCTTGTTAAATCGCAATTCTCGCTCGGGCAGAAAGGCTCGCGTATAATAGCCGTCCCAAGCGGGGGCGCGACTTTGCAAGCGCTGGCGATGGAGGTTCGAACCATACATGAAGACGGGATACACGGCGATCGCTATACCTATTGCGACAAATAATGCGCTATAATTATAAGCCCGTTCAAGTTTTTGAATGCTGAAAGTTCGGGCGATTAGCACAGGGGTAGCGCACTTCCTTCACACGGAAGGGGTCACTGGTTCAAATCCAGTATCGCCCATTACAAGAAAAATTCCAGTAAATCAACGTTTTTAGCGTATTACTTAACTTTGTGTTTTTCAACATTACTCACTTCTTACTCAAGAGAAGTTAGCAGGGATAAAAAGTTGTAAGGTTAACTTTTATAGCACCTATGATGATATCCTTCACTTTATCTTCCCAGCTTTCTGCTCCTACGATCGCAGTTTGATTTTCTCTCATGATGAGGACACAAATATTTTATTTTAACTCTTGTTTTGATTGCGGTAATTGAAATTTCCAGAGACAGAATAGAGAGAATAAACCTAAAATAACTTCGATGACAGCCGACCAAATCAAGGTATCGACAGGTAATCCATCAATCAGCATTCCCGCAAATCTAGATAAGCCATAAGCCAGATATAACAGGGTTGAAATTAGGATGGAAGTAAATGCGAGTCGAGAAATAAAAGCGCCCGTTAACATCAGAATGCCAAAAGAGAGTAAAGCGCCAGCAGGTGCGCGGATTTCGCTCAGTAAATTGAGATTGCCGCCAAGATTGATGTGGTTTACGGCATAGAAATCGGTTGGAGAGAGGAGAATCGATCCAGCGATTGCGATCGCAACTAAACCGGAAATACACAAGACAATTTTCAAAAAAATAGAGTTTTGCATCTTTCTTACTTGGGTTGACAATAGAACAAAATGAATGAGAGAGTGGAGCGCAGAACGCCCCACTTTGGCTCTATAAGGTTGCACTAGAGCGATCGCACAGCGCAATGGCAAACAATCCCGCCGCTAAAAACGCAGCGATCGTCCGGACGTGATTCCAAAATGTCCAATCTGTTAGAAATTTCGTCCAGAGTTTTGCCCCTTCGATGCTATCTGGGGAGACAATGGCAAGGGCATCATTGAGGGGAACATTGCCCGCGATCGTTACGCCGATGGTGCCGATAAGATAGAGCAAACTTCCTAGCAATAAATAGATCGCACTAGGTTGCTGCCATTGGAAGAACACGGAAATCGCCAAGACAAGGCACGCCAACGCCGGACCGAAAAATGCAGCCATAAACCACGGATTAATCACTGTAATATTAATCGATTGCATGGTGGCAATACCCGATGGAGTCGCTTGCCGAGCCAATGCTTGCATGATAAAAGTTGAGAAGGCGAAAAAGATTCCGGCACTTAAAGCACTGCCGATCGCGGAAAATAAGATTAAAGGCAGGCGCAAATTTTGTAGGACGGTCATAATTCTCCAGTGAATCGTTGCGAATGGGAAGGAATTAATAGGACAAAGCGGGGGTTTTACCCAAATAGGTGTTATCGGTCAATTGTTTTAAAATAAAATCCGCAATATCGGCGCGAGAAATTGCTAGTTTTGTTTTCTCTGTACGCGGAAAACCGTGCCGATAGCGACCCGTGCGCTCTCCTTCCACAAACGCTCCCGGACGCACGATCGTCCAGTCTAAATCGCTTTGTTTGACGATTTGTTCCTGTTTTTGGTGGTCGGCAAAAACTTTTCGCAGCAGGAAGCCAAACATGACATATTTCCAGTAGAAATCGAGATTTTCCCAACTGTCTCCCGTTCCGAGGGTGGATTGACAAATGAAACGCCGCACCCCATTTTTTTCCATCGCTTCAATAATATTTTGCGTTCCTTGAGAGCGAATCGTACTCGTCAGGTTCTTTCCTCCACCAAGGGCACAGATCGCGGCATCTTGACCCCGGATCGCTCGTTCCACTGCGTTAAAATCCAGCACATCTCCCTGAATCGTTGTGAGATTGGGGCGATCGCAATCTAACTTAGCCGGATCGCGGACGAATGCCGTGACCGCGTGTCCATCTTCGAGAGCCTGTTCGACAATTTGACGACCCGTGCTGCCAGTAGCGCCAAAAATAACCAGTTTCATTGCTGTTTTTCTCCTAAGTGGCTGACTCTTTTAGCTTAGGAAAACCCCCAATGACCCGCTATCTCGTTCTTGCGGAACTATCACGATCTTGCGATCGCTTGCCGAGATCGCTAAAATGCAAAGCAAATATCGAGGCTTATGACTCCAAGAAAGACGCGCCCGCATTATGAAACCCCTTGCGATTCAACCAACAGAACCCAATAGCCCCGCTTTTTCACCCGAGAGATCGTCGTGCTGGGAAAATATTCGCCTCAAACAATCCTTAAATCCCGTGGGAGAAGGCAGTTTTCAATTTGCGGAAGACCATGCAATTTCCATGACCCTTGCGCCTCGTCCGGTACCCTATTTACAAAGGCAGGACGGTAAAACCCATACGGGACTGTATGCCAAAGGAGATTTCTCGATTACGCCTGCCAAAATACCACTTTTTGCACGCTGGGAAGATAACGAAAATTATTTGCAGATTCGCTTACCCGTTGCTTTCATTCAAAAAATTGCCCGAGAAACCTTACCCGGGGATTGCGATCGCCTCGAACTGCGCCCGGAATTTCAAACCCGTAACCCTCAGATCGAAGCCATTATCATGATGCTTCTCGCCGAATTCGAGCAAGAATCGACCAGTCCTCTTTATATCGATTCCTTGGCCAACGTTTTAGCCGTTAACCTACTCAAACAATACGCCGCGATCGCGCCCAAAGTGCCAGTTTACGAGGGGGGTTTGCCTCAATACCAACTCCGACCCGTGTTAGATTATATCGATGCACATTTGGATGGCGAGATTAAGCTGGAAGACTTGGCCCGCTTGCCAAATATGAGTCAATTTCACTTCAGCCGTTTATTCAAACAATCTCTCGGAATTACGCCCCATCAATACCTCATTCAACAAAGAGTAGAGCGAGCCAAGCAGTTGTTAAAACAAACAGAGCAATCGATCTCGGATATTGCCTTAGAATGTGGATTCAACAGCCACAGCCATCTCGGCAAGCGGTTTCGACAGTTGACAGGCATGACCCCTAAAGCCTATAGAACCTATTAAAAAGTTAGCTCGAAAAGCATTCGCGAGAATAGATAACGATCGCTCATCCACTCAAAACTTAAGAGGAAAGCGATCGTCTCTGGAAAACATTCAATTTAAACCATTCCCGATTAATTCTGGCTCCCTAATTAGCCGATTAAGAACAGGAAACTGATTTCACTGGAACGGGGCCGACAGAAGTAAAATCACCTCCAGCTTTCTCGCTATACTGGTAACTCGCATTACCAGAAAGCGTGTTGATTTCCAAATTCTTCACATTTTCAAGTCTTACGGGACCAACACCGCCGCACTCCGGGCAGGGTGCCATGTTATAGCCATTCGCTGAAATAATGAAGTAAGGTTCACCTTCAAACAATGGAGCAGAATAGCTCCCTTCTAAGTAAGTTTCAAAGTCTACAGGTGGATTGACGGGTTGAGAAATTTCCCCCTCCCCACTCACCTCGTCAGGAGTGCTAAAGACGAAATCTGCTTTAAAAATGGGAGCGCCGACAAGATCCGTATCTCCAATGACGTAACAACCAAGAAATGCTGAGTCGGCTGCCATAGCAGAAGAGAGATTGAAACAAACTGCTACTAAGATAGCGGCTAAAGCTGCGAGAATTTTTTTCATTTTTTTCTTCTCTAAATCAAATTGGGTTTGTGATATTCATTGAACTCCACAGCTACCCGAGTTCAAACTTGAGATTGACTGACTTGTTTCTAACTTGTAACTACTTTTGTGATGACTTCGAGCTTGAGAAATTTTCATTGTGAAGGATTCCCTCCTTCAGAATTTACAAATCATTTAGGATTGCCAGAGAACGCGTTAAAAGGTTAGATCGAATCCGAATAATTTTCTCCCGCTCCTCCTCCTCTCCCCACTCCCTCCAGTGGCGATCGCTGCCGCAATCGCCATACTTGTATAAATGGTCACGAGTTCTCGGAATGGTTGCAATAACAAATCGATCGCGATTAACGGCACGACGATTCCATCGAAGGGTAAATCCAAAACCGCCGCAATCGGGATAATGAGGGCAAAAATATCGCCGCCTCCTGTTGCCGTTGAAGTCGCCGTACTAAACAACATCACCCCCACGATCGCAATGGCAAATTGAGGCGGGCTAAAATGAACTTGATACAATCCAGCAATAAAAAAGATAACTAAGAGCAGATAAATAAAAGAGCCAACTCGAAAGATCGTTGCGGCGAGGGGGACAATCAGATCGACAGTTTCGCGATCGAAGTGCAGTTTGCAATGTAACACGCGAATGCTGGCGGGAATTGCCGTAATTCCTTCTTGACTGGATAACACGAGCAAGCTGGGTTCGCCGATCGCAGAAAGCAGGGAAGGCAAAGAGACTCGGGACTGTTTCCAAAGTAAGCCAATACTAAAAATCGAGACCGCAAAAAAGAGGACAAAAACAATCGGCAGAAAATCTTTCATCCCCAGCAGGCTATTCCAATTCAACTCCCCCGATAAACTGGCAATTTCGATACAGAGACCCAAAGGTGCTAAAACTCCAGCCCATTCGGTAATCTGGGTAATGGTTTCGTAGATGAGTTCTAAAAGATTGGGCAGTTCGTCTCCCTCTCGGGCGTTCGACCACCCCAAAATCAGACCGAAGAGGATCGCAAAAACAACAACTTGAATAATAATTCCCTGACTGAGGGCAACAAAAATATTTTCGGGAATAATACTTGATAAAAATCCAATCAGCGTATTGCTGTCATTTTGGATCGTATCGTAGGCGGCGAATAGTTCGAGGTTCAAGGTATTACCCGCATCATTAATCAAACTGCCCAAGAGTTCGAGGGTTTCAGGGCTGAGATTTTGACCGGGATGTAAAGTAGCATCGATCGCCATAACAATCGCGATCGCCAAGAGCAAAGTCAGACCGCTAACCAGAAAGATATCATTCGCTTTAGTCTGCAAATTTCCTTGACAGAAAAACTTAAAAACCGCCAAAATCGAGCTTGCAAACATAATCGGCAAAGCCCACATCGTCAAAAAATTTCCATAAATCGTCCCGAAGGGTTCTAAAAAGCTCACCCAGTTGGGCGCAAAGATATGAATGGCAATACCGGTCGCAATACAGCCAATTAACACGCCATAACTTTTGAATAATTCAACTGTTGAAGTCACTTTTTGGTTATTGGTTATTAGTTGCTTGCACCGAGCGCAGTCGAGGTGTTGGCTTTTTCTCTCCGGCTCTTCCTCTCTCCGCTCTCCCATCGGGAAGTATGATGACTCAAGCGGATTTGATATAAGGTGGGTTTGGAGCAATTATTTTTCTTGGAAGGAGGGCTGGAATTGAATGATGCTGGTGGCGAGAATGCCCGTGTTGAGGGTACAAAGGGCGCGTAGGGGCCCCATAAAAGGCTCGACGGCTAAAAACAGTACCAGCACGGATTCTAAGGGTAAATTTAAGGGAGAGAGAACGATATTGAGAGCGGATAGAGTTACGATACCCGTCGAGCCGGAACTGGCAATCCCTGCCACGATCGAACCGAAGAGGACGATAATAATAACTTGGGCGGTCAGGGGTTTGTCATACAGTTGAACGACGAATAGCGTGGCGATCGTAAAATAAGTAACTTCGCCAAAACGACCGAGGGTAATGGCGAGGGGAAGAATGGTATTGCTAATATCGCGATCGAATTTTAAAGCATCTGCAAGGGCTGCGATCGCCATCGGCATGGCAACTAAAGCATTATTGGCAACCAAGGCAACAATTCCCGGACCCCGTAACGTCTCCACCACCTTGCCCCAAGGATAATCGGACATGGTCCAAATTGAAATTGCGCTCAAACCGTAAAGCAACAGAAAAACTAAAACGCCACACAAACAAAACTTCGCCATAATTGCGATCGTCTCGGTATCGGCTTGGGCGATTTGGGAAGCCACGAGACTCGACAGTCCCAAAGGGAGGAAAAGAATCAACCAGACTACAATTTTATTGAAAGATTTGTAAATGTTATCGAGAACTTTAAACAAGGGTGCGGCGATTTCTCTTTCTCCATGTAAAACCCCTAAAGAAATACCAAAAATAATGGAAAAAAATAAAGTTTGTAGTGTTTGATCGCCTGCTAAAGCACTAAAAATATTTTCCGGGATAATGTTAGTCAGAAAAGTTGCGAGGGGAGAAGGGGTCGTATCAATGGGAATATTTTCCCAAAGGGGAATCTTGAGATCCTGACTGGCATTATCAATAAGAATTCCTAAATTGCGGAGCGTATCGCTATTCAAGCGTCGGCCGGGTTCTAAAATTGAAGTGGCAAGCGCTCCACCAATACTTACCGTACCGAGCATGAGTAGAAAAGTTTTGAGAATTTGCCACGCATATTGTTTCGAGTTAGACTGATAAATTAAACGGGCAATACTCAAAATAATTCCAGAGATGAGAATGGGCAAGACGCACATTTTAAGAAGAGACAAATATAAATGTCCTACGGGTGCAATTTGCTGTCCTAACTCCGGTCTTTGAATGCCAATGATTAGTCCTACGGTTAGGGCAGCTATCAAAAGCCAAGAATTCTGCAAGAGGCTAGGAACTTGCTTTAAAAAGAAAGAATTAGTCGCAGTCATTTCAATGAGTAACGAGCGATTTTCAACGAACAACGGCCTCCGGCTGAAGCGGGGGGCTTACATCTTATTGTTGAGGTCATAATAATGAAACAGGGGAATTTTTATCGGTCTGTTTTAGCAGTTTATTTTCTTGGTCTATCCGAGGGAAATTTCCTACAACTAAATATTAAAAGCCTATTTGGAGACGCACTTAACAACCCATAATTCTAAAATAACCAGACATGGAAGCAAGCGCAACCTTTGCCCGATCGCGAAAAGTCCCTGAGTGCTGGAATAACTCAGTCTTAGGAATTTTACGAGGAAGCCTAACTCAGTGCTTCGGAAAGATAATCCGCAGAGGCTTCGACGAGGGCGATCGCGTTTTCGTAGAGCATTCGCGTGGGCCCGATCAACCCCACACTACCCACGGGAACATCCCCTTGATGGTAGCGGGCAGAAATTAAGGTACAAATATTCAGGGGTTCGAGGGAATTTTCCGAACCGATGCGAACGTTTGCTCGTTTGCTGTCTTCTTCTCCGTCAGGCGTTTCAAAAATTAGGGGAAAGAGTTGATCTTGCTCTTCTTCGAGAAGATGCAATAAAGTTTGAATGTGACTCACCCGAGCAAATTCGGGTTGACGCAAGGCTTCAGAAATACCGCGAATGAGAATGGGGGTATAGGCAGGTTGATACAAGCATTTCTCTAATTCTACGAGGGATGTTTTTAAAATATCCCCATAGCATTGAAATTCGCGATCGAGTTCGACCCAATCAATACTGCTTAGATCGGAAAGAGATTTGCCCCGTAGTTTGTGATTGAGAAAATTAGAGAGAATTTGGAGTTCTTCAGTAATAGATTCTTCATTGCCCTCGCAGTCTTCGGGATCTGCGATCGCTAAATCCATTAAAACCGATTGGGTTTGATAGCCCTCCATCACGACGATTAACATCACTTGCTTGTCATTCGCCGAAACCAGTTGCAAATGACGCAAACAATCCCGGGGATTTTGAGGTAGGGTAATCAGGGCAATATGACCGCTTAAAGTTGCTAAAATTTGCGTGGCGCGTTTGAGCAGAACCTCTAAATTATAGGTATTCCAATCAAGTTGTTGGGTATAGAGATCGAGAATTTGTTCGTTACCCGTGTCATCGGGACTCATTAAGCGATCGACATAGATCCGGTATCCTGAGTCCGAGGGAATGCGCCCGGCAGAGGTATGGGGTTGATATAACAAACCCTCTTTTTCCAAGCGTCCCATCGCATTGCGAATCGTCGCGGGACTGACTTGAAAATTGTATTCTTGGGCGAGGGTTTTAGAACCGACGGGTTCTGCGGTTGCCACGTAATGGCGAATTGTAGCCCAGAGTACGGATTGATGGCGATCGCTTAACTTAAAGGAAGACGACATGAATAAAAAAGTTTTACAGTCAAAAAGTTTTTTAAAAAAATATAATACGCTCGAAGGAAAAGAGGAACAACGGTCAGAAAGAGACAAATTGCAATTTAGTATCGGGGTAAACTCGGATCGACGGCACAAGCATAAGCCTCAATACCGCCCGTAATGTTTTTAACATTTGTAAAGCCTTGGCTTCGTAGCCATTGACACATTTGCGCCGATCGCATGCCGTGATGGCAGATCACGTAGGTTTCTCCATCTACTTTCAAGCGATTTTTAATCTCTGGCGACCACTCCTCGAATTTACTCAAAGATAGCACTTCAAACCCCTCGATGTAGGCAATATTAACTTCTTCGGGTTCGCGCACGTCAATGAGTTGTAAGGTATCGCGCGATTCCTTCATGCGTTCGTCGAGTGCTTCTACGGAAATTTGGCTTTGAGGATCTCCAGACATCATATTAAATAATGGGTAAGGGGTAATTGGTAATTAAGACTACCACGAGCAATGAATTTAAAGTAGTTCGCAACTTGTGGAAATCTTTTCCCATTCAGAGGCGCTTAGGGGTTCATCGATCGATTCAACTGCCCAACAATCTTTCGCAGCAGTTTTCAATGCCTCGATGATGGAAGATAAACCCCACTGAGTTTCGGGTGGTGAACCCGTGGGCAACTTTCCAAAAACTTGTTGATAGAGTTGGGGATTACGAGATAGGGCGATCGCACCATGTTGGAGGATAAAATCCCCCTGACGGTATTGAGCGCTACCGATAAATTTGTAGCCGCTTTCCGTCACGAGATCGGCAGCCGTGGCGCTGCTAAAACAACTGGCTTGTTTGATATAGCCCCGTCCTGCCCTCCCGTAATGTAAATTGACCCCGAGGGCACGCCAGCCCTCAATTAAAAACGAGCAAAGCTGCTGATAGGTTTGCGATCGCGTCCCCGATAGTCCAGAAGTGACTACCATATAGGTGAGATCCCCCTGATGAAGAACGGCTCGCCCTCCCGTGGGACGGCGCACTAACTCGATCGCCCGTCCCTGCCATTGCAAATTCTGCCAAAACTCCGGATATTGGCGTTGATGATACCCCAACGAAATCGCTACGGGATTCCAAGTATAAAAGCGCAGGGTTGGCGGACAATTCCCCGCAACGTGCTGCTGAAATAACCAGCGATCGATCGCCATTTGGGTTGCTCCCGAAGCCTCGATCGGGGGAATAAAGCGCAAAATTTTATTGGTTATTAGTTATTAGTTATTGGTTGTTGGTTATTAGTTATCCCCCTCTTGCACTCCCCCTCTTGCCTCCCCCCCTCGGAGGGGCTGGGGGTGGGTTGGGGCTGGGGGGTGGGTTAGGGTGGCGGTGGGTCAGAAGTAGATTAACTCGTTACCCTTGACCGAATTCGGCTTGTAGGATCTCATCGTTATCATCGGCGATGGTTGCAACCAGCGTAATCGTGCGAGAAATCTCTGTCGCGGATAGATCGGCAACAGCACGTTGAGACGAGACAACGATGCGATCGCCAAAGATCCCGAAACAAGTCTCAAACGTTCCCGACCAATTCATCCCCATTAATTTTTTCATTAAGTCGAGTTCGTTCTTGGCAGGAAGCGCGAGGACGGGAGACCAAACCGTGAGTAAATCGTCTTCGGTTTCTCCGGTTAACTGGACAAAGACTTCCACGCTACCATATTGAAATTTCCACAAGTGTCCCTCTTGGGTGTGATTGACCATCGCACTATCATTTTGAGCCAAGCTAGAAATCACCGTTTCTATCAAATCCTTGTAGCTGGGTGCTTCTGGATTGAGTTGTTCATCTTCGGCAACTAGAGCTTCTAAATTTTGCATAACCTTATTAGTTATCAGTTATTAGTTATTAGTTATCCCTTCGACAAGCTCAGGGTATCGCAGTTATCAATTATCAATGATTTCATCGTTCATTGACAAGCGTGGACGATCGCCAGTCTCTCATAGTTTTGGGCGTGTTCGATGAGTTCGGCGGCTTGTTCGTCGGAAATGTCTCGAATTTTTTTTCCGGGTACTCCCATCACCAGCGATCGCGGCGGTACGTCTTTGGTGACGACGGATCCCGCGCCGATAATACTGCTTTCTCCTACGCGCACCCCATCCAAGACGATCGCGCCAATCCCGATCAAACAGCCCCTTTCCACGATCGCCGAATGAATCACCGCTCGATGCCCGATGGTGACATAATCTTCTAAAATTGTCGGTTTTCCGGGATCGCCGTGGAGAATCGCCCCATCTTGTACGTTAGTATGAGCGCCAATTTCAATTCGCTCGACATCTCCTCGCACCACTGCACCATACCAAATATTTGCGCCTTCTTTTAAGAGAACGCGCCCAATTATCGTGGCGCTGGGGGCAATAAATGCGGCGGGGGAAATATCGGGAGTTGGCAGATGGGTGGGAATCTCTTTCATTCTCGTTCTTGTTTGGGTAACGGGGCGATCGCGAAGGACTTGGGCGATCGAGAAGCCGAGATTTTTATCTTCCCACGAGAAGAGCGGGGATCTGGCACGAAGGTGATTATAATAAAACCACGCTATCCCCCTTGGAATTGGTTAAAATTAAGGCTTACCTGCCCAAATGACATCTAGAGATGCCCTATGATCGATCATGCTTTACAGTATCCCATCTTTGGGGCGGAGATAAAATGCCCGCATTGTCGTCAAACCATTCCGGCACTGACGCTGACGGATACTTATCTTTGCCCTCGTCACGGTGCGTTTGAGGCAGACCCCAAAACTGGCGAATTGGTTCATTTACAGTCGGGACGACATTGGCGACAGTGGCAGGGAGATTGGTATCGCCAACACACCCATCCCGATGGTATTCGCTTTGAAATTCATGAAGCTCTCGATCGCCTTTACACCCAAGGTTTCAAAGCGACAAAAGTAATTATTGCCAATCGCTACAAGGAATTAGTCAGCGCTTATCTCGAACGCAGCACCCCTTGGCGCAATAATGCCACGGAAGCAAAAATCCCCCGTTTATACGGCCTACCGGTCTCCTTCAGCCCCGAATCTTCCGAGGATCCGCGCTGGGACATCATCAATTTTTCCCTAGAAAAAGAACCCGGTATGCCCACCCGTTACCCCTATTTTCGTTTATTCGAATAGAAAAAAAACAACAACCAATTCGTTGATTTGAGTAAACGAAGCCCAACAACAAATAACAAACAACAAACATGCACCATGCTTCGATTCGCACGGCGAATATTCATGTAGCGATCGCTTTTTACGAAAAGTTGGGATTTACGGTGATGGAACGCTTTACGACGGGTTACACGCTGGCTTGTTGGCTGGAAGGTTTGGGAGGACGCATCGAACTCATTCAAATCCCCGAACCCAAACCTGCCGCCGATGCTTTTGGAGACGAGCATTACGTGGGATATTATCATCTTTCTTTCGATTTGACGGAACTGACTCCCGATTTGCTGACTTGGTTGAAACAGTTTCAGGAACGGTTACAGAAAGCGGGAGAAAAGCCAATTGAAGTGTTATTAGAGCCAGAACAACAAATGATTGGAGAGCGGGTTTATGAGGTGGCTTTTATTCGCGATCGCGATGGTTTACCCTTAGAATTTATTCGGGTTTTAAGTTAGTCTATTCTAGATCCGAATAGGGAGAACGGATATAAAAAACAGTTCCCTAAAATAAGGAACTGAAGGAGCATCATAGGAGAATTTTTAAGAGGCTTTCATGGTTTCTGGTTTGGCAGTGGGAAAAGACGCGATCGCAGATTCGGAAGGCTTTTTCAAACTCGCCGAGCCTTTTTCTAAGACGGTGACTTCGACATTAACAGCAATTAAATAAGAACCGGCTTGATTTCCCGCACCTGCCGCGATCGCATCCAACAACTCCGGACGCTCTCCCGTAATCGGATCCCGAAGAACGCAGCGATCCCAAGGATGTTTCGCGTTTGGCTCGAGGCTGAGGATATAATGTTTAATCATGGCTTTAAGATTTAGAGAGTTAATTGAATTTTTAGTCAACAATTTTATTATAGAGTATTTTTCCCGCTTTGGGGAGGATGTTCAAAAAAACTTTTCGAAATCGTCTGAAACTCCATCTAATCCGGGTAGTTGCCCCCACTAAAGCTCTCCCGATGCTCCCGACGCTTCCGACGCTCTATCCCGCCGAATCGCTACTCACAAGCGCAGACTCAGCCCCTTCAACCGCTTCAGATTCTCCTAGATAGATTTCCCGGATATCCTCCGGTAAATTGGCTTCTAACAAGCGACAGCCTCGGGCGAGGTGTTCTTGAACGACAGTGGGGGTAAGCTCTTCTCCTTCCGCTTGTAAATAGGCAGCAATGCGCGTGGGACTCCAGCGAAAAGTCTTCGACATGACCAAAATCAAGCGCGCAATGGGAGGCAGAAGATCCAGAGATTGTTCGAGATAGCACCATAGCGGCGGAGAGGCGGCTTGCAGACTGTAATTAATCGATTCTACGGGGGGGAGATTGGCTTGATTGATGCAAACTGCCGTCATATTAATCAGCCAATTTTGAAACGAACTTGACTCCCGCTTGCCCCGATCGCGCAACTCCAAACCGCGCATCTCGTAGAAAATATGTCGCCAAGTCAGGGCGAAGAGATAATCTCCCTGTACTGGCGATCGCGCGGAATGGGCAATCAGGGTGTAAACAATGGGACTGTAGCGACAAAAAATGGCAACAAAATACTTACCCTGTTCCGGATGACGTTGAAACAAAGTCAACAAATCGCGATCGCTATAGCGAAAGAGGGATTTAACAAGGGAATGATTGCACTCGGAGAATCTCTGGGTTTGCACGATCTCTAACTACTACTGCACGCCATTTTTCTTTTTCTATTGTAATCCTATTAGAAAGTTGTCCATCTCTCGAGGAATAATGCTCAAAGTTTTTGTGTATGGGACACTCAAACCCGGAGAGGTGAATTATCACCGCTATTGCCAAGGAAAAGCGATCGCCGCCCTTCCCGCCTACGTTTTCGGGGAATTGTACGATCTTCCCCTCGGCTATCCCGCCATGACCCCCGGACGGCAAAAAGTCTGGGGAATGTTATTAAAATTTAACGATCCAGAGCTATTGCAGTCTCTGGATCGTTTGGAAGAATACGAGCCGGGTCGCAGGAGAGAAGAGAATGAGTACCAACGCCAACAAGTTTCGCTTTATCATCCTTCCGGAGAGTTCTTGGGGAGTGCTTGGGCATACTTGATGGAACGAGAGAAAGTCGAGCAACTCGGAGGACAACCCATTCCTTCGGGTTGCTGGCCGAATTAACGTGTTATCACGCTAATATTTTTGTTTTAATTTTGTAACCCTAGTTTTCCGGCTGGGTTGTCGCAGCTTTGGGAATTTCGACAACAGGGCGATCGAGGGGAATCATTAATGTATCGGTTGCCGGGGGAATGCTCACCACCGGACGATCCAGAGCGACCAATAGGCCATCATCTGGCACCTCATTAGAGAGAGAGGGTTTAGATTCGGGAGTGCGAGCCATGCGCGGCGCAAATCCACCCTCGACCGGGAGGAATAAAGAGACCGCCGCCACCATTGCTGCCGCGATCGCGCCTCCTCCTAAAATGGCAAAGCGGCGAATCCGTCGGCGTTCGATCGCCCGGAACACATTGGCCGCGATCTCTTCCGTCGAACGAGTTGTCGCGGGAACGGGCATTCCTTGGAGTCCCTGACGGAGTTGGAGCAGTCGGCGATAGAGGCATTGTACCTCGGCATCGCTATCGAGCCACTCTTGAACTTGTTGGCGTTCGCGGGAGGTAACTTCTCCGTCAAAGTAAGCGCTGAGGAGTTCAAAGCGATCGCGATCGCCTTCGTTGCGTTGCACCTTCATATCGGTTTCGGGGTGGGTGACGTTTGGATTGGGTTGTTGGATTGGGTCATTCTCGCGTGAGTGCATTTCTCTCCCCCAAGCATGAATTTTTGGTCGCCGTCAGTTATTGTAGCAATTTCCTTTCGCGGAGAAATCCTCAAATTAACCAATCGGCAAAAGGCATTTAGGTATCCAGATATGGCTGTAATTGCTCCTGTAACTTGCCTCGAGCCCGAGCGATTCTCGATTTGACCGTTCCGAGGGAAACTCCCGTAATTTCGGCAATTTCTTCGTAGGCCAGTCCTTGAATTTCCCGCAGGACAATGGTGGTACGAAAGGCTTCGGGTAAATCCGCGATTGCCCCTTGCAACTGTTCGTAAAATTCCCGCGTAGTCAAGTTATCGTCCGGACTAGGAGTATCTGAGGGCAATTCCCACTGCATTTCTCCGTCCCCGGTTTTGCGAGGGGCATCCAACGACAGAGGGGAAGCCACGCGCTTGCGCTTGCGGAGTTCGTCATAGAACAAATTCGTGGCAATCCGACTCAACCACCCTTTAAACTTGAGAGGGTCTTTCAATCGTTGAATATTGCGATAGACACGAATCCAAACTTCCTGTGCCAAATCCGAGCGATCTTGCCAATCCGGGGCGAGATGATAGAGAATTTTCTCGACATGGGATTGATATCGGCGCAAAAGTTCGGCAAAAGCGGCGCGTTCTGGTTTCGGGCCGCTTTGGCAGCGTAAAATTAAATCGTAGTTGGGAATTTTATCCAGAGACACCAGAGTTTGAGGCTCTGCGGCCTCAATTTGCGATCGTGTAGGAGACCATTGTGCGGACGGCAATTTTGCGGAAATTGATTGACTCATGGGTTTCTCAAAGGAACGCTCTTCATCCTTCCTTCTTTTGAGACCTTTCCCCGTCCGGAAAGTTCCCCCCCTTTGCAAAAATCCGGCTTATTTCTTCCGGCTTATTTCTTCCGGCTTATTTCTTCTCGTAGTTGGGAGCGTAGGATTCTAGGAGACTGCTAACCTGTTTGAGAACGCCCTCGCCGCCAGAAGATGACTTGAGTTCCTGACGGTCTTTCCCGTATTCGGGTTTTTCTAAATAGCGGGAGATAGCCTCTCTAATCTTGTCGCCGATTAAATCCTTTAATTCTTCCTTCGCTTTTTTGCGCTGGAAGCTCGCGCCTTCCTCTGTAGTGGCGTAGAGGGGGGGCAAGCGATTGAGAGCGTAAGCGGCAATATCTCCAACATCTAAAGAGGTGTCGCTGCTGGCTTCAATTTCGGCAACGCGGGTGATGGTATCGCTTAAAACCAGTTCTTCCATAACATTGATGAACTGCTTGCGAGGGACTGCCACCACTTCTCCGGTGAGCAGAGATCCCATTAAGCGATCGAGAGCCATGTATTCCTCGATCGACAATTCGGAAGCCGTATCGCAGATTCGACCGACTTCTGCTTCCATTGTTGGCGTTAAATAACCATCTCTGAGCGCTTGTTCTACAATTTTTTCTATACTCATCAGGTCAAACTCTTTCGTTGGGTTGTCCATAAAATTACCTCTATCTTAATGGCAAAAAGAGGAATGCCGCGATCGCGAAACCTTACAGTTTGAGAAGAGGAGATCAATCCAAGCCGTCATAACGCCAAGGAACCGGGTCGATCGCCACGCCATTGACGTAGAGTCCCCAATGCAAATGGGGCCCGGTGGAAGATCCCGTAGATCCTACGGTGCCGATGCGCTGACCGGCGCGTACCATTTCTCCTTCTCGCACATCGATGCCATGCAAATGGAGCATAATGCTCAATACCCCTTGTCCGTGGTCGATCCCGACGGTGTTGCCGTGAACGCGAAATCCTTGGGATTCCCGGCCGATGAGGCCGATGCGTCCGGCGGCTGGTGCGACGACGGGGGTTCCGGTTCCGGCGGCATAGTCTACGCCGCGATGGTAGTAGTTTTGGGCAAAAACACCATTGTAATAGCGACGAACGCCAAAAACCGTGGAAACCCGGCCGGAAGTGGGTCGAAGTAACGCCCCATTCCAGAATTTTTCCGGGGTCACTAACTTTTTAAAAGCAGCGACGCGATCCAGTTCGACTTGGGTTGCCCCGCCGCCGCCCCCGCGCACGTTAATGCGTTGGGTGCTAAAGGAACGATTTCGCAATCCCAGCGCCAGATTTTTAGTTTCGCCATCCCCGGACACTTGGATGTTCAAAGTCCGGGGGCGTTCGAGGGGAGTGGTGGGAATGAAGGCGCGATAGAGATTACCTTGGAGGAGAAACGCCGGAAAATTTTGAGTTCCCATGGAAACCCGGGGACGATCGCTCGGGTTATCGACTTCGACAAAAACGGAAATCGTATCCCCTAATTGAGGATTGCCCGGATTGATCCGCACGTCTAGGGCAAAGACGGGTTCTGCCAAGGCCAAAATGCCCGCGATCGCGCCGGAAAAGAGAGAACTGAGGATAAAAGAGGGGTTTTGAGTCATTGTTCTTCTAGAAGTCGATGGTAGGCGATCGCACCCCGCCAGAGAATGGTTTGTCCGGCTTCGGTGGCGACGCAAATACACTGTGCGTCTTGCCAGAAGATTTTTCCGGTCAAAACATCTCCCGTTACCAATTTGAATTCAACATTTTGTTTATCCCGAACGAGGCCTTGAATCTGACGCACGCTGGGAAGTCCGGTATCAAATTCGGTCATAATTTAATCAATAGCATGGGTGAAGAGCGGGAATAATGGCCCTCGAGCAATCCTTCAGAGATGCCCGTTTTTCCATCACTCACCCCAGTAAATTAGGGAACAATCTCCATGACCATTGAGTTTACCAAGTATCACGGATTGGGCAACGATTTTATCTTAATTGATAATCGCCATGCTGCCGAACCTCTCATTTCTGCCGATCGCGCCATTACTCTGTGCGATCGCAATTTTGGCATTGGCGGGGATGGGGTTATTTTTGCCCTCCCGAGGGAGAACGATACCGATTACACCATGCGGATTTTTAACTCGGATGGGTCGGAACCGGAGATGTGCGGCAATGGCATTCGCTGTTTGGCGAGGTTTCTCGGAGAATTAGAGGGGGGAGAAACTCCCGGACGAACCTATCGTATTCACACCCTCGCCGGAACGATGTCGCCGCAAATCGAAGCAGCAGGGCGAGTCAGAGTAGATATGGGCTTGCCGCAACTGTTGGCGAGGGAGATTCCCACCACCCTAGCCGGAGACGATAGCAAAGTTATCGATCTCCCCCTCGAAGTTGCCGGACGCACTTGGCAAGTGACCTGCGTGAGTATGGGCAATCCCCACTGCATTACCTTTGTCGCCGATGCCGAAGCGATCGCCCTAGCAGAGTTAGGACCCCAGTTCGAACACCATCCCACCTTTCCCCAACGGATCAATACCGAGTTTATTGAAATTGTGAAGAACGATTACCTGAAAATGCGGGTTTGGGAACGGGGAGCCGGTGCAACCCTCGCTTGCGGAACCGGAGCCTGTGCCACTGTCGTCGCGGGGGTGTTAAATGGAAAATGCGATCGCAAAACAACGGTAGAACTTCCCGGAGGCTGTTTGGATATTGACTGGGATGAAGCAACCGGGCGCGTCTACATGACCGGACCCGCCGAAAAAGTCTTTACCGGAAAGATAAAGGATAAAGAAATTCTCAAAGGATAGTGGATAAATTTTCCATTCCATCATTGATAATTGAGGTCGGGAGATGGCGAATCGAATTCGCCAAATCTAACCGACCTATTGATCATTGTTCATTGAAAAAAGGGGGAGATTGCTGTGAGCGGAGGTATTTATCTCATTCAAGGAAACGATCGCTTGGTGGCGATGAATGAGCGGCCTTACGATTCGGAAACCTTATTGCAGGATTTGCTGGATAAATATCCCAATCTGTTGGGACTCGAAAGCCCGGACGATCGCGCCGGCCAAGATTGGCTCATCGTCACGCGAACCGGTAGTATTCCCACGGAAGACGCTCGCCTCGAACGGTGGTCTCTCAATCATCTGTTTCTCGATCGCCAAGGCATTCCCACCCTCGTGGAAGTGCAGCCCGATGATGAGTACGACCTACGCAAGGAAACCATCGGGCAAATGCTCAACTATGCCGCCAATGCCTCGGTTTATTGGCCGGTGGAATCGATTTTAGAGCAGTTTGAAATTAACTGTCGCCATCAAAACCGCGATCCCGAACAGGTGTTTGAAGATTTTCTCGGGGCGGGTGCTGACGAACGAGAATTTTGGCAGCGCGTCAAAACCAATCTGCAAGCGGGGAAAATTCGCCTGATCTTTGTTGCCGATCGCATTCCCCCGGAAGTTCAGCGCGTGGTAGAGTTCCTCAACAAGCAGATGGATCCGGCGGAAGTCCTGGCGGTGGAAATCAAGCAATACATCAGTCCGGAAAATGGGCTAAAAACCCTCGTTTCTCGCTCCATCGGGCAAACTGTGGAAGCTCGCCAGAAGAAATCCAGCACGACTCGGGAACGGCGGCGCTGGGACGAACATTCCTTTTTTGCCGAATATCGCACTCGCTTTGGGGAAGACGAGGCGGATTTGGTGCGGGAAATTTACGATTGGAGCGATCTCGTCCCCAATCTTCAGTTGCAATGGGCAACGGGAGATACGTATGGTGGCTTTAGCGCGAGATTTATGGCAGGAAATGACTTAACTGAGTTGTTTTTTGTGGGGATTGACGGCAGCATTCAAATTGCTTCTGATGCTTATGCTGCCCTGCCGCCTTTCGATCGGGAAGATGAGTGGCACGCATTGCGAAATCGCTTGAGTTCCATCGGGCTGGCTTTGCCCATGGATCCCGGTGAAAAGCGCTTGCCGAATATCCAACTCTCGACTCTCCCCAATGAAGAAGCGTTACGCCCCGTCCTGCAAACCTTTGATTGGATCGTGGCTCGCGTGCGAGAGTCTTTTTAAGTAACAATTACCAATGATGCAATCGAGATATCTGGCACGCACGCTCGGCGCGATCGCGATCGTCTCATCCCCTTTTATTGCGGCTTTTCTCTTAGCCGTTACTTTCGGGACTCCACGGACGTTACAAACCTCAAAATTTATGGGATCTTCTCAACTCCTCAGCGATCCGTTCTTACAATTGCCTTCCCCCAATTCAGTGCGGGTGGTTTGGTTTACCGAATTCCCCGGCAGCGCCCATCGGGTCATTTATGGCGATCGCGAGGAAAATGAGGTGGTGGCGCAGACGACTAAGCTCACGCGAGTGCGGGAAGATAAAGAGTCTCCCATTACTCCCGTCCCTGATGGGGTCGTCTACCGGGATATTTGGCGGCATGAAGCCGAGATCGCGGGATTGCAAGGCGATCTCCGCCTTCCCTATCGCGTTGTCTCCGTCAAAGAAACGGGAGAAGAAATTAGCAGCAAGGCCTTTTCCCTCGCCCCGTCTCCTTCTGCGGGGAAACCCTTGCAAATTTTACTCACCTCCGATCATCAACTCATGCCCATGACGGCAGCAAATTTACAAAAAGTTGAGGAAACCGTGGGTAAAGTCGATGCGGTATTTTTAGCCGGAGATTTAATTAATATTCCCGATCGCGCTTCGGAATGGTTTGATAGCCAAGTGGGGAATGCCTTTTTCCCCGCCCTCCAAGGTCGCGCCAGCTATGCTTTAAAAAAGAACGAGGTGGAGATCATTTATCGGGGGGGAGAACTCATTCAGCACGCTCCTTTATTCCCTGCGATCGGCAATCATGAAGTCATGGGACGTTTTTCCATGGAAAAGGGGTTGAATTCTCAATTTAGCGATGCCTATCCCCAAAACAAAGCCGAAGAAAATTATCAAAAATCGAGTGCGGCAATTAATCCCAGAAACGATCCCAAATTAAAACAAGCCTGGATTAAAACCCATTCTTTTAATACCGATACCTATGAAGAAATCTTTACCTTACCCCAGAGCGATTCGGGGGGTGAAAAATATTATGCCGTCACCTTTGGGGATGTTCGTTTAGTGGTTTTATACGTGACCAATATTTGGCGATCGCCTACCTTAGAAGATTGGGCAGTGGGTCGCTATCGAGAGCGATCGCCAGATTTAAATAATCCAGAACGATGGGGTCACGGACAGCATATTTTTGAACCGATTACCCCCGACAGCGAACAATATCAATGGTTGGCGAAAGAATTAAAAGCAAAGGAATTTCAGGATGCGAAATACAAAATAGTTATGTTTCACCATCCGCCCCATACTTTAGGCGATAATATCGTTCCCCCCTATACCAATCCTCGCCAACTCGTAATTTCCTCCCCCGACGGACAAATTCAATCGGTGCGTTACGAATACCCCTTAAATGATGATTATATTAAGCGACATTTAGAACCCTTATTCAATGAAGCGGGGGTACAACTTGTTTATTACGGTCATTCCCATCTTTGGAATCGCTTTCAAAATCAAGAAAACGTTAATTTTCTCGAATCTTCTAATGTGGGTAATACCTACGGTGCATTTTTAGGAGCAAAAAAACGTCCTATTCCTCCCGAGGATTGGGGGAATTATATTGCAGAAGGCGACCCCAATGGTTTAGAACCCATCATCCCTAATATTAAGCCTTTAAAAGATGAAAGCGATCGCGGTTTGCCCTATATTTCCAGTAACGATCTTTCCGTATTTAGTATTTTAGACACAGAACGCGGCACCGTCAGCAGTTACTATTTTGATACCACTCAGCCCGATTCAGATGCGATTAAATTTGATGAATTTTCTTTATTGCCTTAAAAATCTTCCCAATTTATCGTTCGGAGACTGAAAGAGCAACAGTATTCCCGAACTAGGCAGGCGGCAATCTCCGGGATAATACCATATTGGGATTTTTTCCCGAGTTTCGTATGATGGGTAAGGGCATAATATCAGGGTAAAGCGCTTTTGCAGCCGAGACAGAATGATGATTGTGGAGTACAAATGATGAAAACGCTGATCGTTGCCAATGAGTCTGTCGATCTTGCTCCTCTTGAGGTGGCTCTGCGATCGCGCAATGATGAGTTATTTTTCATCGATCGTAGCAACTTAGAAGATAACTTATCCCATCCTACCTATGCTTTAATTTTTATAACCCTAACCCCTTCAAGAGAAAACGGACTCAAACTATGCCGATCGCTCAAACATCAATTTCCTCATGCTTTTTTAATTCTGTTAGCAGAAAAAATTACCGATGGAGCCCTGCAAGAATTTCTCAACGTCGGTGTTGACGATCTCTTTCTACTGCCCTTGCGCGAGGGAGAGATAAATTTGCGTTTATTGGCGATCGAAAAACAAATCGGCAATAACACGCAAACAAGAACGCGAGCCAGAACGAAAACCAAAAGAGCCAATGGTTTTAGAACCGCAGCACTACAACAATTTCCTTATATTGTCAGCCATCATCTCCGGCAAACCTTAATTCAAATCAAAAAACAACTGAATGAATTGCTCATTCAACCGCGAGAAATTCCCCTCGATCGGGAAACAAAAACTTATCTCGGACAACTTTTAGAACGCACTCGTTTAATGCACCAATTAATCGGTGAAGTTTTATTCGATACCAATCACAATTTTAAAAGAGATACCTCCGATTCTCCGATTACCCATCAAGATTATCTCATTGTCGATCGCAATTTAATCATACAAGAGCATTCCGATGGCATTACCCGTTATGCCGAACGGGAGATGATGATTTTCAAAGGGGAAGACGTGCGCACGAGTTTCCCGGAACTGACGGGAAGTGAAGAAACTTTGCTAACTGTAATTCAAGATGAAGGGAATAGCTTTGAAATACCGGGAATTGCTAGAGTTTCCGAACGAGATACCCCTTTATATTTTGATATTTATGTAACTCGCTATCACAGCGATCTGATTAAAAATCCTTATTTAATTGTTCTGTTGAATGATTCAACGGATCGCATGATTTTTCAACAAAAATTAGTTCAATCTGCCAATGAAGCCGAATTGTTATTAAGAAGACTGAGAGAAGCCAATGATTATATCGATCGCGTGGTTAATTCGATGGTTGATGCTCTCATTGTCACTACTCAAGCCGGAATTATTAAAAAAGTCAATCGCGCCACGCAAGAACTATTTGGTTATGAAAAATCGGAATTACTCCAACAACCGTTTGCGAAACTGTTGTGCGATCGCGACGATTTAAGCCAAGTTAAGGATATTAACGTTCAACCCCGAACGGAAATTTCTTGCCTGCGGAAAAACGGGGAACAGATTTCGGTTGCTTTTTCGTTTGGTTTGATTCGGACGGTGGACGATCGCCAAGAATATGTTTATGTGGGGCGCGATATCACCGAGCGTAAAAAAGCCGAAATGCGAATTCGCAAATTAAATGTCTCTTTACAAGAAAAGGCTCTGGAATTACAGAATGTGAACGAAGAGTTAGAAGCATTTTCGAGAACCGTTTCTCACGATTTAAGAACGCCGATCTCTCATGTCGAATTTTTCAATCAGATGCTTTTAGAAGAATACGCTGATAAGTTAGATGAGGAAGGAAAAGATTATATTCAACAAATTGACAAATCTTGTCAGAGAATGAAACGTTTAATTAAAGATTTATTGCAACTTTCTCGTATTACAAAAAGCGATTTAGAATTAACAGAAGTCGATTTAAGTCAAATGTCAGAAAATGTTCTGGAATCGTTGAAAGTTGATGCCCCTCAGCGTCAGGTCGAATTTATTATTTGTCCAGATCTCATCGTTCGCGCTAACGAACCACTTTTGCAAATCGTTTTAGAAAATCTCTTGGGAAATGCGTGGAAATATACAAACAAGCGAGAAGTTGCCATTATCGAATTAGGGGCAAGTACTTCGGTTTTACAAGACTCGGGTAATCCCCATCTGGCTGGCTCTCTCGTCTACTATATTCGCGACAACGGTGCGGGTTTTAATATGGATCATGCCGCTAAGTTGTTTCGAGCGTTTGAACGCCTGCACTCGGCGATGGAATTTGAAGGAACGGGTATCGGATTAACCACGGTTCAGCGAATCATTCAACGGCATGGGGGACAAATTTGGGCAGAAGGAGAAGTGGAACGCGGTGCTACGTTTTACTTTACCTTAAGTAGCGAATCGACGATTTCAACAGACGATAAATCTTGAATTTACACTTCAAAAACATCTTCGATAAATGCGAACAGATGCTCGTGAAAGTCTGCGGTTGCATTCATGTAACAAGCGTGACCGGCATTGGGGAGAATGACTTTTTTCCCTTGGGGAAAGAGTTCGACGAGTAAATCGGCATATTTGGGCGGTACGATGCGATCGTTGCTGCCCCAAATTGCCAGAACGGGGAGGGAAATGCCCGCGATCGCCTTTTGATGATGGGTAATGCCGACGGGGGCAACCGCAACGAAACCGCTTAATTTCTCGGCATATCGGGCAATAAAGGGCAAGCTATAACCGCCACTCATCGAAGGGGAAACGAGAATGGGGCGATCGCACGGGAGCGCCTCGAGCAATTTTAGAAGAAATTCTTCCCGGGAAAAATTAATTTTTTGGGATTGACCGTATCCCGGCACGTCAATGGCGATCGCCCGCAGTCCGCGTTCGGCTAGATAAATCAGCGTGGAGATCTCTTGCCAAGTTTGGGCAGTAAAACTGGCACCGTGTAAAAATAAAATGGCAGGAGCGCTTATTTCTCCAGCTTCTAAAACATGAATCGACGCGCCTCGAATAGTTAGCGCGCGTGATGAGATTGCGGGGAGCATCATTTTTAACCCATTGGGAATCATCTATGAATATCGTACTGCGTCCGCAACGAGATTTGGATATTCGAGGAGCGTCTCTCCTCCAACAGAAAGTGGTGAATTTGGTCCCCGCACCGGAAAATTCCCGTTGGGCGATCGATCTGGTACAGGTTAATACGATCGACCATTTTGGCCTCACTGCGCTGATGGCCATCCGTCGAACCGCCAAACGTCACCAATGCCGATTTTATTTATTTAATCTCAAACAACCCGTTCGTTATATGTTGGAAATTACCGAACTCGAGCGCGAGTTTAATATTATCGAGAGTCTCGATGATGTTTTTCAATCGAAAATTCGTTTGTTATTGTGCTGAACCGTAGGGACGTAGCAGGCTATATCCTTAGATCGGTTGCCAATTTGTTAACTATCATTATTTAATATGCGTTGGATTGTTTGTTTTCTGTGTTTGCTCTTGGTTTTGATTCCCATGCCTGCTGTGGCTGAGTCGAATACATTGGATGTAACGGTTCTCGAACAACAGTTGCAGGCAGGAGAGGCGATCGCGGCAAAGGCGATCGCGGCTCTCGAGCAAGGCGATCTGGCAACGGCCGAGGAATATTGGAGTCAACTGATCGAAACCTTTCCCAATAATCCGGCAGTATGGAGCAATCGAGGAGGAACGCGCATACTAGAAGGGAAATTGGCGGCGGCGATCGCGGATTTCGATCGCGCGGTCGAACTGGCTCCCGATGCCCCCGATCCTTACTTGAACCGGGGCATTGCCAAAGAAGGTCTGAAGCAGTGGCAAGGGGCGATCGCGGATTACAATCGCGCTTTGGAACTCGATCCCGGAGATGCGATGGCTTACAATAATCGCGGTAACGCTCGAGCCGGACAAAGACGTTGGGATGAGGCGATCGCCGATTACCAAAAAGCCTCGGAACTGAAGGAGAATTTTGCCACTGCTCGCGCGAAC
Organism: Cyanobacteria bacterium P01_E01_bin.42; assembly: GCA_039194995.1. Taxonomy (GTDB): domain Bacteria; phylum Cyanobacteriota; class Cyanobacteriia; order Cyanobacteriales; family Spirulinaceae; genus CCY15215. Next base: position 5,237 of record JBCCVR010000027.1, on the reverse strand, counting down.
TATGCTTTGGCTTTATATCAGGGCGCTCGTCAGCAAGAGGCGATCGGCGTTATGCGAGATCTCGTGCGACAATATCCCAAGTTTCCCGATATGCGAGCGGCTTTAACGGCTGTACTTTGGGAGGCGGGATTACAAGGAGAGGCGGAAAGTAATTGGGTTGCGGTTGTCGGTCTCGACGGTCGCTATCAGGATATTGATTGGGTGGAAAATGTCCGTCGCTGGCCGCCGCGCATGGTGGAGGCGTTAAAGCATTTCCTCGATTTGGAAGAGAAAATATGACTTTTTTCTTAGATCAAGACTGTACGGTATTTCTGCTAGGCAATTAATCGTGCCCATACCATGTAATGGGTAAAGGAGATAGAATGGGTAAATGAGAAGAATCGGTTTGGGTTTCTGTATCAAGGACGGTTTCGACTTGATTGTAGATGGCTTCAGCTTCTTCAAAAGAATTGCCAATACTCGTCAATCCTAATTTACCAAATTCAGATAGCGCACCCATGAGATGAAATACCGTTCCCGTCTTTGTACTGCTATCGAAATGCAAGCGATGGCGGGTAATAATATCCATTAAATCTCCCGGCAATAACCCTCGATATTTGTCTTTTTGTAAGTTATCCGAGGCGACATAATATTTTTCTTTATCCTGAGAGTAAAACAGTCCGTTATTTTCTTGATATTTCCCATTTGTTAATAACTTTAAGGTCATAAATGGGTGGGTTGTGCCACCTTTTCGCAGATTAATTTCAATCGCGTAAATCTTCCATTCCGGATCGCGATCGCGTTCCCGAACGGCGACAAAATCAACCCCATATCTTTCCATCGCCCCTTTCGCTGCTAAAATCTTGCCGATTTTAACCCCTAATTCTTGCAGTTGCACGCGATAAATTGCATCGGCGGGAAAGCGACAGCCTAGATAAATTTGTTCGTCAAGAATTTGATCGTGAGTGGAGAGAATTTCCACATTGCCAGAAGGGGTAATATAGCCTTGAAAACTGGGCGATCGCTTTTCCTCTCCCTCGATAAATTCTTCAACAATTGCCCCCAATTCGGGTAAGCGGAGGGAAAACGTTTCCCACGTTTCATCTGTGGCTTGAAAGCGAAGATAAGGCAAGCGATCGCGCAACGCCTCCCTCGCACTGTCTAAACTCGTTTTGAGCGGGGAATTGTCCGCAATGGGAGTCAAATCTAATAGGGCATTTCCTTCGCCAGAAAAACCCTCATTTAGTTTAATGACCATGCGTTTTAAATCGGGTTTTCTCTGCCACAATTCTGCCGCTTTGGTCAATAATGCTTCTTCATTTTCCACAGAAAGACAGCCATCGGGATGAGAAACCCCAGCATCCCGAAAAATTTCGCGACTGCCACTTTTTGACCCCCAGTACAGTAAATCCGGACAGGAAGCTAGCAGGGGAATTCCCAGTTTCAAAGAGAGTTCTTGTTCCAAAAGAGAAGAGTTAAAACAGACCATATAGGAACGATCCAAGCGCATGGCTTTGCGAATTCTACCAATGAGGCGAGGGCGTTCGAGAATTTTTTGCGATAGGGGTTTTAAGGATGAATCGTAAGTTGATAGTAACAATAAACGCGTCCGAGCGTGGGAAAAAGGAATACCGGGTAATAATTGTAAATAATAGTCGATAATGGCTGGGGAAAGAGGTTGTGCTGTCACATAGATCAGACGGACGTGAGGATTGCGAAGGCGAATCAGAGAAAATAATAAACGTTCTTCATAGTGGAGGAATCCGGGAATTTTGCCTAATTGTCGTTGGTCGATACTCAAGGAAGGGACGACTAAAATATCGTAATCATCGCGATCGAAAAGATCGATTGTTGCGGCATGACCGCGCAGGCGATTTTGCAATTTTCGTAACTGTAATCCCGCTTCAGATAGTTGTGACATCGGCATTTTCCTCCAAAATGCGATCGCCTCTATCGTAATGAGAAAGAGACGCTTTGCCCCATCTTGTTATTATTTTGCCAAGCAATCGTCAAAATACTTCCAAAAATTAAAGATTTCATTCCAAATACGAAGAGTTCGAGAATGTTGCGCGTAAGGAGAATTGGGCTAAGATTGAACCAGTTCTCTGGGTTTTCCACTTTGACCGATGCTTACCCCTTCAATCTCTGCAATTATCTGTACCTACAATCGAGAGGATTACGTGGGGGCGGCGATCGATAGCGTCCTCGCTCAAGATTTCCCCGAATTTGAATTGATTTTAGTCGATAATCGCTCCACCGATCGCACCAAAGCGATCGCAGAAGAACGCTTAGGCGATCCCCGCCTCAAATATGTCTATGAATCTCAGTTAGGTTTATCCGCCGCCCGAAATCGGGGACTTAAAGAAGCAAAAGGAAATGTTCTCGCTTATTTAGACGATGATGCGGAAGCCTCCCCCGGTTGGTTGCAGGCCATTTATGAAGCCTATAAAAGTAATGAAAAATTGGGCATCGCTGGCGGGAGAACTCATCTAATTTGGCCGTCAGGAATGTCGCGTCCGCACTGGCTCTCTCGAGATGCCTCGGGGGTTTTGGGACTCTATGATTTTGGAGACGAACCTCTCTCGATTACCAGCCCCAATCGCGGGCCGATCGGGGCAAATTATTCCATTCGCCGAGAAGTTCTCGAAGCGATCGGCGGGTTTAATGTCAATCTGGGTCGCGTGGGCAAGAATTTAGTCTCGAATGAAGAACTCGTGATGACGGAAAAAGCACTCAAACTAGGCTGGTTAGTGATGTATTTACCCGATGCCGTCGCCGGTCACAATGTCATTCCGGAACGAGTGACCCGGAACTGGTTTCTCAAGCGCAGTTGGGGACAGGGAATCAGCGAAAGCTATCGAGACCAAATGGCAAATCGTTCCGGGTTGTTTCAACTGGGAAGTGCGGGAGAGCGTTTAGTTCGCGGTCTTTATAAATCGCTTAAGTTCTTCAATTCTCCCGAACTCAGATTTGAGAATTTACTCTATGCTTACGGTCAAATCGCCTACTTACAAACCTCCCTCAAAGGAATGGTATTCGGGCAAATGCAGGAATAAAGAGTAGATTTTCAGGATTAGGAGCCAAATAACCAACAACGAATAACCAACACTTCGACTTCGCTCAGTGCAAGCAACTAGGGTAGAATCAGGATCGTCACTGCTAATAAATACGATTAATTGAATTCTATGGACTTTTCTAGTGCTGTCGCCTCTCAGCTAAATACTGGGGCGATTTTGCCAGAAGGACTGGTACTGATAACCCTTATGGTGGTTTTAGTCGGGGATCTTGTTTTGGGGCGCAGTTCTTCTCGTTGGTTGCCTTATGCAGCGATCGCGGGACTCTTGGCTGCGATCGCTGCCCTTGCTTGGCAATGGGATGCCCCCAAGTCTCTTGCTTTTTTAGAAAGTTTTAATGCAGATAATTTAAGCATCGTTTTTCGGGGGATTATCGCCCTCTCTGCGGCTGTTACCATTACCATGTCTATTCGCTACGTGGAACAGTCGGGGACTTCTCTGGCGGAATTTATCGCCATTCTCCTGACAGCGACTCTCGGAGGAATGTTTCTTTCCGGGGCAAACGAACTGGTGATGATTTTTATCTCCTTGGAAATGTTGAGTATTTCCTCTTATTTGCTGACGGGATACACCAAGCGAGATTCGCGATCGAATGAAGCGGCATTAAAATATTTGCTCATCGGGGCAGCGAGTTCGGCTATTTTCTTATACGGGATTTCCCTTCTCTACGGTTTATCGGGGGGCAAAACTCATTTAGACGAGATTGCCACCGCCATCGGAACCGGTGGTGAGGCTTCTTTGGGACTGGCGATCGCTTTAGTCTTCGCGATCGCGGGGATTGCCTTTAAAATTTCGGCGGTTCCCTTCCACCAATGGACTCCCGATGTTTATGAAGGGTCGCCGACTCCTGTTGTCGCCTTCCTTTCCGTCGGTTCGAAAGCGGCGGGTTTTGCCCTAGCTTTGCGTTTATTGGTGACGGTTTTTGGTTCGGTTTCTTCCGAGTGGCACTTCATTTTTGCCGCCCTTGCTATCTTTAGCATGGTGTTGGGAAATGCCGTCGCTTTGGCACAAACCAGTATGAAACGGATGCTGGCTTATTCTTCCATCGCTCAAGCCGGTTTTGTCATCATCGGCGCGATCGCGGGGACGGATGCGGGCTATTCCAGTATGGTTTTCTATCTCTTGGTTTACCTGTTTATGAACCTAGGGGCGTTTGCTTGCGTCATCTTATTTACCCTGCGGACGGGTTCCGACCAAATCAGCGATTACGCGGGCTTATATCAAAAAGATCCCCTCGTTACGTTGGTGTTAAGTATTTGTCTGCTTTCTTTGGGAGGAATTCCCCCATTAGTCGGCTTCTTTGGGAAGATTTATCTCTTTTGGGCGGGCTGGCAAGCTGGATTATACGGTTTGGTTTTATTGGGTCTCGTAACTAGCGTTGTTTCCATTTACTACTACATTCGTGTCGTGAAAATGATGGTAGTGAAAGAACCCCAAGAAATGTCAGAAGCGGTGAAAAATTATCCGGAAATTCGCTGGAATGTATCGGGAATGCGTCCTTTACAAGCAGGTATTATTTTCTCTCTCATTGCGACTTGTTTGGGAGGTATTTTATCCAATCCCTTGTTTAATCTGGCGAATGATGCCGTTATCAAAACGCCGATTTTACAATCTCCTCTTTCTCCAGTTGTTGAAGAAGTCACGGAATTACCCCCTGACGATATTATTCTGATGAACTGAGGAAATAACCTTTTTTAGCTTGAAGAACTAGGGAAGCAATCCCTAGTTTTTTTTCGATCGGTTATAATGAGAGAAAAATGAACTTCGTGGAGAATGAAGATAATGAAAACAGTTCAAGTGAATGACTTAGAAAAAATTGTTATTTCTGATGAAAAAGAAGCATTGCGTGTAGAAAGTAATGGTCAGCTATTAGGATATTTTTATCCGGTTGTTCGTTCTCAAACAGAAATCGATGCTGTTTGGGAACGCATGGAACAAGCAACGGAAAAAGTTATGACAGAAACAGGAATGGATGAAGAAACTTTAGTTCGGACATTAACTTCAGATTAGCCCAATTCACGATATTATTGATCAATAAAAAGGGAAAAGTATGGTTGACAAAAAACTATGGTTTAGTGAAGGGAAAAAAGGTAAAATTCAAATTAATAGTATTGTAATCTATAGAGACTTATACTCAGCAATCCGTCAAAAATTAAACCAAGATCGAGAGCCAGTCCCCGGAAT
>JBCCVR010000026.1:0-48588 GCA_039194995.1 Cyanobacteria bacterium P01_E01_bin.42 | reverse complement strand
TATTCTGAAAAAACAAAGTTATTTTTCAAAACTCGTTGTTATATTTATTGGTTATTGGTTATTGGTTATTTTGTTCTAAACAACAATGAATCTTTTACTGCGACAAGTTAGGGTATTAGACCCGCTTTCCAATTGCGATCGCATTGCGGATGTTTGGTTGAAGAACGGAAAAATTGAGGCAATAGAAGAGCAGATCGACAAAATTGCGCCCGAAACAACCATACAAAGCGGCGAAAATCTCATTCTTGCTCCCGGTTTAACCGATCTCTACAGTTCCAATAACGATCCCGGATATGAAGAGCGAGAGACCCTGATTTCTCTTTCAAAAGCCGCCCTAGCCGGAGGTTTTACCCGCTTAACCCTCCTTCCCAATACCGTCCCGCCTCTCGATAATCCGGCGGGACTGACTTTGTTACGGCAAAAAGCCCCCGATCGCGCGCCGCACTTGCAATTTTGGGGGGCACTCACCCAAAATTTAGAGGGAGAACAAATGGTGGAGTTGGCAGAGCTAGCCGATGCAGGAGTCGTGGGCTTTAGCGATGGCAAAGCGATCGCTAATTGGGGGGTTTTGCGCCGCTTGCTGGAGTATGCCAAACCTTTGGGAAAACCCATCGCGATCGTGCCCACTAGCCGGCAATTGCGCGATAATGGGGTCATGCGAGAAGGTTCGCTGTCAATGCCTTTGGGATTACCCGGAGATCCTGCATTTTCAGAAACGGCAGCATTAGCGGCATTACTGGAAATCGTCGCCGTTGTGAGAACTCCCGTGCATATTATGCGCGTTTCGACGGGGCGAGGGGTCGAATTAATTGCCGAGGCAAAACGGCGAGATTTGCCCGTCACGGCGAGTACGACTTGGCTGCATTTGCTCTTAGATACCGAAGCGGTGGGGAGTTACGATCCCAGCTTGCGCCTCGATCCTGCCTTGGGCAACCAGAGCGATCGCGTGGCTTTGGCAGATGGGGTGAAAAGTGGCACAATCGATGCGATCGCGATCGATCATTCTCCTTACACTTATGAAGAAAAAACCGTTTCTTTTGCAGAAGCTCCACCAGGTGCGATCGGCTTAGAGTTTGCATTACCTTTGCTGTGGCAAAATCTAGTCGTGAAGGAAGATTGGACGGGGTTACAGTTGTGGCGGGCGCTGAGTGTTTCTCCACAAATTTGTTTGGGTCAAAAACCTTTAGCCTGTGCGGTGGGAGAAACAGTTGAATTAGTATTATTCGATCCACAAAAAGCATGGATTGTCAATAGTAAAACTTTATTTTCTCAAAGTTTAAATACTTCTTGGTTGGGTAAAGAAATACAAGGCAAAGTTTTATCAATTTGGAACAAAGATTCTCTATTATACTCCTCTTACTAATTGCCTTATGGTTCGGATTATAGAACGATATAATAATGATTGTACGACCGAATTGACAATCGATGAAAATAGAAAACAAGAGTCGAGAGATCCCCATTCATAATGCTGCCCGAGCGGGAGACTTGCAAGCATTAACAACTTTACTCGATCGCAATCCTCTCGATGCTATTACTAAAGGTTCATGCGATCGCCTTCCACTTTACAGTGCAGTAGAGGGTGGCTCGGTTGAATGCGCCAAATTGTTAATCGAATGGACGATCGAACTGCGATCGCATGGTCTGATAGACTTCTCCGAAAATACCAATTTAGACGCAGTACCGTCAGAAGTTCGCCCCAACCGTTTTAATAGACTACTCCAACGACTTTTCGATCGCAATTCTCGCCATCAAAAAGTCGTTGATACCCTCGACAGCGTATATCGACAAACCCCGTTATTTGGGGCTATCATACACGACAATCGGGAATGCGCCCAATTATTACTCTCTTACGGCGCAAATCCTCATATCAAAGATAAACATAGCAGAACGCCCTTATTTTTCGTTAAATCTTTAGCCATGTTGTTACTGTTAAAACAATATGGAGTCGATCTCAATTCTTCAGAAAATAAATCTACGCTTGAATTAATTGCCTGGCATTCTTTAGAACTATTAAAGTTTGGCATCGATCGCGGTATCGAGATCAATCGCATTCCCGATCGCTACAATAAACCCCTCTTGCATACGGCAGTTATTCAAATGAACCCCGCTGAACGCTTGGAAGGGGTCAAATTACTGTTAGATTCTGGTGCAGATCCCAATCTTATCGGCTGGTATGAAGGTTACAGCGTGCTTCATTTTGCCGTCAGCAGAAAGCGCGAGGATGTGGTGCGATTGCTCCTCGATCGCGGTGCCAATCCCAACTTACAAGATTATTGGGGCGATACCCCATTACATCTCGCAATTCAAGAAGAAGAAACGGCTCTCGTCCAACTCTTAATCGAGTATGATGCTGATGTTAATATTCGCAACGCTTATCGGCGATCGCCTTGGGATTGCGCGCGGGAATTACCCGAAATTTTAGAACTATTAGAACCCCATTGGCTTGACTTGCCCAATCCTCGCCCGACTCCGCAACAACTCACCGAACGAATTTTAGCAATTCCCAGATATTGTCAAAATGGACTCGTACCTTGTTCGGAAGCAGAAATTGCCCATCTCGAACAAAAATTTGACGTGATTCTCCCCGAAACCTACAAACAATTTTTACGCATTATGGGGCGATCGGCAGGAGGATTTTTATCCAGCGAACATTGGGAAGGTTTCTACTGGTATGTGGAACGACTGGCTCAACCTGAAAAATACGAGCCAAAAACTCCTAATGCGTGGCGACCTTGGGTTCCAGTACAATTACCAGAAAAGCACTTTGTTTGTGCGGAACGCGGAGAATCTGGAGCTTATTTTTTCTTCATTGCGGATGGTCAAGATGACGATCCACCCCTGTACTATTTTGGCGATGAAACTGAGGATAATCTCAAAAAACAGTATGATTCTTTCTGGGATTGGATTGAAGTGATGGTTGTTGCTTCAGAGTATTACCACAAGAAAAAAATTATCTAAATCAAATTGCGAATAAACTCGCTGTAAGCATCTTTCATCGGCAAATCGAAATCTTTCCGAATTCTTTTGCGAGTTGCCATCACACTCATCCCCGTAATGGGATTTTCTCCGGGTTTTTGGTACTCCTCCCAATAGAGACCCACTCCCCGTTTTTGCCAAAGCGGGAGATTGTTAAAATTAATGCCGCGTTGGAATAAGAGTTCGTTTTTATCGGCAACGGATAAACCTTCTAGAAAATGGGTTGCTTCTCCGACATCTTTCCCTTCTCTGCGCAAACTCCAGTAACAATGAGAATTGAGAGCATTGCGGGATGCGTCTTCATTGCGCCAGCGAAAATAATTGACCACTTCGGTGCGATTGGGAAGTTGAGAAATACGACAATCAAAACTTGCCAGATCCCCTAAAAGTAGAGAAAATTTAGCACTGGCTTCCCCGGCTAAAACAGAATTGAGTTTTCTCAGCTTTCGATTAAAAGTTGTGGCTTGTAAGTCGAATAATAGTGAAATTTCGTCGCTCTGAGTGTAACCGTAAATGATTTTAAACCCGCAAGTCATTAAATGCTCTGCGGTTGCTGCCATATAATCGCGAAAGCGGAGATCGTAGGGGGCTTCAAATTGATGGGTTTCTTTGGTTAAGCGGGTAAAAGTGCGCCCATCTAAGCGCGCCACGATGAAAATTTCCGGCAGGACGCAATAATCGGCAGCCGTTTCAAAAACTCGCATTCGCGTATCGAGGTCGTCAAATTTCATCGCTTCTCTCCTCAACAGTGAATGTATTATTTTCGCCAATCTTGACGGTATAAATGCGATCGAATCCTTCTGCGCGAGAAGGTGGAACTAATTTCTTATAGGTTGCTAAGAGTCCCACGAGGGGAATAATTTCTCGTTCCGATCGCTGTTGATTGCGTTCCTTACAAGACTCTAGATCGCTATGAAAATAATAAGCGATCGCCTGAAAATGATGCTTTTGGGCAGGCAAGATATAACGCTGGCGATCGCCGGGGAGAGGATTGGTATTATCGATAACAAAGGGTTGTTTGGCTTCTAAACAAGCATTGAAAAGAATAGTCTCGCGATGGCGAGTTTTTAACATATCCAAATTAAGGCGGATATGAGTATTCAAGAAATAGTCCCGGTAAAATGTCGATTTACCCGAGGCTTGCAGCCCAATAAAAATAATTGCTTGCACGATCGCGGGGCGCAAATTTTGCGCCCGATTGGTACTTAAACCCAGTTATAATTCAAAATCGTCGTAGTAGTAAGGACGAACGCGGGAAGAAAAACCAGAGGCTTTAAACTTTTCGAGTTGGAGGGGTGTGGGTTGATTGTCAGCAACGGAGATTCTAATTTCAAAATCGCTTTCTCCAGGTGGAATAACTGGAATTGTCCCCACGCGACTGCGATTTTGCATGACGTTATTGCCGTAAGCATCGTAAATACGCCCGAAGACATCAGCATCAACCACGTATTTGCCAGAAGAATTAATTGCAGTTCCAGTGATTAAAAAACACTTCGCTCTTTGAGTACTACCACTCGTCATCATCCCTTCTGCGAACTCTGCGGGACAGTCTCGATAGCCGAGATTGTTGAGTTTGACTTGGGTTAAGGCGTAGGTATCTGGGGCGATTGCCAAGCTAGCGAGCCAAAATAAAATCGCGATCGCCGCGATCGCAACGGTTTTAAATTTCATGTGCCAACCTCCCTAGGGATTATTTTCCCTCTGCTTTTTTAATTGCTTTTTCCACCATTATGCAATTGAATGCACTTCGTTTCGCTCGAAGGGAGAGAAGTTGTGAATGAAAGCGGGAAATTAGTCGGGGAAATTAGTCGGGGGAATTAAGGGAGAAATTAATCAAAATTTAGAGAATTCGCCTCATCCAAAGAAGCGTCGAGTTCCATTCGCTGTTCCATGCGGCGCAGGAAATACCCGGTCATCATAGCAGAAGCCAAAATATTGGCCATGTTCTCGCGATCGGTTACGATCTGAACGTTGAAATCTTCAGAGGGTAACATCCCCACCAATCCTTGCACGTTTTGGGAAATGATCTGCTTGATTTCGGGTGTTGCAGATTGAGCAATTTGCTCGAGAACCTCGGGTTTTTGACGTTTGAGGTACTGTAAGAGGATGTTGCTAATCTCTGATTCTTCTACGTCGGAATAAAAAAGGTTAGGATCGAATACCATCAGAATCCTTTTGGCTTAACTGCGCTCCCTCTACTGTAAACCATTTTGCCGGAAATCGTACAGCGAGCGCACCGCATTCTACCAAAAATCGGTAAAAAAATCATTCTTCCGAATCATCGTTCTCTTCTGAGACATTAACTTGTGTCAAGATTTGTGAAAGTCCGTCAACTTCAAAATATTGATGAAAGCGAGCCGTTACTTCCAGCCAAAAAGAACGTCCTTCGGCTTGACGGCGCTTGCGAATAAAACCGAGTTGTACCAACTCCTGCACCTGTTGGTAGGCGCTACTGCCTCGTAGTTCGATCAGTTCGGTTTGCAGGATCGGAGATTTTAGGGCGATCGCGGCGAGAGTGCGCAATGCCCCGATTCCCAATTCGGCAGGAACGAGATTTTGGATGAGGTCTTGAAAAGTTTGTCGCAGTTGCAAACTGTAACCGCCCGGGGTGTCGGCGATTTCTAGGGCGCTGTCCCGATGGGCGTAATCATCCATCAGTTCCAATAAAGCCTCTTTGGCTTCTTTGCGAGAGATACCCGCGCATTCCGCGATCGCCGTTAAGGCCATGGGTTGCCCCTTCAAATATAAAATCGCTTCAATTTGTGTCGCCAAACGCATTATCAATCAAGCTCGTGTCCGGTTAGTTTAACAAAGATATCTTCTAGGTTTGATTCTCGGATGGTCACACCGATTTTGTTGGGGAGGGATTCGAGGTAGGTATTGGCAGCTTCTAGAGTGGGGAAAAATTGCGATTCGAGTCGATCGCCCTGTTGTTCGAGGGCCAGTCCTTCGCCGTATTTGCTTTTCAACTCTGCGAGCGTGCCTAATTCGATTAATTTTCCGCCGTCCATGATGCCAATGCGATCGCACAAAAACTCCACTTCTTCCATGTAGTGACTGGTAATCAGCACCGTCATGCCTTGGCGGTTTAAATCCCGAATAATTTCCCAGAGGCGGCGGCGGTTTTGGGGATCGAGTCCGACGGTGGGTTCGTCTAAAAAGAGAATTTTGGGTTGGTGGAGGAGGGCACGGGCAATTTGTAGGCGGCGTTTCATGCCCCCAGAGAGGGTTTTCACGAGATCTTTGCGGCGATCGCCCAACTCCACGTACTCCAGTCCGCGATCGATGCGTTGCTGGCGATCTTTGCGGGAAATGTGGTGCATCCGGCCGTGAAATTCTAGATTTTCCCACACGGTGAGATCCGCATCAACGCTCGTTTGCTGCAAGACTACGCCAATGCTGCGACGAACCAGATCCGGTCGCCGGCCCACATCATGACCTGCAACGACAATTTCTCCCGCTGTGGCTCGGGTTAGCGCGATCGTCATGCGAATGGTGGTGGACTTTCCCGCCCCATTCGGGCCTAATAATCCGAACATCTCCCCGGATTTAATCTCAAAGGAAAGATCGTCTACAACGGGAACCTTGTTGTAGAGTTTGGAAACGTTTTTGAGTGTGACAGCGCCCATATAATGATGATTTGGTTCGGGGAATCTCAGTCTATCCCGGGGTTGTAAAATTAACAATTTGTTATTGTTACCGATTTTGGCGATCGCTGCAAATTTTGTTCCAGACTCGGGCAAGCGATATTCGAGGCATATGGAGTTTCCAGATTCCGTCCTCGAAGAACGATTGCACGATAATCGCGATCGATAATTAATGAATAATATTTTGTACGAGCAAAAAATAGGGAGCGATTAAAATAAAACTGGCTCTTGAATTGAAGATGAAATTACTCCCATGGGCGATCGCATTTCTCTAGTTATTCTTGTCGGTGTCATTTTAAGCCTTAATACCATTGTCGTTAAAGCCAATCCCATGCAAGCGGCATTAGACGGTACGGGAACGAGTATCGATCGAAATAGTAATACTTATGTTATTCAAGGTGGAACTCTAACAGGAAATAATTTATTCCACAGTTTTCAGGAATTTGGCTTAAGTGCTGGAGAAATTGCGCGTTTTCTCTCATCTCCTCATGTTGAAAATATTCTGTCTCGGGTTGTTGGCGGCAATCCCTCCATTATTGATGGTTTATTAGAAGTGAGTGGCGGAAATTCCCATCTTTACTTAATGAATCCTGCCGGAATTATCTTCGGTGCAAATGCGAGTTTAAATGTTCCGGGAGACTTTTTCGCAACCACGGCAACAGGAATCGGGTTCGGGGGCGATCGCATTTTTTACGCGACGGGAAGTAACGATTATCCCAACTTGAACGGAGCGCCAATCCATTTTGATTTCACCCTTGATAACCCCGCTCCCATCGTCAATGCGGGCGATTTAATGGTAGGTATGGGTAATAGTATCGTCTTGACCGGAGGAACGGTCATCAATACCGGACAATTGCAGGCATTAGGGGGCAATATTACGGTTGCGGCAGTTCCAGGAACGAGTCGTATCAAAATTTCCCAAGCGGGGACAATTTTAACCCTCGAACCGGATATTCCCCTTTCAGAAACTGGAGAGCCTCTAACTTATACGCCTCTCGATTTACCTGCTTTGCTTGTGGGAGCGGAATCCCAAGGAGTAGAAACGGGTTTAGCAATGAATGGTGCAGGGGCGGTACAACTCGCTTCCGGCCAAACTATCCCTTGGGAAACGGGAACGGTCATTCTTACAGAGAATATCGATGCAAGTGCGAGCCTCGCCGGAAGTTTGGGGGGAAATGTGGGCATCTTTGGCGATCGCATTGCTCTATTTAATGCCGAGATTGACGCTTCGGGAGAAAATGGCGGCGGTACAGTGTTAATCGGTGGTGAATATCAAGGTATGGGAGATTTACCCACGAGCGATCGGGTTTATATCGATGGGGATTCAACCATTAGAGCCGATGCTCTCTCCAAAGGAAATGGCGGGCGGGTTATAGTCTGGGCAGATGACATAACGGGGTTTCAAGGGGAGATTTTCGCGCTGGGCGGTTCTCTTGCCGGAGATGGCGGTTTTGTGGAGGTTTCAGGGAAAGATACCCTCATTTTTGAAGGCTTTACCGATACGAGTGCGGTGAAAGGAAGAGAAGGAACTTTGCTCCTCGATCCCACTGATATCACTATTGGTCCGAATCCCCCGTACTCGGATTCAGTCGGATTAGCTGCTGTTTTTAACCCGGGCGATACTATTTTGAGTGATGGAGATATTGGGGGCGCTGTGACCATCAATCAAGCGACTTTGGAGGCCTTGAGTGGCAATATTATCCTCGAAGCCTCAAACAATATATTTTTCAATAGTGCCACGCTGAATTTTACCACAGCTAGTTCGATCGTTTTTATTGCCGATGCCGATAATAGTGGTGCGGGTGATGTCAATATGGCTTTTGGTTCTACAATTAACACGAATGGAGCAGATTTGACGTTGATTGGCGAGAGACTTTTCGTTCAAGACATCAATACGGGAACGGGGAAAGTCACCCTCAACGGCAAAAATAGCGTTGAGTTTAATAATAATCCCACTACTTCCACGCAAGATTTAACCATACGAAGCAATATCATCGATTTTGTCACGCCAGTAACCATGAGTGGAACGGGCAATCTTGTTTTAGAAACGGCAACAGCAAGTCGGGATATTATTTTAGGGGGAACGGGAGGGATTCCCACCGCATTAGATTTAACAACCAACGAACTACAAACGCTACAGAATGGATTTGCCTCCGTTACGATCGGCCGCACTGATGGGACGGGTAATATTATGATTAGCGATCCCAATAGTTTGACTCAACCCACCCATATCGCCGGAGCCGGTAATCTGATCGGTTCGAATCAAAATACCACTTGGACGTTAACGGGAAACAATAGCGGCAGTCTAAGCGGTTTGGCCAATACGACCTTTGACAATGTTGCCGCGCTTACGGGAGGAAGTGGTGACGATATCTTTGCTTTTGCCAGTGGAGCGAACTTCAATGGCAGCATTAATGGCGGAGGACAGAGTATTGGCGATACTCTCGACTACTCGGCTTACGGCAGTCCCATCACAGTCAATTTAGGCGCGGGGACGGCAACGGGAACGCTGGGAATCAGCAATATTGAATCCGTTATCAATCCCGTGCTGGCGACTTCCGCTCCCATTTCTGCTCCTATCCTCGCTTCCACCACTCCCCCGACTTCACCCGTCATTTCATCAAGCTCCACTCTGGTTCTACCCGATGCGACTGCTATTTACGGACAAGCTCCAAGACAACTGGTGGGGAGCATTCTCGATCGCCAAGACGAAAATTTCGATTTAACCCGCCAGCAAGTCAATAATATGCTCGATCGCGGCGATATTGCAGGGGCGATCGCGGCTTTGGATGCTTACCATTCCCAAAGTTTTTTAGACTATCTGGGCAAAGATAAAGCCCCATCTGCTCCTTCCCTCAGAGAATTGCAATCCACCCTCAGCCGCATGAGCGAGGAAACCGGAGAAACAACCGCCACGATTTATTTTTTTTCCCGTCGCGATCGCCTCGATATCATTCTTGTTCCTCCCAGGGCAGAACCGCTTCATTACAGCTTGCCCGAGGTTAACCGAGACACCCTCTTGGCTGAAGTTCAAAATTTACAACAGGCGATCGCCCATCCCCTCCATCGTCGCAATACCCGCTATCTTGCCCCCGCCCAACAATTACACAAATGGCTCATTGCCCCCGCAGAAAAAGATTTAGAGCGTTTTGGCATTCAAACCCTCATGTTCGTCCTTGACGATGGTTTGCGAACGCTCCCCATGGCAACCCTGCACGATGGCGATCGGTTTCTCGTGGAAAAGTATGCCACCTCTCTCGTTCCCAGCCTGCATTTTATTGCACCTCATTACGTTGACGTTCGTAATAGTTCCGTCGTCGCCATGGGAATGTCTGAGTTTACGAATAATGAGGCTTTGCCAGCAGTTCCCGTAGAAGTGGACGCGATCGCCCGAGGATTCAATGCCTCAGAAACCTTCCTCAACGAAATGTTTACCCTCAATGCCCTCCAACAAGAACCCCAACGTCAACAAGCGCAAATCGTTCATCTCGCCACCCACGGACAGTTTCAACCCGGTACGCCTTCCGAGTCTTACATTCAACTGTGGGATCGCTCTCTAACTTTAGAGGACATGGGGGCATTGAATTGGGGAGAGAAAAGTATTGAGTTATTGGTATTGAGTGCTTGTCGTACGGCATTTGGGGATCGAAGTGCCGAATACGGTTTTGCCGGGCTAACGGTACAATCGGGGGTGAGTTCGGCAGTTGCAAGCCTTTGGTATGCCAATGATGCGGGAACCCTCGCATTAATGACGGAATTCTATCATGAGTTGCGTGAGAGACCGACCAAAGCCCAAGCCCTGCGACAAGCACAAATTGCTCTCATTCGAGGAGAAGTCCGCTTGGAAAAAGAAAACAACAGATCCGATAGCAAAGAAAGCGGTGCGTTAGTCAGTCCTTTCGGACGAGTGATCCTCCCTCCCGAACTTGCCAATTTAAACGATCGCGCCTTTCAACATCCCTATTATTGGTCGGGCTTTACCATGATTGGTTCCCCATGGTAGATTCAGTTATCAGTTATCAGTTATCAGGTATCAAGTATCAGTTATCCATGACTCGTCATTGCTTCGCGTTCTAGGAGCGGCAAAATTTCCAAGGCGGGAAGCGCTCTAGCAAAGAAGTACCCTTGAGCGAATTGGCAGTTTAACTCTCTTAGCTTTTGGACTTGCTCGCGGGTTTCTACCCCTTCGGCAACGGCTTGCAAGTTCAAACTTTCCGTGAGGTTTAAAATGGCATTGACCAATCTTAAATTTCTCTGGGAGGCTAACATCGAATTCGTAAAAGAGCGATCGATTTTCAGCATATCAATGGGCAAATTGTGCAAATAGGCTAAAGAAGAATATCCCGTGCCAAAATCATCTAAACAGAGTTGAATCTTATGTTGCTTGAGTTGCTCAAATACCATTTTTGCGGCTTTAGCATTATCGATTAATACGCTTTCTGTAATTTCTAACTTTAAAATATCGCCGTCAACGTTATATTCTTGTAAAAGACCTTCTAAAATTTCCACAAAATCTGGGGTAAAAAGTTGCAAGCCCGAAACATTGACGCTAACTGTTAAATGAGCAAAATGCGGAAATTGCGATCGCCAACTGCTCAAATGGCGAATTGCTCTGGCCAACACCCATTTTCCCAAAGCAACGATCAATCCCGTTTTTTCAGCAACAGAAATAAATTCCCCGGGCGGGATTAAACCCCGTGTCGGGTGTTGCCACCGAACCAAGGCTTCAAAACCGGAAATTTTTTCAGAGGCTAAAGAAACAATGGGTTGATAGTACAGAACGAGTTCGTTTTCAGCAATCGCGCGGGCTAAATCTGCTTCGAGTTGTAATTGCTTGATCGCGATCGAGTGCATTTGGCGATCGAAAAATGCAGTTGCGCCCATTCCTTGTTTTTGCACCGATTCCATTGCCGTATCTGCTGCTTGTAAATAATCTTCAGCTTGTTCGCAGTCTGCATCACTTAAAGCAATCCCAATACGAGTAGTTGAAGAAATAATTTCGCCTTCAATGGTAAAGGGAATCGAGAGCGATTGATGAATGGATTCGGCAATTCGATGAATATCTTTTTCATTACAAAAATTATCCAATAAAATGGCAAACTCATCGCTTCCCGTCCGGGCAAGAGTTGCATTGGTAGGCATGCAATGACGAACTCGATCCGCCATTTCCACCAATAATCGTTCCCCGATCGTCCGTCCCAAACTGGATTTAATTAAACGATAGCGTTCGATATTCAGCGAGAGAATGGCAAATTTTTGTCCTTGATGGAGATATGTGCGAATGCGATCGAGAAATAGACTTTGGTTGGGCAATCCCGTGAGGGAATCATAAAAGGCTTGGTATTTGAGCCGCTCTCGAGCCGTATCTAATTCTTGTTGGCGGGCTCGGGTTTGTCCGATAAAAGCAAGGGTTTTAGTAATTGTAATTTCTAGATCGTCAAGATCGATTGGTTTAATTAAAAAGTCAAATGCACCACGATTCATAGCAGTTCTAATATTGTCCATATCCCCATAAGCAGACATCACTACGGCTTTGAGGGCGAGATCGAGTTCTACGAGCTTACTGAGTAAGGTCAGTCCATCCATTTCCGGCATATTGATATCGGTCAACACCATATCGAACGGACCCTCATCTTGCAATTTCTCGATTGCAAGAACGCCATTGGGCGCGTAATCAAATATATATTCTCGATTGCGAATTTGATGTCGAAATCGCTGCTGAATGATATATTGAAGCAATTGTTCGTCATCAACAACAAGAATTTTTGCTGTCGATTTATGAGCATCACTTTTGGCGGGAGTATTCTCAAATGTCATAGGGGAATTTCAATAATAAACTCCGTTCCTTTGTCTGGTGATGAAATACACTCAAGGTTTCCCCCATGTTTTTCAACAACGATTTGGCGGGAAATCGATAAACCCAATCCAGTTCCCTGCCCGACTGGTTTGGTGGTAAATAGATGTTCGAATATCTGATTCTTAACTTCTTCGGTCATGCCCGGACCGTTATCGGAAATGCGCACGAGTGCACTTTCTTTCTCATTGCTATTATTAGAAAGTAGCGAGGTCTCAATCTGAATTTGATAGGGATAAGTTTGCCGATAGTTTTCTATTTCTTCATTGTTTTCTGCGAGATCTTTTTTAGGTAGGCTGAGTTCGTCTAGAGCATCGATCGCATTGGCAATAATGTTCATAAATACTTGATTGAGTGGTCCTGGATGGCACAGGACTTCAGGCAGGGTTCCATACTCGCGAATAATTTTTATTTCCGGACGATGCTCTGTTGCTTTTAATCGATGTCGTAAAATAACTAGCGTACTATCGATGCCGGAATGCAGGTCAAAAGAAACGCGATTGATACTGTCCGATCGCGAAAACGTTCTCATCGAACGACTGAGACTGCGAATGCGCTCGGTTCCTTCGCTCATTGAGTCGAGCATTTGCGGTAAATCTTCTAAAATAAAAGGAAGATCGACTGCCTCAATTTCTTCTTCAATTTCTTCTAGATTATTTTGACAGTATTTTTGATAGAGATTGATAATATGAAGCAAATCTTTAAAATAGGTTTTAGCATGGTCGAGATTGCCAGAAATAAAACTAACGGGGTTATTGATTTCGTGAGCAATACCAGAAATGAGTTGACCGATACTGGCCATTTTCTCATTTTGAATGAGTTGAGTTTGTGCCTGTTGCAATTTAGCCAAATCTTCTCGCGTTTGCTTGACAACTTCTAACGTCCTTCGAATAGTGATTTCCATATCTCGAAAGTCTATTGGCTTTGTGAGAAAATCAAATGCTCCCCGATTCATAGCCGTTCTAATATTACTTAAATCCCCATAGGCAGAGACAACTACAGTTTTGAGGGTGCGATCGGCTTCGGCAAGTTTCTCGAGTAAGGTTAACCCATCCATCTCCGGCATATTAATATCTGTCAGTACCAAGTCGATAGAAGGGTCGGCTGCAATTTTTTCGAGCGCTTGTTTGCCATTATTAGCAAACATGAATTGAAATTCCTTTGCACGAATTTTTTGCCTAAATTTTTGCTGGATGACGTATTCTAATAAGGGTTCGTCATCAACAACTAAGATTTTGGCAGTCATAACATTACCTTTGGAGTGTTGAGTACGGTGTTTTTTGCTGTAGAAATTCCCTTGCGATTGGAGGGAAGCAAACTCGAGTTTAGCACAATCGCCAAGAACGATCCCGCACTTTGCGAACATTTGTTTGCACTCTGCTCTTTTACTTGCCTTTGTTGCCCCTCTTGGACTTGCCCTGCGCTTTCCCTCTCTATATTTTTCTCCTCAACGAAGTTTTTGAAGGCAATAGAGTTTGAATGATAGCTCGAGCTAGACATTGTTGCTGAATATTCATTGTTGCTGAATATTGTTGTTGAATATTGTTGCTGAACTTTGTTTGTGCTCGGCATACCACTGGGAGACTCTGAATACTTACTATAGCGCAATCGTTCGGCGTTCTCCAAGAAAAGATTCGGATTGCCAATTCCAGTCAATCTCGTTTGGATTTTAGCACCCGTATCGGTAGTGGAAGCGAAAATATCAGAGATTGCGATCGCAAAACACCAGATTGCGCATACGGTAAATGTGAGGTTGATTGCACTCCATCGAAATCGTAGGGTTTCTCTCGCGGGAGTCAAGAAGGAAATACAGCAATGGGGAGGCGAGGCAGGGATGGCTCGATGAGAGCGAGTTAATGGGATTGGTGTAGGATTAGCGATAAAGGACATTGAGGAGTTCAAAGCATTTGTTACAGGGAATGAGCGTCTTTCTCATCGGCATGATGGGAACGGGCAAAACGACGGTCGGACAATTACTCGCCCAAAAATTAAACTATCGTTTTTTCGATACGGATAAACTCATTGAAGGCGTTGCCGGAACGACAATCGAAAATCTTTTTATCACGGAAGGAGAACCCTATTTTCGGAATTTGGAATCCAAAGTTTTGGAACAAGTTTGCGCTTATACCCAAAGTGCGATCGCGACGGGGGGTGGGATCGTACTCAAGCCCGAAAACTGGGGGCATTTGCGTCATGGTTTGATCGTCTGGCTCGATGCTTCCCCAGAGATTTTGCTCGATCGCTTGCATGAAGACCGCTCTCGCCCCCTCCTGAAAGAGGGAGACTTATTCGAGAAATTATCGGCATTATCGCGAGAACGCCATTCCTTGTACGCTCAAGCCGATCTTCGCATTGCGATCGCCCATTCCCAACAAACTCCCTTAGACATTACCGAAGAAATTATCGCTCGCATTCCCTCGGTGTTGAAGGAAGAGAGCCTAGAATCGGGGAATTAGGGGGCAGAAATACGCGCGGGATCCCCCAATACTTCAGTTGTATTTGGTTGGTCGCTGCCAACGGATGCGGTTTCGTCCCGTCCCCATGCTTGTCCTAACTTGCGCAAGAAAATATCTTGCTGGGCGCGCAACTCGTAAAGATCGCTTCCCTCATTGATAATGGCAAACCAGACTAGACCGCGTTTTTGCGTGGGAACGATCCCGGCTAGAGCGCTTACCGTCCGTAGCGATCCCGTTTTGAATACCGTATTGGGGGGCAATCTGCGACCGACGGTGGTGCCTTGGCGATCGCGCCCTGCTACGGGAAAGAGATCGGCAACTCCCATCGGCAGATCGGCCAGTTGTCCCTCCAATGCCGTCAGCATGGACACCGCCCCTCGAGGCGAAATACGATTGGCTGTCCCCAACCCAGAACCGTTAATGAGTTGGATTTCATTTTGGGGCACGCTGGCAGCATTAGCGGCTAATTGGGCCACGGTTTTAGCTCCTCCTGCCAACTGTGACAAAACCTCAGCCATGACATTATTGCTGTAAATATTCATCTGTTTGAGAATATTGGCTAAAGAGAAGGACTGATGACGCAAGAGCAATTGGGCCTCTGCCGGCCGTGCTGAAGAGACGACGACTTGTCCGGTAATTTTGACATTGGGCTGGGGCAATTTTATCGCCATTGTTTCGTATTGCTTTTGGATGGCTGCCGACCACTGGGTTGAGGCGATCGCCTGTTGAAACAACTGTCCCGCCACGCGAGGCGAGGTTTTGTAGTTCATGTAAAAGGGCGCGATAATTTGTAAATTCCCCCGCACTTCTCTAATTCCTGCTTTTTCTAGGAATGTGCCGATCGCGATCGCTTCTTCCCAAACAAAGAAAGGATTGCCCTCTCCCTCAATAATTAAATCTCCATTAAGAATGCCGTCGCGCAGTTCTCCTCGGCGATAAATTCGCGTTGCAAAGCGATGGTCGAGTCCCCATTTATCAATAGCCGCTAAGGTAGTCGCGATTTTCGTCAGGGAGGCTGCCGATAGAGGGATGTTGTCATTGCGAAAGGCCAGTTTGGTAATTCCGGTTTGCAGCAAAACCCCTTGACGTTGGGCATTAAATCCTTTAACGGTTAAATCTCGCAAATATTGTTCGAGGATGGCTTCGGCTTCGGGATCGGGTTCAGCGGGTAATTGAAAAATTTTTGCCTCCTGCCAAGAGAGGGGACGAGCAACGATAAGTTCTTCTGGCGCGCCGAAGAAAGCAGATAACAGGCTCAAGGTACTTAAAAGACTAATCACTCCAGACATTCAACGATAAACAATAAACGGTAAATGGCGACGCATAACCCGTAAACGATTATCAAGGAATAGCGATCGACTTGCCAAGCATTTCCAAGCCAATCCCCATCACTAACAACAACCCACCCCCCAACTCCCTCCCAAGAAGGGGAGAACTCACCCCCAGCCCCTCCTAAGAGGGGAGAACCCACCCCCAGCCCCTCCCAAGAGGGGAGCAAGAAAGGCAACCAATAACCAACACCATGATAGAATTTGTTACGGCTTCTATTCACTTCGAGCAATGGCATCCACAAAGGAAAGAATTGCAATTGACGCAATGGGGGGAGACCATGCCCCCGAAGAGATTGTTGCTGGTGCAATTCGCGCAGCAGAAGAATTAGACGTTCGCATTTTATTGGTGGGAGACCCCCAACAAATTCGAGCGTGCATGGAAAAACACGGTCGAGAAGATTTTGTGATAGGCGAATCTAGCGCCGAAGACGGTGCAGAATCTCCCAATCTCGAAATTGTCCCGGCCGAAGATATAATCTCCATGCACGAAGAAGCCACGGGGGTACGACGAAAACCCAAGGCCTCAATTAATGTAGCCATGGATTTGGTCAAGAAAGGTCGGGCCGATGCCGTGATTTCCGCCGGGCATTCTGGGGCGGCGATGGCATCGGCTATGCTCCGCTTGGGTCGCATTAAGGGCATCGATCGCCCGGCCATCGGCGCAATTTTTCCCACGATCCTCGCCGGGAAATCCGTCATTATTCTTGATGTGGGAGCAAATGTGGATTGTCGTCCCAAATATTTGGAACAGTTTGCCTTGATGGGAACGGTTTACAGCAAATACGTCCTCGGGGTAGAGAAACCCGCAGTCGGCTTGCTCAATATTGGCGAAGAGTCTTCTAAAGGCAACGATCTGGCCTTGCGCGCCCATGCTCTCCTCGAAGCCAATCCCGAAATTCCTTTTATTGGCAATGCAGAAGGACGGGACATTCTGTCGGGAAATTTTGATGTTATCGTTTGCGATGGTTTTGTGGGTAATATCCTCTTGAAATTTGCCGAGGCGATCGGGGATGTTTTATTGCAAATTATTCGGGAAGAACTGCCCTATGGGATTCGCGGACAGCTTGGATCCGCCATGCTCAAACCCAATTTAAGGCGTATCAAACAGCGCATCGACCATGCCGAACATGGGGGCGCTTTACTTTTGGGGGTAGACGGAATTTGCATTATCAGTCATGGTAGTTCCCAAGCACCGACGATTTTTAGTGCCATTCGTTTGGCGAAAGAAGCGATCGACCATCGCGTGCTCGATCGCCTCCAAACCTACTACAGTTTGGAGAAAGCCAAATAGAACAATCCCACACAGGATAATCCCAACACGCTCGGACATCAAGGATGAAGGATACTTTCAAACAGTTCGGAATCGCGATCGCCGGAAGCGGCTCGGCTACGCCAGCAGCGACGCTGGATAACACTCAACTTGCCCAAATGGTGGAAACCTCGGATGAATGGATTACAACCCGTACGGGCATTCAGACGCGGCATTTGGCAACTTCCGGGGAAACTCTCGCTCAATTGGCAGCCCGAGCCGGACAAACGGCGATCGCGATGGCGAATCTCTCTCCGGAAGATATCGATCTGATTGTTTTGGCAACTTCGACCCCGGACGATTTGTTTGGCAGTGCGGCCAAGATTCAAGGAGAAATCGGCGCGACGAGAGCAGTGGCTTTCGATTTGACGGCGGCTTGTTCGGGGTTTGTTTTTGGCATGGTGACGGCGGCACAGTTCATCCGCACGGGGGTTTATCGTAACGTTTTACTGCTCGGTGCGGACGTTTTATCGCGCTGGGTCGATTGGGACGATCGCGGCACGTGCATTCTCTTTGGAGATGGTGCCGGAGCCGTGGTGATGCAAGCAACAGAGGATCGCGATCGCTTGCTCGGCTTTTCTCTCCACAGTAACGGCCAGAAGAATCACACCCTGAATTTATCCCAGCAAGCCGAATCTCAAGCGTTATTACCCGGGCTCGAGGTGGGACGGGGACAATATCGAAGTATTACCATGAATGGGCGAGAAGTTTATCGTTTTGCCGTGGATAAGGTGCCGGAGGTGATTTCTAAGGCGCTTTATCATGCAGATCTCGCGACAGACGAGATCGACTGGCTCTTACTGCACCAAGCCAACCAACGAATTATGGATGCAGTCGCCAATCGCCTTAATCTTCCAGCGGAAAAAGTTATTAGTAACTTAGCAAAATATGGCAATACTTCTGCCGCCTCCATTCCCCTCGCTCTCGATGAAGCCGTGTGCGAAGGTAAAGTCAAGACGGGCGATCGCATTGCCGTTTCCGGTTTTGGTGCAGGTCTAACTTGGGGAGCCGCAATTTTTGAATGGGGAATTTAACAATTGTATTGACAATTAACGATCGCAAGTTGAGATAGCTCCCAATTTAAAATTTAATCAATCGGGAAAATATGACAGCACTAAATTCGCCTCAATTCCCCTCAAATCTGCGGCAACAAAATACAGAACCCCTCGATCTAGACTTAGATGTTATTGAGGGAGAAATTCCCCGCGATTGTCAAGGATATGCGTTTTGGATGGTACCGACTCCACAAGAGGGTGCAATTCCTTGGTTTAATGGCTGCGCTCAAATCTATCGTCTGGATTTGCAGGATGCAGCTGACAATAAAGTTCATCTCAAAAGTCAAGCCTTTCTTACACCTTCTATTATTTGCGATCGCCAAATTGACAACGCCTTAGAACCCTGTTGGAAAAACGTCTTCAATTTACCCAAATTGTTATTTGGGGGATTATTTAAGTTTCAAAATCGCGGCAGCTTGGCTCGTCTAAGTCCTCGTTTGGGGGTACAAAATCAGTGCAATACGGCTTTGCAGGCGTTCCAAGATCCCGAAAACAAAACTTGGCGGATGTTTGCGACTATTGATTCCGGCCGTCCCTTCGAGTTGGATTTAACTACCTTAAAACCCGTTACCTCCGTCGGTCATCGCGAGGAATGGTTGGCTCTAGAAGTTGAAGGAATCCCCGGAGTGGGAAAATTTGAATTGCCTTGGATTTTTCCGATGAATATGAGCGGAGCGCATCCCGCTTATGATGAAAAAACTGGAGAAATCTTTCTGATTAATCCTGTTTTTGACATCGAGTTAGTGGACGAACTCAACGTCTCTTTGGATCGTCCTGAAACCCACATTCATATTTGGCACGGCCGACATCTTGACGAGGGAAAAAGTTTTCATACCGCCCAAATTCTCGACGAACGCACGAACGAACCCGTTATTATCAAACAATCTACCCATCAGATCGTCATTACCGAGAATTATCTCGTCATTATTGACACGGCTTTTCGCATTGAATACGATCGGATGCTATTTGGAAAACTGCCCGCTCGTACTCAAAACGCTCACAATCAAGTTTGGTTAGTCCCGCGAGAACAGCTTGCAACCCAAGAAAAAGTGGTGGCCAAACATCTGGAAATTCCTCACGAATGCGTTCATTTCTTTGCCGATCGCGATGATAATGGTGGAGAAAATATCGTATTGCATTTGGTCTTGGCATCCGGTCACGATGTGAGCGCATGGGTGCAAGCAACGGATACAACTTGGACGAATCAAGCGATCGAGCCTGCTTTTTATGGCGCACCTCCTGGAGTCTACGACAAACAAGGTTTTGCCAAGTGCGTTATCAACGCCAAAACAGGTAAAATCGTCAGTCAAGAAAATTGTTTATTCGAGGAGTTTTGGGGCGTTGCCCTACCCACTTATCCCGAAATTCAAGGCACTTCCCCGGCAAAATTTGAGAATATTTGGGTTAACTATACGGGATGTTATTCGGAGATGACTCCGAAACGATAGATTTTTGAGAAGTATATTTATCCCGAATTCGAATAATATAGCATTACATAAATACATTAGGACATGAAGAATTTAAACCACAGAGACACAGAGAGACACAGAGAGAAGAAAGAGGAGAAATATCCTAACCAAAAAGTGTAATGCTATCCAAAAAGATAAAATTACTCCTTCGATCGAGATAAAAGCGATCGCTAACTTCCCGCTCGATCTCCGTGCAAACCTTTCATGATTTTTGCCTTAAGCTAAAGTTTATTGGGGGAAGAATAGAAGACTCAATTAGAATAATAGCTTGGCAACTGGAGGAACATATGAGAATTCTACGCGGGAATAAAATTGCGAGCGTATTGTTATTGAGTTTTCTGCTGGTCAATTGCGGGGGAAATTCCGAATCGACACTCGATCGCCCTGCAAGTCCGCGTTCCTCCAATGACGCGCTAACTATTTGGTGGGCGCAGGGCTATTATAGTCAAGAAGATGAAGCGCTTCAAACTATTGCTGACGAATGGCAACAAGAGACGGGCAACAAAGTCGAACTGTCTTTCATCAGTCACGATGATATTCTGAAAGATACCGAGAATGCTTTGAAGGCGGGAAATCCTCCCGATCTTGTCTATTCTACCCGCGTGGACGAACAACTCATTCCCCGTTGGGCTTGGAATGGCCAACTTGCCGACGTATCCGACGCGATCGCGCCTTTAAAAGAAGTTTATAGTCCTGCTGCGCTGCAATCGGTTTACCTTTATAACAATGCGGCCAAAACGCGATCGAGTTATGCCGTTCCGCTCCAGCAGCGCACCGTACACATTCACTATTGGCGAGATTTGCTGGCTGAAGCGGGTTTGAGCGAAGAAGATATTCCTCGAGAATGGGATGAGTTCTGGCAATTTTGGCAGCAAGCACAGGATAATTTACGCCGCCAAGGACGAGAGGAAATATATGGGTTGGGGTTGCCTCTATCCAGCCAAGCGGGGGATACTTATTCGGTTTTTGAGCAAATTTTAGAGGCTTACGATGTAGAGTTGCTAGACGAGCAAGGCAATCTTCTCATTGATGATGTGGGAGTTCGCGAGAAAATTATCGCCGCGCTAACATGGTATGTCGATTTATACCGACAAGGCTACGTGCCATCGGATGCGAACAATTGGACGGATGGCTCGAATAACACGGCCTTTCTCAATCAAAATGTCGTCATGACGATCAATCCCACCCTCTCCATACCGGGATCTCAGCGAGAAGAAGAAGAAATCTATCGCGATCGCATTGCAACCATCGAATTCCCCAATGAACCCGACGGAGAATCCCCACAATATTTGGTTGCGGTTAAACAGGTTGCGCTTTTTGCCGATTCGCCCCGCCAAGAAATTGCCAAGGACTTTCTGAACTATTTCATCCAACCCGACCGCCTCGGACCCTATATCGAAGGTGCATTAGGCCGCTATTTTCCCGTGATGCCGGACATTACAGCAGAACCCTTTTGGAACGATCCCGCCGATCCCCACATTTCCATCGTCGCTCGACAACTTCAAGCTGAAAAGACCCGCCCGAGTTATCAATCCCTCAATCCTGCTTATGCTGGCGTGCAAGCGGAAAACATTTGGGGTCGCGCGATCGAACGGGTTATTTCGGGACTTTCCCCTGAAGCAGCAGTCGATGAAGCGATCGCTCGCATTGAAGAAATTTTTGCTGAATGGGATAATTAGAGCGATCGCCTTGGTTAAAACAGAACGGTTTCACAAGTTTTTCACAATCTTGAATTAGGCTGAAAAATCCAACTGAAATTATCGACAAAACATTTGTTCGTATTGAAGAAATTTTTGTCGAATGGAATCGTTAGAGCGATCGCGCCAACATCAAAATGCTAAACTTCTGGAAAAAAAGCCTGCTGGTGAAAATTGTCGGTTCTTTTTCGCTGCTGTCCGTGGCGATCGTGGCTTTGGTGGGCTATGTTGCCTTTATTGAGGCGCGGGTATCCCTGAAAGAATCAATTTTTGACCGCTTGAGCGCGATCGCCGCCCTCAAAGAAGGAGAGTTAAATCGCTGGTTGCGCGATCGCCGCAATACTTTTGTTGCCTTGAGCCAGTTGCCCGAAGTTGAGGAACGAGGACGATTATTACTCGGGGCAGATCGAGAGACCTCTGAATATGAAACTCAATTGGAAGATTGGCAAACGACCCTCGGGCGCTTTATTGGCGATCGCTCCGACTATCGGGAAATTTTTCTCCTGTCTCGGGGAAATCGGATTGTTGCCTCTACGAATGCTGAAAAAATCGGGCGTTACGAACCCCTCGATCAGAGCATTGAAGTCCTAGAGGACTTTGATGAATTCTTTGCGGTAAACTTTTATCGAGCCTCTGATGGCGATCGCCCTGCCGTGACCTTCACCACGCCAATTTTCACCTCAACAGGCCAGCGTTTGGGAGTTTTGGGCGTTCATCTCAACCTCGCTCGCCTCGATGAGATCGTCCGAGACGATCGCGGTTTGGGGGAGACGGGAGAAACCTATTTAGTCGCCAATTTAGGGACGAATTTTGCCAGCCGCAATGTTTTTGTCTCGGCAGCAGAATTTGGCTCGGAAGAATTTCCCGATGGGGTAGAAAGCGAGGCGATCGCATTGGCCATGTCAGGGGAAAGCGGTCGCGGGCTTTATGATAATTATCGCAACATTTCCGCGATCGGGGCTTATCGCTGGCTGGAAGCGCAGGATGTGGCCTTGTTGGTGGAGATGGAACAAGCCGAAGCATTCGCCCCTGCCCGTCGCTTGGCTTATGCCATTATTTTATCGGGTTTGGCACTGTCTGCCATTTTAGCTGCGGGCATTCTCCTCATGAGTCGTCGTATCGTCAGACCGATTTTAGCAATCTCCCACACTGCGCGATCGCTGAGAGAAAATGTTAGAAAAGGGCAATTTGCCCGGCTGCAAACCGCTCCAGTGTTAACAGAAGATGAAATTGGCATTCTCGCTCGAACGTTTAACCAAATGACGGGACAATTACA
The DNA here is from genome assembly GCA_039194995.1 of Cyanobacteria bacterium P01_E01_bin.42. Lineage (GTDB taxonomy): Bacteria > Cyanobacteriota > Cyanobacteriia > Cyanobacteriales > Spirulinaceae > CCY15215. The sequence continues at coordinate 25,518 of JBCCVR010000026.1, read as the reverse complement.
ACAGTCCTACGAGCAGTTACAAGAATACAGTTCTTCGTTAGAAGAAAAAGTTATGGCGAGAACGCGAGAATTAGAAGATAAAAATGGAGATTTGCAACAGACCCTCGAAAAACTAAAAAAAACCCAAACCCAACTCATTCAAAATGAAAAAATGGCGAGTTTGGGGCAGATGGTGGCGGGAATCGCTCACGAAATTAATAATCCCGTCAATTTTATTTATGGGAATCTGAAACATTTAGAGGCTTACGCGATCGGCTTGCTCGAGTTAGTCCAACTTTACGACCGAGAGTATCCCGAGGAAACCCCTACCATCGCGGAAGAAAAAGACGACATGGATCTCGATTTTTTACGAGGCGATCTTCCCAAAGTTCTCAATTCAATTCAAATTGGCACGCAACGTATTCGAGAGATTGTTGTCAGCTTGCGGAATTTTTCGCGCTTGGACGAAGCCGATCGCAAAGAAGCGAATTTGCATGAAGGCATCGAAAGTACGCTGTTAATTTTACAAAATCGCATCAAAGCCAAGGCCGAACGCCCGGAAATTACAATTGAGAAAGAGTATGGCGAACTTCCTCCAATCGAATGCTATCCGGGGCAACTCAATCAGGTTTTTCTGAATCTCATCGGTAATGCGATCGATGCTATAGAGCCGGGAGCGATCGCAGGGGAAATTAAAAATCCTAAAATCCGCATTCGCACGATGTTGAAGGAGAAAAGAGCGATAATCGGGATTGCTGATAACGGTCCCGGTATCCCGGAAGAAACGGCTAACAAAATCTTCGATCCGTTTTTTACGACTAAGGAAATTGGCAAGGGGACGGGTTTGGGTTTATCGATTAGTTATTCGATTGTCGTCGAGCGTCATGGTGGAGAATTAAGCTGTACGTCTTCTCTCGAAAACGGAGCAGAATTTATAATTTCTATTCCTATTTAAAGCGATCGCGTAAAAAAAGATGGAATCATGAAAAATAGGTGTATCTCAAAGTTGCAGATGTAGATTTTGATCCCCCCTAACCCCCCTTAATAAGGGGGAATTAGGCTTCCCCCTTATTAAGGGGGACGGGAGAGGGATCGCCTTTTTGCAAAACTGAGATGCACCCCATAAAACATCCCATCTTTTCAACCGAATTATTTTTTATAAGTCTGCCATGACAGCTTTAGCAGCTTTTAACGTTTTCTCGATGTCTTCATCGGTATGAGCTAAAGAGGTAAATCCGGCTTCGAATTGAGACGGTGCGAAATAAACCTCTCGTTCTAACATACCGCGATGATAGCGGGAAAACTTCGCTAAATCTGACTTTTTGGCATCATCGTAATTGTGAACGGGATCCCCCGAGAAAAAGAGACCGAACATCCCGCTAATATGACCGCCATAGGTTGCGTGACCCGTTTCCTTCGCAATGGCTTGCAAACCCGTTATCAAGTCTTTCGTCACGCGATCGAGTTGTTCGTAGGTTCCGGGTTTTTGCAACAATTTCAGGGTTTCGATCCCCGCCGTCATAGCCAAAGGATTCCCGGAAAGGGTTCCCGCTTGATACATGGGACCTGCGGGGGCGACCATGGCCATGATATCTTTCCGACCGCCGTAAGCGCCCACGGGTAAGCCGCCGCCAATAACCTTCCCTAAAGTCGTTAGATCGGGAGTTACGCCAAATTTTTCCTGCGCGCCGCCATAGGCAATGCGAAATCCCGTCATTACCTCATCAAAGACCAATAATGCCTCATTTTCTTGGGTGATGAGGCGCAATCCTTCGAGGAAGCCCCCATCGGGAGGAATAAAGCCAGAGTTACCGACAACGGGTTCGAGAATGACTCCGGCAATTTCTTTGGGGTTTTCGGCGAATAGCTTTTTCACCGCTTCTAGGTCATTGTAGGGGGCGGTGAGGGTATCATTCGCCGACGCTTTCGGGACTCCGGGGGAATCGGGTAAACCCAATGTCGCGACCCCCGAGCCGGCTTTCACCAAAAACATATCGGCGTGACCGTGATAGCAGCCTTCGAATTTAATAATCTTATTGCGTCCGGTAAAAGCGCGCATTAAACGCAGGACGGACATACAGGCTTCCGTCCCCGAGTTGACAAAACGCACGATATCAATACTGGGAACGGCATCGATGACCATTTCTGCCAGCGTATTTTCTAAGATACAGGGCGCACCAAAACTGGTACCTTTTTCGAGGGCTTTTTTAAGGGCTTCGAGCACGTCTGGATGGGCGTGACCGCAAATTGCAGGCCCCCAAGTGCCGACATAATCAACATATTCATTGCCATCGACATCCCAGATCCGGGAGCCTTTGACGCGATCGAAGACGATGGGCTGACCGCCAACAGATTTAAACGCTCTGACGGGAGAGCTAACCCCGCCGGGCATTAATTTCTGGGCGGCGGTAAAAATTTCTTCGGATTTGGTGGTATTAAAAGATGTGGTTGCGACCAAAACTTTCTCCTTGATTCGTAATTGAGATTGAGGGGCGCGATCGCGGATGGCCGGCCTCGCGGGGAAATGCCGTAAAAATAATGAAGTCAGGATGGGGAAGTGACAAGGGCGATCGCGCTGATTCGTCTTTGCCTGTCACTTCCCTTTAAACTTTAGAGATAGGCGCTATTTTATCAGTTATTAGTTATTCCTTGATGCTTTTTGATGATTCTCAAACCTACGCTCTTGCTTTGCATACCTCGAGTTCTCAACTGGGACTGGCGATCGATAATTTTGCTGGGGACTCTCGCGATCGCGTTTGGAATGTGGGGCGAGAGTTATCTAACCAGTTACATCTCTATCTGTCGGAGTTCATTCAGCCGCAAACGTGGGAAAATCTCGCCTTTTTAGCCGTGGCGAAAGGGCCCGGTAGTTTTACCAGTACCCGCATCGGCTTGGTTACTGCGCGAACTCTCGCCCAACAATTCGATCTTCCCCTCTTTGCCGTTTCTTCTCTTAAGGGGTTTACTTGGTCGCAAAAAGCGTTATTTTCGGCAGGCGATCGCATCGCCGTCGAATATCCAGCTAAACGGGGCGCAATTTTTGGCGCAATTTATCAGTTTGCCGCCGGTGAAAACGGAAACTATCTCGATACGATTTTGTCCGATGCGGTCATGACACCAGAACAATGGCAAGAAAAATGCCAGAACCTAGGAGAGATTTCTAAGGTTTTGCCCGTTCCTCTCGACCTCGGAGAAACAGTGACCGATATTTTAGAACTTGCCGCGATCGCCTGGCCGACCATCGATCCTCCCCACTGGTCTGAAGCATTACCTTTCTACGGCCAACATCCCATTCAATGAACGAGTAATCGCCGATAACTGATAACTGGTTCGATGCGCGTTCCCTTGCGTCTGTCTTGGTCAGCATTCCCTTGCGTCTGTCTTAGTCAGCATTCCCTTGCGTCTTTCGCCGACGCGGGGTCTGACCGCTTTCGCCGACGCGGAGTCGCATCGCTGAATCAAACTTGACTGCTTTCGATCGCCCACCGTGCCAGTTCGGTGCGATTTTTGAGTTGGGTTTTGTGCAACATATTGGAAACGTGGCTTTCTACCGTGCGTTGGCTGACATTCAATTGTTCGGCGATATCTTTGTTCTTCATGCCTTGGGCAACCAATTGCACGACATTCATTTCGCGATCGGTCAGTTCGACTCCTTCTGGAACCTGAAGGGTGACGGCCAGATCTTTTCCCGGTTTGGTCACATCCCGGAGGCGTTCGACTTGGGAGAGAGATGATTTAACTTGAGCGACTAGTTCTTCGGGTTCAAAAGGCTTGACCATGTACACGTCAGCACCTTTACTCAAACCCTTGACGCGATCGGAACTTTGTCCTTTGGCAGAGAGAAAAAGGAAGGGAATCCAATTCAGCTTGGGATTTTCTTTAACTTTTTCGACGAAAGTATAGCCGTCCATTTCTGGCATCATCACGTCACAGACAATCATATCTGGAGTCTGGGTTTCTAAGATATCCAAAGCCTCCCGACCATTTTCGGCGGCGATAACTTCGTATCCTTTCCATTCAAGATAATCCTTGACTAAAAGGATCAAATTGGGATCGTCATCTACGAGTAATAATTTTTTGTTCTCTTTTTGGGGGGAAGTTTTCATAATCTAATTCTTCTCCTGTCGTCACCATGTAGCAAATTGCGAATGCTTTAAATTCGTATGACTTTACAATAACCGATCGACAATCTGTCATACTGAGACCAAAATAAATCTACAGATTTGTTGGCTGGATGAATTCATTTAGTCTAACCGATACTTAAAGGATCGACATCAATCGTTAGTCTGACAGGGCTGGGACACAATTTTTTTAGCTGAGCTAAATCGGGTAAATTTTTCGTCTCAAGAGAAAATTTGAGTAAGATTTGCCAGCGATAGCGGCGATCGATCCGCATGATACTCGCAGGTGCGGGTCCGAGCAATTCGTGTTTGATAGAGACTAGGAGGGTCTGACAGCCTTGTGCGACTATATTGGCGGCACTTTCTACCTCTTCGGCATCCAAACCGCTCAACCGCAACAAAATCAAACGGCTGTAAGGCGGATAGTTCATTTGAGATCGCTCTACTAAGGTTTCTCGCGCAAATGCGAAATAGTCGTGGTTACAGACCGCCTCGATAACGGGATGATCGGGGGTATAGGTTTGCAGGATAACCCGTCCGGGATCGTCTCCTCGTCCCGCTCGTCCTGCGACTTGAGTTAAAGTTTGAAAGGCTCGTTCGGAGGCACGATAATCGGCAAGGTGCAAGAGTCCATCTGCTGCTAAAATCCCTACTAGCGTCACTTCTGCGATGTCTAAGCCTTTGGTTAACATTTGCGTTCCTACTAAAAGATCGGCTTCGCCTTCGGCAAACTCGGTTAATTTAGTACGATGGGCACCTTTGGCACGAGTCGTATCGCTATCAAAGCGGATGACCCGTAAATCAGAAAATTCTTGCGCGATCGCCTTGGCAACTTTTTGCGTCCCACTGCCAAAAAATTTGAGATAGGGGGAGTCGCATTCGGGACAGCGAGAGGGATGCGGGATGCTGTAGTTACAATAATGACAGCGCAAGATTTGCTTAGCTCCCTCGCGGACGTGATGGTAGGAAAGAGAAACATCGCAACGCGGACATTCGATAACGTAACCGCAACTACGGCAAGAAACAAAGGTGCTGTGTCCCCGACGGGGAATAAACAGAATGCCCTTTTTTCTGGTGGGTTTGAGTTGTTTGAGGGCATCTCGCAAGGCAATACTAAACATGGAACGGTTGCCTTGTTTTAATTCCTTGCGCATATCGACTACTTCCACGGGAGGGAAAGGACGCGAATGAATGCGATCGGGTAAGGATAGATAATGAATTTGTTGTTGGTTATTGGTTATTGGTTGTCTTGGTGCGCGTTCCCTCTCTTGGTCAGCATTCCCTTGCGTCTTTCGCCGACGCGGGGTCTGACCGCTTGCGTCTTTCGCCGACGCGGGGTCGCACCTCTGTTGGTTATTGTTTGTTGGTTGTTGGTTACTCCTTTCTTGCTCTCCCCCTCTTGGGAGGGGGTTGGGGGGTGGGGTGTTTGCGATGCAATCCATGTTTCTAGAGCAGGCGTTGCCGAGCCGAGGATGAGAGGGCAATTTTCTAATTCTGCTCGCCATTGTGCGACTGTTCTGGCGTGATAGGTTGGAGTGCGTCGATCCTCTTTAAAACTATGGTCGTGTTCTTCGTCGAGAATAATTAAACCTAAATTCTTAAGAGGAGCAAATACCGCCGATCGCGTCCCGATAATCACTTGAGGGTTTTGAAAGAAGAAAAAACGCCACGTATCGTAACGTTCGCCTTGATTGAGACCGCTATGATAGACTCGCACCCGATCGCTAAATCTGGCGCGAAAGCGATCGGTTAATTGTGGCGTTAAACTAATTTCTGGAACAAGGACGAGTACGGATTTGCCTTGCTTCAAAACTGGCGCGATTGCTTGCAGATATACTTCTGTTTTTCCTGACCCCGTAACACCATGCAATAAAATGCGAGCATATCCTGATATATTTTGCAGCGTTTCTAATACTTTTGCTTGATTTTGATTCAAAGTTTTGGGGCGATCTTCATTTTGATCGGATGTCTCGTGAAATCGTAACTCTTCCCGATCTTGAATAATAATATGACCCGACTTTTCCAAACGTTTGAGGGTTTGAGATGTGGTTTTTAGATTTTGAACGCAATCTGTCAGCCACATTGTTCCGCCTTCATTTTGCAGGATTTTTAGAATTTCACGTTGGCGATCGCTCAGTCCTAAAACGGAAGAATAAGGAACGACAATGACGGCTTTCCTCATTTTGGGTTGTACGGAGGCGGGAGGCTCGATATATCGTTCGATCCAACCCCGCTTTTTTAATTCTTGCAACCCTCGATTAATAAGACTGCGCCTACTTTTTCCTAGTTTTTGGTAAATGTGGCGACTGCTGTAATCGCCTTCTTTTTGCGATCGCAAGAGAGCAATAATATCTTGTGCGATCGTCGAACAAAATACTTCAAATCCTTTGGGAATAACATCGGCACGAAGGCGAATTCGGCTTTGAGGTTTAACGAGTAAACCGGGCGGTAAAGCCATGCGAATCACTGAAATAAGGGGTGCAAAATAATATTCCGTGACTCTCTCTAAAAATTTCCAATAGGTTGCCGAAAAAACTTCCTCTGCAATAATTTCTTTCACATTGCGAACGCGATCTGGCTCTAAATCTGCTGGCAATACTTTTAGGGAGCGCACGACAATTCCCCCCAGTGTTTGCGCGCCAAAAGGAACGAGAACAATATCCCCCATATTGACATCGAGATCCTTGGGAATGCGATAAGTAAATAATTTTGGCGAATTCCCTGCTTCTAACCCCGAATTTTGAGAATAGTCGAGTAGGACTTCCACCCACCGATCGCCCCCAGAGCGATTGTCATACTCTCCTGTAGGCTCTGCAACTCTAGGGTTGGCGACAATTGGAAGAGGGGAAGGGGTTGAAGAAATCATACTGGGGGTATTCGACATTTGCTGAATTTGGGCTTATAACTTTAAGTACACCCGCTCTCAATAAATGTTAAGGCAATGGCAACAAAAATTTACCTTTTTCCGAGCGATCGCTCTCACTACTCGAAAAGGCCTGTGGAAAATCCTAAAATTCCAGCGATATGTAGGGTTTAAAAACGTTAGGATCGTTTATTTCGACTGGATTGAGGGGGAAAAACCCAGAAAATCGAGATTTTTGTTAACATTTCCTCATATTTTTCCCAACATTTTGTAATCAGACAAACAAACTCCCCAAACATTTCTGTTAGCCTGTTAAGCATAATTCGCCCATTTTAGCGAAAAACGAGTTAAAGAAACTGTTAAGTTTTCTGGGTTGGCTGAAATAGCGAGTACCCTCGATCCAAATACCCTTGCCTTTAAATTCAAACTCGCTTGTTTAATCTGCGATCGAGCGATCGCCCAATTCAATATTCCCGCTCAATCCTCTCAATTTAGGAGGTGAAGATCGAAGGAGGCAAGGATAAAGACAGTTAATAACCCCTAACCCATAACAAACTTTTTTGAAATCATTAAATGCGACTTATGAATCTTACTCAATTATCTCCCGATCCCACAACCGCAAACCCCGATACGGCGATCGCCGGAGCAATTACCGAAGTCATAACTAAGGCCATGACCGGAACGATCTCCAGCAGGGCGCTAGACTCTAATGCAGAAGCCCCCCTAGATTCTAATTTGGAATCTAATTTGGTGAATGTTTCTTTTTCGATGCCTGTCGGAACTGCCACGAAAGCCCGCAAAAGCAGCTATGGTAAGGGAGATGAAGATACCGTCGGCGCATTTTTTAAAGAGATGGCTCGCTATCCCCTTCTCAAACCCGAGGAAGAAGTGGAATTGGCACAATGCGTGAAGGCGATCGTCGAAGTTGAAGAATTACAAGCTCAATTATTTGAGGAATTGCAGCGCCAACCGACTAAAGCGGAAATTGCCAAAGCCTTGGGGATGACAGTCCGTCAACTGGAACAAAAACTCTATCAAGGTCGCGTTGCCAAACGGAAGATGATCCGCTCGAATCTGCGCTTGGTGGTTTCTATTGCCAAACGCTATCTCAATCGGGGCGTACCTTTTCTCGATTTGATCCAAGAAGGGGCGATCGGTCTCAATCGCGCGGCAGAAAAGTTCGATCCCAATAAGGGCTACAAGTTTTCAACCTATGCTTACTGGTGGATTCGTCAAGCAATTACCCGCACCATTGCCAACGACGCAAGGACGATTCGCCTGCCCATTCACATTGTTGAAAAACTCAACAAACTCAAAAAAGCACAGCGTAATCTCAAACAAAAGTTACAACGCAATCCTCACGAAGAAGAATTAGCGGCAGAATTGGACGTTACCCCCGCTCAATTGCGCCAACTGTTTCAATTGCGCCGTCAATCTTTGTCTCTCAATCACCGTGTCGGCAAGGGAGAAGATACGGAACTCATGGATCTGCTCGAGGATAGCGATTTAAAGTTACCCGAAGATCAAATGAGTGAGGTGATGATGCGTCAAGAGATCGGAGAAGTTCTCAGCGACGTTCTCACAGAGAGAGAAAAAGATGTCATTTCCCTGCGCTATGGTTTAAATACCAGTCAACCTTACACCCTAGAAGAGGTTGGTGGAATGTTTAATTTGTCGCGAGAGCGAGTCAGACAAATTCAAAGTAAAGCCATGCGCAAATTACGCCGCCCCCAAGTTGCTCGCCGTCTTCGCGGTTGGCTGAATCAGTAAGGAGCAGTTACCCGTTACCAAAGATCGAGGAGGAGGTGAATTTGGGGGTCTTGGGCGACCCAACCGATGGGGACTTGATAGCGAACTTCAAAATGTAAATGGGTTTGAGGAATATCGGGCTGTCCGCTCGTACCAACAGTCCCGATCGCCTCTCCCATTCTGACTTCTTGGTTGGGAGTCACGCTGAAGCTATCGAGATGAGCGTAACGAGTTTGCCGTCCTCCTTCGTGATTGATGACCACCAAATTGCCATAATTTCCTTGGAGATCGGCAAAGGCAACGATTCCCGATTCTGCGGCGAGGACGGAGGTGCCCGCAGGGGCGAGAAAGTCAATGCCGTTGTGAAATTCGCTCTCCTCTCCCCCTCGCGTTTGCCAGCCATAGGCAAGGCCGATATTGGCGCGATCGCTTAAAGGATAGCCGCTCAAACCCAAATAACTCGTTGCTTGAGGACTCGCCCGAGTCCATTGCATTCCGGGAATAAAGGCGGTTTCTTCGGGCAACTGACAGCCATTGAGTTCGAATAAAACATCGGCACGCACGCCGTATGCGTCGGCCAAATCTTGCCAAGTTGCCCCCGTCGGCACGGCAATTTTAATCCCGTTTAACGGCGGAATTAATAAGGTACTGCCCGGTGAGGGCTGATTTTTTGATAAAGAAGGATTGAAGTGCAACAGAATGGCTGGCAAAATTTGATATTGGGTCGCGATCGCCTCTAAAGTTTCCCCCGCTTGGACTGAATGGGTTTGCAGTCGCGAAAGAACGGCGGGAGGGCAGGAAGTATCGTTTTGTGCCGTGCTGGGAGAAGGGGCGATTGCCAACCCGACAAAACTCCCAAAGATAGAGAGAACCCCAAAAATTATTTTTGATTGTTGGCAAGTCATTGATAATCGTTCGCGGATAATTGTTCGTTGATAAGCGGTTCGATGAGTTGAAGAATTGCCTCGCTCTCGAATGCGTCTGCAAGTTTAAGAATTTTGCGAGCAAAAACAACATATTTACGATCGAGATTCTCAATTCGCTCGATCTCAGATTGAATTTCCGTCAGATATCCATCTAAAACAATATTGTAAAGGGCCACCAGTTCTCGGGCGGGAGGGAAAATCAGTTCTGTCGAGAGGGGTACAGAGGGATTTTCGACCGTTTCATAAATCCACTCCACTTTTAAATGTCGTTGCAGTTGTGCAAATAACTCTGAAGATTGGACGGGTTTGGGTAGAAAATCATGGCAGCCAACGCGATCGCATTTTTGACGAGCGCTCCCGGTAACGCTTGCAGAAGAAGCGATTATCGCGATTTTTTGTCCTGCTTCTAAATCTTGTAATCGTTCGATCATGTCAAATCCATCCATAATGGGCATCGACAGATCGGTAATAATGAGATCGGGTTGATGGGTTTTGACTTTTTCTAGCCCTTGCAAACCATTTTCTGCTTCGATCGCTTCAAATCCAATCGGCTCGAGCAGATGAATCAAAACTGCTCGATTTTCCCAATGGTCGTCAACCAGTAACACTTTCCGAGTCGGTCCTTGATAGCCGACAATATCTCGCACGAGTTCTTTTCCCTCCGACCCTTGCAACGCTTTCACTTCGGGTACGGTTAAATCGAACCAAAATCGGCTGCCTTTATCGGCAATACTTTCGACCTCGAGGGTGCTGCCCATCATTTCAATTAATTGGCGACTGATGGTTAAACCCAACCCCGTTCCTTGGAAGTGACGGGAGCGATCGCCCACTTGCTCGAAGGGAAGAAATATTTTCTCCAATTGTTCCGGGGTCATGCCCACCCCCGTATCTTCTACTTGAAAGCGGAGGGTTGTTTGTTGTTTGTTCGATCCCCCCTGCCCCCCTTGATAAGGGGGGTGTCCAGAGGACGGGGGGATCGAGTGACTGTCTTGATGCGCGTTCCCTTGCGTCTTACGAAGGGGCTGTCTCTGGAGGTTTCCTCCAGAGTTTATAAGCCCCGTCCGACGCGGGGTCGCATCGCTGGTAACTGAAAAAGTGACTGCGCCGCGATCGGTAAATTTAATGGCATTGCCCAATAAATTGATGAGAACTTGACGCAGGCGTTTTTCATCGGCGCGAATGGCTTGGGGGAGTTCCGAGGAGGCTTCGTAGTGAAAATCGATTTCTTTTTGTTCGGCTTTGATGCGAAGGAGTTCGCGAATCCCTTGCAAAAATGATTCTAATGGAAAATCCCCGGCGTAGAGTTCTAACTTTCTCGCTTCAATTTTAGAGATATCGAGAATATCGTTAATTAAAGTGAGTAAATGGGAGCCGCACTGGTCGATAATGTCGAGACCGTCTTTGATTTTTGGGGTTGCGTCGCGATCGCGCTGCAAAATTTGCGCGTAACCGAGAATGCCGTTGAGGGGCGTTCGCAGTTCGTGACTCATATTGGCAAGAAATTCGCTTTTGGCTTGGTTGGCCGAGTCTGCCATTTCTTTAGCTTGCTGCAATTCTGCGGTTCGTTCCTCTACTCGTCCCTCTAGCTCTAGGTTGGTTCTTTCGAGGGCGGTAAAAGAATCTTGTAGCTGTCCGGCCATTTGGTTAAAAGAACGGGCCAGGGTGTCGAGTTCGCGAATTTGCTTGACTTCCACGTGTTGATTTAATTCCCCCGAGGCGATCGCCTTCGAGGCAGAATTCAAGCGGGAAATTGGTCGAGCAATCCAACGAGCCGTCAGAATTCCCAATAATAAGGCAATTCCCAATGCGATCGAGCAGAGGAAAATCGTCATGCGGGTGTTGGCATGAATGCGTTCCATAAAATCGGCTTCCGGGATAACCACCACAATCGACCAATCCAATCCTCGCTCGTCTCGAAACGGAGTGACTTGCAAAAACTGTCGCCGTCCTTCCAGCAGAAAGGTTAATTGTTCCCCCTCTGTTAAGCCCGATAGATCTCCAAATTCAGCCGCGATCTTTTGGGCGCTTCCTCGCACTAGGGGCAAGCGGCTATCCTTTGCGTTCAAGCGTTGGGGACTGTCTTCCCCTCGATTTTCTAGAAACGGTTTCTCATCGGTTGAAGAGGCGACAATTAAGCCCGAACTTTCCATGATGAAAGTCTGTCCCGTGCGTCCGATTTTGAGGGAGCGCAAAAAGCCGCTCATATCTGCCAAGGCAAGATCGGTTTCGACGACACCTTGGAGTTCTCCTCGAGCATCGTAAATGGGCAAACTGGCAGAAATTCCCAAACTCAAATCCGCAGCAAAGGGATAAATTTCGCTCCAGACGGCTTTGCGTTCCTCGACGGCGGAGGTATACCAAGGACGCTTGCGGGGATCGTAATCGGGAAAGGTCTCTAAAAGTTCTTGACGGTTGCCTTGGCGATCGCTGGCGTATTGGTGAAGGTTGCCCGCTTGGAAGTTTTCTGTGGCGTAGATCGTAAAAGTTCCGTCTCGTCCCCGTTCGGGCCCGGTAAATCCGCCCGCTTCGTTGCCGAAGTAAATTCCCGTGACCGAGTTGTAAACTTGTAATTGCTGTATGAACCAGCGATCGAGGGCAAGGGGATCGGTTATATCGAGTTGCCCGATCGCGATCGCTTTAGCGTTAAGGAGATCGATAGTATGAGGAACTTCTAAATAGGATTCGAGTTTTTGTTGAATGCGAGCGGTAATTTCTTCCCGAAGTTGCGTTGTTACGTCATTCACCGCTTTCTGCCCGTTTTGCCACGACAGCCATCCTGTCAATCCCACGGCGGCAACAACTTCGATGACAAAAGGGATGACAAGGATCGAGCGCAGGGGGATTTTTTGCCATTCCCCGGATGAGATGTAAGATTTGGCTTGGGAGAGCATGGGTGATAGATTCGGAGTATTAATTTGCCACTTTTGCCGCGAACAATTTTTCAATGGTGAATTTTTTACGATCGGACACCTTTTGACTCAAAATCATACTATCCCAAAGTTGCGATCGTGAGGCTGCATTTGATAAAACTTTATCTCACAGATTTATCTCTCAAGAGTTTATTCAGAGTTTAATCGACTGCGATCGCGCATTGCTCCAATAACGGGACAAAGTGTTCCAACGGCAGCGTTTGGGTGCCCACAACTTTGGCAAAATCATTCCATTTTCTTAACTGTATGGCTGCTTCGGCGTGAGGACTGTGCTCAAAATCCCGTGCTTTTTCGGGGGAGAAAGGAGACTCTTGTAATTTTAACTCTGTTTTGAGGCTGCCGATCGCTCCTGCCAGTAGCCAGCATTCACAGCACACAAATAGCGTTTTGCTTCAACGTGGAGGCAAATGGATTCGGTAATGGCGGCAGGGAGGAGGATGTAAATTTTAGGATAAAAATTTTTCGGTAATTTTATTCAGGGATTTAACACGGTTAAAGTACTGTTCCAGATTGCCGAATCCACTTAAAGACATTGCGATTTTTTGGATAGCAATATCACCATCGCTTAACAGATATTCTTCAATGATATATTGTTCCGGAATCCCGCAGATTTTCAGGATTGCGGCGACAATAATTCCCGTCCTATCCTTTCCTGCCGTACAGTGAATTAAGATTGGCGTTTCGATTTCTCTTGCTAATTCAGACACGACTCGATTAATCCATTTTCTGGTGATTTTGTTATCGGTTTGATAATTCTCGATTTTATCTTCTGAGGGAATATGAATATTTTGAATTTCCGGAAAGATTGGATCTCTACCGCGTCTTAAATTGATAATGGTTTTAGGTGTGCTAAATTCAGCCGGATCGGCAACATTGAGAAGCGTGCCGCCGCGAAATAAGACATTTTCTCTGAGAATTGTCTCATCCATGAGAATATTAATGCTGTAGCCGACATCTCGAAAGTTCCGAATCATGGTTCTTAAACTGATATAAACTGTACTGTATGCAAAATTGAGCTTAAACGCCACGCCCATGACTTCTCCCACCGAGATAGAAACGCAACTCACTGCCCTGAAAACCGAAGCAACCAGCGCGATCGCCGCGACAAATAGCCTAGATGCCCTCGAATCCTTGCGAGTTAAATATTTGGGGAAAAAAGGGCAATTATCCCAAGTGTTGCGAGGAATGGGCAAACTCAGCGCCGAAGAACGCCCCAAAATCGGCGCGATCGCCAACGAAGTCAAGGAGGCGATTCAAAATACCCTCGAAGAGACGCACAACACTCTAGAAACTGCTAAAATTAAAGCACAACTCGAAGCAGAACGCCTCGATGTAACAATGCCCGGGGTTAGTCGCTCTCTTGGCAGCATTCACCCTTTAAACAGCACCTTCGATCGCTTTACGGAAATTTTTGTGGGATTGGGCTATACCATTGCTGAAGGCCCGGAAATGGAGACGGAATATTATAATTTTGAAGCCCTTAATATTCCTGCGGATCATCCCGCCCGAGATATGCAGGATACTCTTTATCTTCCCGATGGTAACTTATTGCGAACCCACACTTCTCCGGTACAAATTCGCTATATGGAGAGTCACGAACCCCCCATTCGCATTATTGCCCCGGGTCGCGTTTATCGTCGGGATACAGTGGATGCAACTCATGCGGCGGTTTTTCACCAAGTGGAAGTTTTAGCGATCGATAAGGGACTGACCTTTACGGATCTCAAAGGCACGATTAAAGAATTTGTTCGGCAAATGTTTGGGGAAGAATTACCCATGTTATTTCGTGCCAGTTATTTTCCCTTTACGGAACCTTCGGCTGAAGTTGATGTGAAATGGAAGGGCAAATGGTTGGAAGTTTTGGGCTGCGGCATGGTGGATCCCAACGTATTAAAAGCTGTCGGATACGATCCCGAAGTTTACACGGGATTTGCGGCGGGTTTTGGCGTAGAACGCTTTGCGATGGTTCTGCACGAAATTGATGATATTCGCCGTTTGTATAGCAGCGATTTGCGGTTTTTAAAACAGTTTTAATCGGTTATTCCTTCGGCTTGGCTCAGGGCAAGCAGTTATCAGTTATCAGTTATCAAATCATGGAAAGAGAAAAAGACCGAAAATTTCGGCGAGATTTGATTTTTTCAATCTGGGGTTTTGCTACGGGAATGCTGGCGATTTGTATTCCCCTTTCTCCCTCCACTGGAAGTGGTCCGTTAATTCCCCTTGCCGTTATTATCGGCACGACAGTCAGCACGGTTAAGATTTGGCGGGATCGGGAGGACGATCGCAACACACGACCCGGCGATCGCCTCTCTCCCTCCACAGAAGTCAAGCTGTTGGAAGAGCGGGTCAAAACCTTAGAAACCATTGCCACGGGCAGCGATATGGACTTACAGAGGCGTTTGGAGGCATTGAACGAGCAGAGCGATCGCTGAAGCGAGTCATAAAAAAATCGGGGAAAACGAAAAAATCTCCCCGATCGCTTAAAGACGGTGCAATTAGTTTATTTGTAAAGTTCGGTCGCTAAACGGAACGCTAAAACACCGGGTACTAACGCAATAATTAAAGCCACAAAAACTTGTGCGTCTGTCATTGTTATTAAACTCCATAAAGGTCTTTTCTATGGATTGAATCCCAATTTCGGTAAGGCATGACGATTTCGCGACCGAATTGTTACAAAATTAAATATTCTCCAAGTCCTTATCCGTGACGGCTCCAAAATGACTTGAGGAAACCAGATGGGCGTATTTCGCCAGAATGCCTTTGGTGTAGCGGGGGGTTGGAGCTTGCCATCGGGCGCGACGTTGGGCGAGTTCTTCATCCGCAACGTGCAGGTGCAGCGATCGCGTTTTGGCATCGATGGTAATTTCATCCCCATTTTGGACGAGGGCGATCGTGCCGCCGACTGCCGCTTCGGGTGCTACGTGACCCACGACTAACCCGTAAGTCCCTCCGGAAAAGCGCCCATCGGTAATCAAGCCCACAGAATCCCCCAATCCCGCCCCAATAATGGCAGAAGTGGGGGCGAGCATCTCCCGCATCCCCGGCCCCCCTTTCGGTCCCTCATAGCGCACGACAATGACATCTCCTGCCACGATCTTCCCGTCGAGGATGGCACTCAAACATTCTTCTTCCGACTCAAACACTTTCGCCGGTCCTGTAATTTGCGGATTTTTTACGCCGCTAATTTTGGCAACGCCGCCATTTTCCGCCAAATTTCCCTTCAAAATGGCGAGATGTCCGGTTTTATACATGGGATTGTCCCACGGGCGAATCACATCTTGCTCGGGGGAAGGCTCGTCGGGCACCCCTGCCAAAACTTCTGCAATGGTTTGCCCGCTTATGGTCAAGGCATCACCGTGGAGTAAGTCATGGTTTAATAACATTTTCATCACTTGGGGAATGCCCCCCGCCGCGTGTAAATTGGTGGTCACGTAGCGCCCGCTCGGTTTCAGGTCGCACAGCACCGGAACCCGGCCGCGAATGGTCTCAAAATCATCGAGGGTTAATTCCACGCCGATGGTATGAGCAATCGCCAGCAAATGCAAAACCGCATTGGTGGATCCGCCGATCGCCATGATGACAGAAATCGCATTTTCAAAGGCTTTGCGGGTCAAAATTTGACTGGGGAGGATTTGCTTGCGAATAGCCTCCACCAATACTTCCGCCGATTTGGCCGTGCTGTCTGCCTTTTCTGCATCTTCCGCCGCCATCGTGGAAGAATAAGGCAGGCTCATCCCCATCACTTCAAAAGCCGAGGACATGGTATTTGCCGTATACATTCCCCCACAAGACCCCGCCCCCGGACAAGCATTGCGCTCGATTCCCATCAGGGTCTCTTCGTCCATTTTCCCGGCGCTATATTGTCCCACAGCTTCAAAAGCACTGACGACGGTTAAATCTTCCCCGTTGTAATGTCCGGGCTTAATCGTGCCGCCGTAGACGAAAATGCTGGGAATATTCATACGAGCCATCGCCAGCATTGCCCCGGGCATATTCTTATCGCAACCCCCGATCGCTAAGACTCCATCCATACTCTGAGCATTACAAGCCGTTTCGATAGAATCGGCAATGACTTCCCGGGAAACGAGGGAATATTTCATCCCCTCCGTTCCCATCGCAATACCATCGGAGACTGTAATCGTCCCAAAAAGTTGGGGCATGGCCCCCGCTTGGCTCAGTGCGGTTTCCGCCCGTCCGGCCAGCAGATTGATGCCCATATTGCAGGGTGTAATCGTGCTATAACCGCTCGCCAGCCCGACAATGGGTTTGCTAAAATCGTCGTCTCCAAAGCCCACCGCTCGTAACATGGCACGATTGGGCGATCGTCGAATTCCTTGGGTAATGGTTTGACTTCTGCGATTGTCCGATACGTTACTTGGCATAATTTTTTCCGTTCTCCTCTCCTGCGAACCCAGAAGGCAATTGTACTGAGGCTATTATTGTATTGTCCGACTTTTCCTCTCCCGGAATTTTGGGAAAATTTTGACTTTTTCCGGAAAATGCCTGAATTATGCAAATCCTTAACAATTGTTTAAGAAAAGCGCAATCCCCTATCCCGTTGGGGTTTTAGCGGGGGTCACTGCCGTAGCCGATCGCGATCGCAGCCAAAGCGAGCGCCAGTCATTCAATTATTCCTACAGATGAAGAATTATAAATAAAGAAAAGCAACGCTCTCCTAGAGCTAGCAAAACAGGCAAATATTCAAAGGGTGCAACATTGAAAATTATCGATAAATTGGGAAGGGATTCCCACCTCCCGATCTTTTAATGGTGTTGTGTCGCAAAATAGTTGAGGATATGAGCAAAGGGTTATTGATGATGGATGCCGCAGAACTCTTGCAACGCTATGCAAGGGGAGAACGAGACTTTCAAGGCGCAAAATTAGAGAGCGCCTTTCTGGGTGGAGCCAATTTAAGCGGTGCCAATTTGCGCGAGTGCGATCTGAGTGGAGCTAACTTAATTGGAGCCAATTTGGAGCGAACCAATTTACGGGAAGCAAATCTTAGTGACTCTCATCTTGATGCTCTTTTAAATGAAGCGAATTTAATTGGCGCGAATTTAGAAAGGGCGACTCTAAAAGGTGCAAAATTAACCAACGCATCCCTAAGAGCGGCCAATCTTCACAGCGCTATTTTGACAGGAGCAGACTTGAGTTTTGCCGTTCTCAGCGAAGCTGACTTGCGCGAGAGCAATTTGAACAGAGCCAAGTTAATCGGCTGCAATTTAGGACGAGCCAAATTAATGAATGCTTCTTTAGAAGGGGCGAATTTAGAAGGGGCAAATTTAACCAATGCGGTCTTAATGAAGGCAAATTTAGATGATGCCAATTTAACAAAAGCGATATTGGATGGCGCAAATTTAAGTTATGCGACCGCAGCGAGAGCGGATTTCAGTCACACTAGAATTAGTAGTGCAAATTTAGGAAGCAGTAAGTTTCCCGAAGCAAATTTTAGAGCCGCTCATATTATTTGGACGACATTACGGAGTACGGACTTTACGCGAGCCAATCTCTATCGCGCTCAGTTATGTTGGTCGAATATGACAGGGGCAACTTTGGTAGAGGCTCAATTAATTGATGCTAATATTAATGAGGTTAATTTTAAAAATACGGATTTACGCGGGACGATTATGCCGGATGCGGGAAGTCGAGATATGAATGGCAAGCAATAAAAAATGAAATTGCTATTTTCCTCGGACTTAGTATCTAGGAAAATAGCAATTTCATGGAGAATATTTCAAGCATTCGTTTGAATTTTGCACTCAAGAAGGCTCTTCATATACGGAAAGTTCGTCTACGCGAATTTCAACGCGCTCGCTCATCTTCGGACTAGAATAAATTCGCAGTTTGGCATCTCGAGAAAATGCAGACATCTCTTTCCCAAAGTCTACGACTCGCTCGAGAACTCGCCAATTGGTGGCGCGATCGGGACAGATAATCACGAGAATTGCCACATTGGCTGCTGTTGAAATCGACCATTCACAGTCTGTCAGCAGTTGTAGAATTTCGGGATGGCATTGTTGTTGAAAGCGTTGGGTGAGAGAGGAATCTAATTGATGTCGAAGCAGGCGATCTTCGAGGGCGAGGGTGGGGGACGGGAGGTCGTCGGGGGGAAGATGAGGAAGTACCATTAAAACGTCTCAATTCGTTCGGGTGGATGGGGTAAATGGAGAATGAGCCGACAAGCGTGCGATCGCGATTGTGGAACAATGCGATCGCTTTCTGGCAAGATTTGCATTTACGCTTTAAGTGTAAGTAATGCAGTTTGTCATCTTCACCATCTTTATTAGCAACCTACTCACAGTCTGAAAATCTTTTGAGGCAAGGGGTTGATTTTTTTTTTGGGTGATGGGTTAAGACTTTTTGGGAAAATGCCACTAAAAAACTATGGATTGCTCTAAAACTTCACCGTATCAATACAAGCCTTACGATCGCAGAGATCCCGATGTTTGGGACGTGCTCTATCTCGACAATGCCATTCCGGTGGATCCGATCGCGAAAACCCACATGATTCGCGATTTAAAACAGTGGACGCGCATCTATCTTCTCATTCCCATTCGGATATTTGCCAATCTTGCCCTGGGCATTATTTTAACGATTAAGCGATTGCTGCCTTTTCAGTTCAAATTTTACGGTTTCATGCACCGATCGGCGGCATTTTTTCTCCAAAATTTTGTCACCCCAGAAGCCTGTTATTTAATCGTTCGGCATATTTGTCTCGGTTCTAATCTCGTTAATTTTTTAATTGATAACGGGCCCGATCGCAATATTGAAAAATCCACGCTTTACCCGAAAACAGTGGCGGATCTGGCAACAAAAATGGCATTTCTCGAACACGATCTCATTCTCTACAATTTTGTCTGGGATTACCATCACGCCGAACGCAACAATCCCGATTGGATCGAAGCGGTGCAGCAACGGGGAATTGATTTCAGTAGCATTCAGTCCGTTTCGACGGAGATTGATTTTGAGGCTCGGGGTTGGTTGAGAATTCTCGATTTAGAATCGGCGATCGAGCTATTTAAAGTTTTCTATTCTTTATGTTTGACTTGCGATGAGTTCGAACGTGCCGTTCTTTCGTTACAATTCGATGAAAATTTTGCGCTTTATATGGATAAAATTTTAGGGAGCGCTCAATGGAATCACGTGATTACGAATCGCCATCCCCTCGCTCCCAATAGTCCTTTTAATGCCGCCCGGGATTTACTGTTACATGGCATCATGACGGAATACATTCATCGCTTGTTAGAAATTACTCGGGAACGAGAGAGGGAAGCCGAGACAGCAAAAGTGACATGAAGCGACTCACGATCGCGATCGCCAGCAACTCAGAAGATCGCCCCGCGTTCTGAGTTCTCATCTGAAAACGAACTCCCTACAATAAGATCGTGACAAGCCAATCATAACTTGAGGACGTGATCGCCATGTCTCGAAGTAAAGAAACCAAGATTCTCCTGCTCTCTCTTGTTATTACGGGAGCGATCGTCGGGATGGGGGGATGGTGGATGTCTCGTTCTGGTTTCATTGGGGGAAATCGGAACAACTCGATCTCTGCCAATGGGGGTGCAATACAAACCCGCTCGAGTCTGGGCGATCGCCTGCTTGTCAGCGATACCGCATCTCCTCCAAAGCAGGCGGGCATTCAAGCCTTAGCCGCCGGAAATTACGCTGAAGCGATCGCGAGTTTTGAGACTTCCTTGCAAGCTGCTCAAAACGATCCCGAAGCCTTAATCTATCTCAATAACGCTAAAATTGGCACTACCGAGGCTTATACTCTCGCCGTTTCCGTCCCCATTGGCAGTAATATCGATGCCGCCAAAGAAATTTTGCGAGGAGTCGCACAAGCACAGCAGGAAGCGAATCAAACTGGTGGGATTAATGGAGTCGGGTTGAAAATTGCGATCGCCAATGACGATAATAACCCGGAAGTCGCGCGAGAAATTGCGGCTCAGTTCGCCAAGGATCGGGAAATTTTAGGCGTTATCGGTCATTTTGGCAGCGATACCACCCTGGCGGCGGCACAAATCTATCAAGAAAAGGGATTGCCGACGATCTCTCCCACAAGTACCTCAGTGCGTTTGTCCGGCGTTGGCGATTACATTTTTCGCAGCGTCCCGAGCGATCGCTTGACGGGGAGTTCTCTCGTTCGCTATCAGTTAGAGCAGTTGCAAAAGCAAAAAACCGCTATTTTTTATAATTCCCAAAGCGATTACAGTCAATCTCTCAAGGAAGTCGTCAGTACGGAGTTGTTAACCTTGGGGGGAGAAGTCGTGGCGGAATTCGACCTATCGGGGAGTTTTAATGCCAGCAATGCCCTCGCCGAGGCTCGGAATAAGGGGGCGGAAGTTTTAGCGATCCTCGCCAATACGGAAACCTTGGATGAAGCCTTACAAGTTGTCGCCACCAATGGGCGATCTCTGCCCGTTTTGGCGGGAGATAGTGCCTATACTGCCAAAACCTTACAAATCGGCGGTCAAAATGCTGTGGGGGCGATCGTTGCGGTTTCGTGGCATATTTTGGGCAATCCCGAGGCGGAATTTCCAAAAACTTCCAAGCAGCTTTGGGGAGGTGACGTGAACTGGCGCACGGCGATGGCTTACGATGCAACTCGCGCCTTTATTGCTGCTTTAAAACAGAATCCCACTCGTCAGGGGGTACAACAAGCCTTAAGCGATCGTAATTTTAGCGCCGAGGGTGCATCTCAAGAGATTCGCTTTCTCCCCTCGGGCGATCGCTCTCAAGCAGTTCGCCTCGTTACAATTGAGGCAGGAAATCGCACCAGTTTCGGCTATGAATTCGTCCCGCTTCGATGATCGGCGATCGGTTATCAGCTACTCGGCGAACAATAAAACAATGAAATTTTTGCAATTTTTGATGAGCAACAAACAAAACATTCCAGGCGGTTCCCCATTCAATCACAATCAACCGCCTCGGAAAAAAAATGATACTCCAGCGTTAATTGTGGCGTTATTGGTGACGGGAGGGGTTACGATTGGCGGCGGGTTGTGGTTTGTGACTGCCCTTCGAGATACTCCCGCACCTTCTCCAACGCCAACGCCTGCAACGGTATCGGACGAACCCGCACCGCGTTTGAGTGAAGGGGATACGATTCTGATTTCCGAGTTAGTTACGCCAGAGAAAGAAAAGGCGGCAAACGCGATCGCAACGGGAAATTATTCAGAAGCCATTCTAGAACTCGAAGCCGCTTTAAATGCTGCCAAAAACGATCCCGAAGCGCTGATTTATCTCAATAATGCCCGCATCGGTGCGGAAAGATCCTATACGATTGTTGCCTCGATGCCCATTGGTAACAGCGTCAATGCCGCCAAGGAAATGTTACGAGGAGTCGCACAGGCACAGGATGAAATCAATCGAGAAGGGGGTATAGAGGGGGTGGGTTTAAAAGTTTTAATTGCCAACGATGATAATAATGCCGAAACAGCCCAAACATTGGCGACAGAGTTTGCTAACAACCCGGAAATTTTGGGGGTAGTGGGACATTTTGGCAGTGGGACGACTCTCGCGGCGGCGGAGGTTTATCAACAGGAAGGTTTGCCCGTTATTTCTCCCACAAGTACCTCGGTTGCCCTCTCTGGGGCGGGGAATTATATCTTCCGTACCGTCCCGAGCGATCGCTTTGCCGGAAGTGCTTTGGCAAAATATCAATTAGAACGATTAAATCTGCAAAAAGCGGCGGTTTTCTTTAATTCCGAGAGTAATTACAGCAAATCTCTCAAGGATGTTTTTACTACGGATTTATTCGCACAAGGAGGAGAAGTTATCGGAGAATATGACTTTTCGGCCTCGGATTTTAACGCAGGGCGCATGGTGCAAGAAGCCAGCGATCGCGGGGCAGAAGTCCTCATGCTGGCGGCAAATTCTGCGGTGTTAGAACAGTTGCTGGAGGCGATCGCCGCCAATGGGGGAAATTTGCCCATGCTGGCGGGAGATAGCGCCTATAAGCCGGATATCCTCGAGCTGGGGGGTGGAAATGCGATCGGTATGGTTTTAGCAGTCCCCTGGCACATTCTCGGCAACCCCGAGGCGGAATTTCCTCAAACTTCGCAAAAATTATGGGGAGGACCCGTCAACTGGCGCACGGCGATGGCTTATGATGCGACTCGGGCGTTTATTGCCGCTTTGCAGCAAAATCCCACGCGCGAGGGCATTCGCCAGACTTTTGCCGATGCCGAATTTGCCGCCGAGGGGGCTACCGGAGAGATTCGCTTTTTACCTTCTGGCGATCGCAATCAAGCCGTACAGTTGGTAGAGGTGGAAGAAAGCGCGAGATCTGAATTTAGCTATAGTTTTGTCCCGATCCGATAAGCAACGTTAACACAGGGTTTTCTGGAAATGTTCGGCGATTTGAGTTGCCGCACTGGCGACTAATTCGGGTTTGTCGTAGTAGTCCATCTGCAAGCCATCCTGCCATTTTAGGGACTTGGGCGCATCGATCGCCTCATAAAAGGCTTTGGCATTGTCGGGTAGCATCATCCCATCCCCATGCAGCATCAAATAAGGGATGTGAATGCCCGGGGCAGCACTGAAGGCATTAAATGTCAGCCATTCTGACCAAGCCATGACGGGGAAGCGGTTGTCATATTCCGGGATCGCGCCGCGATCGGGGTTGGTATAGTAAAAGTCGGGATCTGCCACGCACATGGCGGCAAACTCCACGGTTTCATCATTGGTGGCGGCGAGGGTATAGCGAATGGTACCATTGCGTTCGTACTCGGTTTTCGCGGCTTGACTGACACTCATCAGGCGATCGTAGTATTCGGGAGTATAAATGGCGCGGGCGGTTTCCGGGTCGTGCAGCCAAGCCGCAACCGTGGCAAAAGATTGTAAAGGCGCACCTTGGGCGATCGCCTGCGCCATATAGCCCGCCGAAGCACAGATTGCCATACCGCCGACGCGATCGATTTCCGGTAAAGTAGCGAGAAACTCGGCGGCGGCATGAATGTCCTCACTCTTCATCTTGGGACTTTCGAGGGTGCGCACTTCTCCCTCGCTTTCCCCAAAGTTGCGAAAATCAAAGGCTAAAGCAGCAAAACCGCGATCGGCGAGTTCTTTGGCATACAAACCCGACATTTGCTCTTTGATCGAAGTCCAAGAACCCGTAACGATGACTCCCGGAAGGACTTGCTCTTCTACATAATCTTTGGGTAAATACAAATTGCCTACCAAGGTTTGACCGTGACTTTTAAAGGTAACTTTTCTAATGCGGCTGGTATTGGCAAGGGTTTTCATCGGTTCGTTCCTTCCGCTTTGGCTTACAATGACCAATATCCGGCAATCTTCCGATGAACTCTTGCACGAGATTGCTCGGTTTTGGTAAAAAATTGCCCGTTGCCCATTCTGTTGGCAAAATCCGATGGAAAGCCAGATCGATTTCCTTGATAGCCAAACCCTGACCCCCAGACGCGACGTAACGGCGGGCAAAATTATTGTTTCCAGTCAGGGCTTACCTTGGGAAGGCATCTACATCGAATCCCCAGTAAATTATTAGTCACCAGTCACCGGTTACAGCCTCCATTCAACTCCAAGATCGTCAGCAAGCAATTGATTAAACTCGGAGATTGCATCTGGAGAAACATCCCCCAACGCCGTCATTAACTCATTGAGGTTTTTTTGAAGCACCCCTCCGGGGGCGATCGTAATGGGAGCAAACATTAGCATCCCATTAATAATTGCCTGTACCTCAGATTTTTCGCGCTGCACGATGGGATCGGGGGAAGTTTTAGCAATTTGATAAAGTTGGGAAGAAAGGCAGTTAGAGGCAAATTGGGCAGGGTCGATCGTGACTGCCGGAATCGCTTCGGTCTCGGCTTGCAGCTCGGGAGATTTTAAGGATTTTTGATATTCCTCCCATAAAAACTCTTTTGTTTTCAAGAACTTATCACCCTCTCCCCAAGGAAGCGAACCCGCGCTCATTTGCGTCTTGCCATCGGATTGGCAAAATAATTTTTTATCGGGTTCATAGCGCCGGGAGGTGATTCCCCCGGGCAATGGGGGAAACTCGCGCTCGAGCAAGAATTGGGCAGGGAAAATGCGATCGCCGAGAGAAATGGCTTTTGGAGTTTGATGAATGTTCATGCTAAAACTCCTAGGAAAATTAGGGTAGGGACAGCGAGATAGGGTTGCATGATGTTAAAAGGCTGATTTCCGCCTTGGGGCTGCAAAATGTTTCCCGATGAATTTGTAGCCGTGACCTGTCCGCCAGATGGATTGCTCCCCTGAATGTTGAGGACTCCGGTATGGGAGAAATATCCCGAACCGGAAAGGCTATGGGAATGGTTTCCGCCGCCGTGATCGTGTAGGGCAGACTCTAAGAGATTGGGGGCGTGACTTTCCTCGCCCCCAATCTCCCAAAGGGAACGATCGCTCAATCCGTCCCCCCGTCCGCCTGCAATCAAACAACGCCCGCGAATGTCTGAGAATTCTGCCGCTTCGAGGGCATCCCACTGCGCCTCAGTTTTATTTTGCTTGAGAAATAATAGTTTGAGACGACGATCGGCCAGATCCGCAGGCGATCCGGGCTTGCCAATCGTGCCGGCGAATTTATGTGCTTGAAGCCATTCCCATCCCTCGCTGGAGACGATCGGATCGTCCCCCAAGGTGCGATCGAAAACGGGGACGGGTTGCCCCACTAAGTAAGGGCAGGGGTTACAGAATAATTTTACCCGGGTCGGGGCGGTTACAGTCGAGTTATTGCAACGCTTTGAGACATTTTCAAAATGACCCCAGCATCAAACTTACTCGCCAAACTCCAAGAAGCCGCCAACTCCCTCGTTAAATCGGGATTTAACGCCCGAGTTCTCTTGGAGCGAAGTTACCCCCAAAAAATCGCCACGGCAAAAGTGCGATTGCCCTATGTGCCCGTTTTCGATGAAACGCTCGGAACCACGACCTTTGCCGTCCCGGACTGTTTGGGCGTGGATGGTACGCCGTCC
>JBCCVR010000025.1:0-48935 GCA_039194995.1 Cyanobacteria bacterium P01_E01_bin.42 | reverse complement strand
TTTGATTTCCTTGTCTTGGTCGATTGGATAAGGTGAGGAAACCTCACCATCCCTCGACCGCTTTTTAGGGTCTCCTGTTTCATCCACAATGAGCTAAATTTCTCGCCCTTGTAATACTTGCAATAACACTTCTATTCTTCGTTTTCTTAATGCCTCCACTTCTCACGGAGATTTTGTTAAAAAATGATGCAATCCTTGGGCATTGGCTAATCCATTGATTTTCACGATCGCTGGTAATGTTTTTCTTTTTACATCCGATAATATCCCTACATGAAGTTCTTTGAACGCCTCATAACTTCTAACATCTGAGAATAGATTTCTATAGAAGTCACAATATTTGTCAATCACAGATAGGGTGGGTTTTGCTTTTCTTGGCACAATCCTTTGACTGATAAGGCTTTTCGCCTTTTTTCTTGATTATACTCTTCCTAGAGTGACAGAAAAGGGTTATTTATCCGATCGCGATTTGCAAAATCTTGTCTTTGTGGGTCTTACAACAGATCATTGTGTTTCAACATCTGTTCGAATGGAACGATCGCAAAAGTATCTGTACGAGTATGAGTTTAGAGATGCGTGCTTCTACCTCCGATTCAAACAATCTATTGACTAACTCGATCTGGCATATCGCCATTGCGATCGCGTCAAAGCCTTGACGATCCTAAAATTCATGCAGTAGGATCGAGCTATAATTTGCATGACTCTTTAACTTTTAACTCCAACTTTAAAATTATGAATAATGGTACTTCTTTTTGTAAAAATCCAGCGTGTAAGGCTGAGATCGAACCCCTTGAACCTTTCTGTCGCAAATGTTGGACTAAGAACCTGACAGAAGAAGGCAATCTTGTCGGGGCCGATCGCGTCACTGCTGTATCGACTTATGAGGAACTCGAGCTTGCAGTTAAGAATTACTCGATCGCGCACCCTCTGAATGAGCCAAACACTGAGCCAAGCCAGTTTATTTTAGTTGAAGGCGAACTCTCGAAAGATGTCTTTGGGACTTTTAACGCTCGATTAGAGTACGAAGCGCAGTGGAAACAAGAAATTCCGGGGGCAATGTTAGCAGCAGGTGCTTCTGCCTTAGTGACTTATATGGGAATAAAAGGAATCTCCAACAAAAAAGATGATGGAAAGAGTTCCGATATCCAAGTCGTTTCAGACTTTTCTGATTGGCTTCAAGACAATATAGAACAGTTGGCAGTAGCAGGGGGATTGTTAGGTGCAGGTGGGCTGCTCGCATTTAGAATGTCATCTATGGGCGATCGAAATCAAAAGTATATGTGCTCGGTTTTTGCTCGTACAATTGATGAACTCTATCAAGCGGGTTTTCGTGTTCGCGGCAATCGAGGTCAATACATTGTTTTAGAGAGAGAATTAAGACCTATCGATATCGTTACCAAAGCGACTGTAGATGGGTTTAAAGGCCTTGAATGGGCTGGAGAGCAACTGGGGGTGTGGAAGCTAACAGAAGGTATTCAAGCCGAGTGGGATCGTCGAAACCAATAACACTTTGTAACAAAAAAGAAGCGCGATCGCACAAACTCGTTATTGAAGTTTGGCGATCGCGTTCACTTTTACGGGAAATCAATGCAAAACTTTGGTGATTTTTTTAGGACTCAATCTAGACTTGCAATCGGCAATATAGCCTAAATCTTGTTACAGTCGGTACGCATCAGATTAGTAGTGATGGAGTATATAGGAGAACTCCATGAAATTATCACCGCAATAATATAGTTATGTAATATCCTCTTGCTAGGGAGAGTGCTCGTGTTACTATCATCTGTATAAAGTTTTTCGGTTTTGTTCTTCTTCTGCTCTAACCTAGCATTACAGCCGTTGTGTTGGTGAAAGCATCGGATCTCTTCCGAGTGTTAATGTTGCACTTCTAAACTTTTTCAATAATCCACTTAAGAGAGGAGAGTTTAATTATGCCTGTAGGAAATGAAAACGTACCACCGGGATGGATAGGCGGGTTCGCCGAATCGAATCCCGCATTTGCTTATCCAGATCCAGATCTAAGTTCGCTGCCAATGTTAGATAACATGGCTAACATTCGGAGAATCAAACGCCAGCAGAAGATCTATTGGCCGGAATTCAGTTGGCAAACCATTCTAGACAACGAAAGTTCTCGGTGTTTTCAGAGATTTGCCCATGACATTTCCAGTATCGGTTATGACGATACTGGACGAATATGGTCTATTATCTGTCCTCAGCAAGGAGCTTGTGCCAAAGGCGTTTGTTTTAATGTAGAAGTGACCGTGACCGGACAGAGAGGTTGGATTAACGAAACCAATCGGGAGCTCGCTGCTGATATGACCGTGGAAGGTAAGATTTGGTTTAGTCCGAGTATCAAAAGCAAGTGGTGGTTTAAGATAGTCTGGGATCTCTTTGCTAAAAAAGGACTTCCCTTTCCCATAGATAAAGAAAACGCAATTCAGGTTGCTACCCATAAAGCCGGAGACTCGACTCAGCCTATCTTTACCATTCGCAACGGCCAAAGTCCGCGATTTGATGCACCTTGGTTTGCTCAACACAACATCAAAGATTGGGGCGTTGGCCATATTGATGTACAAATTGGTGGAATCGTACCGACAGGTGATAGCACCGTCAATACCTTCAACCAAAAAGTTCTAGAGCTTTTCAATATTGCGACTGGGAATATGCTTTTGGAGAAGAATATCCTGACTTGGAATCTCTGGTTTATAACACCCGAGTATGTTAACACCTTGGCATGGAAGACCCATGCAGAGCGGTGGCGACTGGCTATTGATGCAGATCACGGGCCTGACTCGAGTCCAAAAAGATACGCAGATGGCTCTATCTTTGAACCTTCTAGTGAAGACTTAATACAGCAAATCATTCATGACATTATTGAGATCGCAGAAGAACTCTTGTAGTCTACCTTATCGATCGATGTGAAGATCCCGACCTCGCACGTTTTACGAACGGGGTCGGGGCTTTTTTATATGAGAGCGATCGCTTTCACTTTTTCAATGGATTTTCGCGGCGATTGTGTAGAATGCGTTGGTGACAGCATAATGCAAACATAAATCCTCGAAGGAATTGAAGAATTAAGCGCGTTTTAAAATAATATTTTGAGGACTGCACATTGATGTATGGGATGCGGGTTGCAAAATTTAGTATTACATAAAGTTTTATCTCAGTTGTACTGAGAGTATTGCTTTCTATACGGATTCTACTTTATACTCCTGTTTGTTCTCATGAGTAACAAAAAGATGAGCAAAAATATGGTTGTTGGTTTTCCTCTTTTCGATCGCGTGACCTTAGTTGACTTCGTTGGTGCAACTCAGATATTTTCAGAAGCAGAAGGATTTACTCCGATGTGGCTTGCCCCTGAAATTCGTCCCTATGAAACAACGGAGAAAACGTTATATCAGCAACCGATATGTATCACGCCACAGTTTACTTTTCGAGACCGACCTAAAATTGATATACTCTTCTGTCCGGGGGGAAATGCCGGTTATTACGATGAAAGTAGAGGGGGAGGTCCCGGATATGTCGGTGCAATGTTGGACGGTGACAATCCGAACGGTTATCAGCAGTTTGTACGCGATGTTTCACAAGAAGCGGATTGGTGTGGATCTGTTTGCACGGGAGCCTTTATACTGGCTGCGGCTGGACTATTTGACGACTGCACGGCAACCACATACTGGAGTGTCATTGAAGAGTTACGTCGGTTTCCCCGCATTCGCGTTCCCGACAATTATCCTAGAGCTCTTATTGAAAGATCGAAAGGTCGTTTTAGTGGAGGTGGAGTTTCGTCTTCTCTCGATTTAGCGCTTGCACTTGTGAACGAAATCGCGGACGAGCGAGTTGCGGCAACAGCACAACTCGTTGCTCAGTATTCACCCGACCCTATTATCAATTTTGGGGATCCAGCTTGTGCATCGCAAGGTATGGTCGAAGAAAGCGAACTGGTTAAAGAAGAGAGACGCAAGCAAGAAACAGGAATTATCGAACCCACACGGGCGGCAGTCACTAAAGTACTAGAAACCATAGGGGAAGATATCTCGCAAACTTGAATTGAATTATAGCGATTGCTTTCACTTTTTCAATAGATTTTCGTGGCGATCGCAGAATCGCTGAAATTGGCTGCGAAAACTATAGCTAAATTAGAGGATTTGTAAATGCGATCGCTAGAGTAATGCGTTAACAATTGGGCGATCGCGAACTCAATACAAAGTTGCCAGTAAAAATACTCACCCATCAGCCCGAATTATTTTTCAAACGACCATCGGTTGCGACTTCTGGCAGTTGAGTACAAGCCTGAGTAATACTCGCACCTCAACCTTCGGCATCTTCTATAATTCATATATCTCGCTCGGGGCCGATAAGTAAATGGATTCCCAAAACTTGCTAGACGCTCTGAACTTAAGATATTACGCTTATTGGGAGGATTTACTCGGATGGCGGAAAAATTAGTAGCGGTTGCAGTCGCCAAGGATGGAAGTATTGCGGCTCATGCAGGACGGGCATTGCAATGGAAAGTCTACGTTATTTCTGAGGAAGTCGATGCCAGCTTAACTTGGACGCTGAATTTGACGAAGACGGGTTGCCTCCATGAATGGCACGTGCGAGGAGATGGCGATCGCCACCCACTGCATTTTGTTGATACTGCCATCGCGGCTTCTGCGGGTGAGGGCGTTCGACGACGGCTGCAAGAGCGAAATACAGAATTGCTAACCACTGTTGAAACGAATCCAGATCAAGCTGTTGCAGCCTATTGGGCTGGTAATTTACCCGAAGGCTTACCCCACGATCATCAGGCTTGCCATTCCTAGATAAGTCGGATGCATTAGCGACAGCATAACGCATCTCATCACGCTCAATTTCCGTACTTTGCGAAAAAAATGGGCATTGGAAGGCGATCGCGCGATCGCCTATCTTGTCGAAAGAATTAATGAAACATTTCAGCTAAAAACGCATCGATCGTTCCTTCATTAACCTTCGGCCACTGCCCGTTTTGTAGTTCGGATTCCATCTCAGCCAATAAGAACAACCAGAGTTTGTGTTCATCCTCTTTTGCTTTAGACGTGAACTTCTGTCGTACCTCATCCTCTTTGATATCGTTGTCCAAATAATTCAACGCTTCGTTAGATTCGGTTGTCTTCATCGCAAAATGCTCCTTGATTTTTTTCCAGAGTCGTCTCGACGGATTATCTTCATCTAATCTATTCTTGAAATATCTGTTTTCATACGTTGCCCAATCCATATCGACCTTCCTTTGCACTGTTCCCACCGCTTGGCTATTTTTCTGTTGTTGGGCTGCATGAGTGACCTCATGCGCGATTAACTCTTTACCCGATTCCGTTTTCGGTTGGTATTCTCCGCGTTGAAAATAAATATCTTGACCCGTCGTAAATGCTTTCGCTTGCACTTTTCTCGACAATTTATCTGCATTGCTATCGGTATGAATGCGAACATCACTCAAGTTCGTCCCCAAAAGACCGCCCATTTTCCCTGCGAATTGAGGCTCTAATGATTCGCCGCCCCCTTTTTGGCGCTTGAGTTGCCCTTGGAACGATCGCGATACTTTTCCTTCAGATTGCAAGCCTTTCTTCTGGACGACACTGCCCCGATGTTGGCTTGCCTCCATATTTGCCCTCTCATTCCGCATTCCACCTTCCTTCCTGCCCTGTACGGCAACCTTCGCAACGCGATCGGCTGCCTGTTCCTGGGGATTGTTGGTTTCCGCGATCGCTTGTTTCTTGGCCTGCACCTTGCGTCCGATGATGCCTTGATGTATCTTTTCGAGCATTCCCGCGAGCGGTAAACCAAATCGCCTCTGCCCTTTGTCTGTATGGCTTTGTCGGGATTCCTGCTTGGGGAAAGGCATCGAGGAGAATAGATCGCTCTTTTGGGGAGAAAGCGATTCGACTTGCCTCTGGATTTGCTTGGGAGTTTCATTCATGCCTTCGATCCCGACTGATAGGGCGATGAGATTCTAGCTTCTATTTTAGATCGGCGCACCCAAATTCCCCTATTCGCCAAAGGTCTAGTCATTCCAGCGAGTTGACAATGCTAGACTGGCGGATAAAAGCACTGCATTCCAGCCATGAAAAAGTTCCTCCTCATTTCGGGCATCGTGGCGATCGCCGTTGTCGGATTGACCTTATGGGTCTATCAAGCCAATAGCGCCCCACTTCCCGAAGATTTTCCCCCTCCGACTCCCGATGGTACGATTGAAATCAAGGAATACCCTCCCTATCGCGCCGCTAGCTATCGCGATCGCGGACGACTCTCCCAAGCTGCCAGCCGCGCTTTTTCCCCCCTTTTCCAACATATCAGCGCCAATGAGATTTCCATGACCTCCCCGGTCGAGGCACGCTATCCTCGCAGCACTCTCGAAGCAACAACACCGGAGGACGTTGGCGAAACCGAGGTATTTTTCCTCTATCGCAATACAGATACCAACCCCGAAAATGTCGCCTCGGATATTCAAATCCGCGATATTCCTGCAATGACTGTAGTGAGTTTAGGCTTTCGCGGCGGTTACGACTACGAAAATTATGCCGGACGGTTGGCACGACTGCAAGAATGGCTCGAAGCTCATCCGGAGTACGAAATAGCCGGAGAACCACGACGCTTTTTCTACGACGGGCCATTTGTTCCCGATGCCCTCAAACGGGGCGAAGTTCAGATTCCCATTCGACTACGAGAGAATAATTAAAATGAACGCTTCGGCTCTCTCGCCTTGGTATCAAGAAAACTGGCAAGCGTTATATCGAGAAGTTTCCTTGCTTCTTTCTGCCCTTGAATCCTTGGCTGGGGGCAAAAAAGCCGAGCTTCCCCCGCGCCAACCCTTACCGGAAACCTGTACCCTCGAACGCCTTCGCGATCGCTTTGGGCTTTCCCCCTTCGAGAGAGATATCCTGACGTTATGCGTCGGGGCGAATATCGATTCTCGTATTGCCGAACTCTGTGCCAAAATCAACGGCGACCCGCAACAGAAAGCACCAAGTCTTAGCGTTGCCTTTACCCTTTTTCCCGATGCCAGTTGGTCGGTTCTCTCCCCCCAACAACCCTTGCAAGACTGGAAAATGTTGGAATTTGCACCGGGCTACAACTTGATGCAAACCCCCATTCGCCTCGATAAGCGCATTCTCTGCTATCTTCTCGGAGAAGCGACAATTGACGATCGCCTGGCCGGGATCGTCCGCTTTCCCGCACTCGACGGGATCGAACCTTTAACCCCATCCCAAACCGCGATCGCCGCCCAACTCCTCGCCGCACTCACGTCCGATACTTTTCCTCGCCTGCAACTCTGCGGCGGCGACTTATCAGCCAAAATCCCTATTATTGCTCGCGTTTGCCATGCCCTCGGACTGACCTTTGGCCTTCTTTCCGCCCACCGCTTACCCGTCGATCCTCGCGATCTGCTAGCCAAACTGTGGCAGCGAGAAGCCATCTTGAGCGATCGCCTCCTCCTCATCGATGGCGACACCGCCAACGCAAACGATCCCACCCAAACGAATGCCCTTTCTCTGTTGGTGGAAACTGTAACCACTCCCGTAATTATTAGCAGTCGCGATCGCCTGCATTTTCCCAACTGTCCCCTCGAAACCTTCGATCTTCCCCTCCTCAGCTTTCGGGAAAAATACGCCCTCTGGACAAACTATCTCGAAACCGCCCCCGAACTTGCGAGCGAGGTCGTCCAACTCAGCGCCCAGTTTAACCTCACTCCTGCGGTCATTAAAGCGGCTTGCGATCGCGCCAAAAGTAACCCGGAAGTTCCCCTTTCCTCCATCCTCTGGAACTACTGCCGCAAACAAGCGCGCCCCCGCTTGGAACATTTGGCCCAACGCATTGAATGCACCGCCACTTGGGACGATCTCGTGCTTCCCGCGAGAGAAAAAAGTATGTTGCAGGAATTAGCCATCCAAGTCAAACAACGCGCCACAGTTTACGAAACATGGGGTTTTGCAAAAAAAAGCAAGCGGGGCTTGGGCATCGCCGCCCTCTTTGCCGGAACGAGCGGTACGGGGAAAACCATGGCCGCCGAAGTGCTGGCGCTAGAATTCAACCTCGATCTCTATCGCATCGATCTCAGTGCCGTTACCAGCAAATATATCGGCGAAACCGAAAAGAACCTCTCACAAATCTTCAATGCGGCGGAAATGGGGGGAGTTGTATTGCTGTTTGACGAAGCCGATGCTGTCTTTGGCAAGCGCACCCAAGTAAAAGACGGCCGCGATCGCTATGCCAATTTGGAAGTGAGCTACCTCTTACAACGCATGGAGGCATATCAAGGATTGGCTATTCTCACCACCAACTTAAAAGATGCTTTCGATCGTGCCTTTCTCCGTCGCCTGCGCTTTATCGTCAATTTTCCCTATCCCAAACCCGAAGCCCGAAGTGAGATTTGGCAGCGAATTTTCCCTCTAGAAACCCCCACCCGGGATTTAGATTTTGCCCTCCTCGGACAGTTGGACGTAACGGGAGGGACGATCCGCGCGATCGCCCTCAATGCTGCTTTTTTAGCCGCCGATGCCAACGAACCCGTGATGATGCAACATATCCTGCAAGCGACGCGATCGGAATATCTCAAAACTGGTCGCAGCTTGACTCCTCCTGAAATTCAAGATTGGGATGCAGCAATCGCAATGCCTTAAAACAACATTCCTGAAAACTTGCTCTCTTACTTTGCGCTTTGCCGAAGATGCTCGACAATCGCATACAATCCCCAACGATAGCTATTTGAACCAAAACCGCTCATCTGACCGATCGCCACGGGGGCAATATAAGAATGGTGGCGAAATTCTTCCCGTTGGTAGATATTACTCAAATGCACTTCTACAGTAGGGATTTTAACACCCGCGATCGCATCTCGTAGGGCAACACTCGTATGGGTATACGCTCCAGCATTGATAATCAAACCGTGTTTCTCTTCTCCTGCTCTATGAATTGCATCCACGAGAGCGCCTTCATGATTGGATTGATAGCATTCTACCGTTGCTTTCAACATCTCAGCTTCGTGCTGAAGCATTGCATCAATCTCAGCGAGGGTTGTCAATCCATAAAAAGTTGGTTCTCGCTTGCCTAAAAGGTTAAGGTTAGGACCGTGTAGAACCAAGATGTCGAACGTATCTAAAATTTCAGAACGCATTTTTCCTACGCTATTGAAGTCAGTAGTGCTGAAAACACACATGCAAAAAGCAATTTTATAATTTTCAGCAGCATCCTCAAGCCTGAAATCTTCTAGAGTTTGATAGTAGTTAATTCTATCCAGATAATTTTATCTAGGAGATCTTCTCGGAGGATCGTTCGTAGGAATTGGAATTAGCTCGGGTTCGGGTTCGGCCTCCGGTCCCAATAGTGTCTCGATGAGACGACGCGCCCATTCTTTGAGCTTTTCCAAAACCTTGTCTAAATAGTCCATCGAACAGAATGCTCCTGTGAGACTGAACTGAATATTTTTTAACTGATAGTTTGAGGTAAAATTGGCAACTTCAGAGAATTATAAATTCAACTCTATGGCGTTTACCGATCTCACCGTTTTGTTGTTTTGCTAGATTTGGCTTAAGTTTTTTGAAGCCAATGCCCTAATTATTGCAGAAATTTACAAACTCTGCAACCCCGTCGATCCCCAAGAGACCTATCTCGCTGGAAATCACCATCGGTTCGAGCGATCGCCGTGACTTATTAGGGCAGGTGCAGACTCATGTTGCAGGTGGCATCCGGACTTCTGGGGAGAGAGCGATCGCCCAGATCGAGGGGTTCTTGCTCGATGATGAAGGAATGGAAAGCAAACAATCGATTGCTGAAAAGAATGGAGAATTGAGATATACGCCATTCTTGAAGCATTTGTGGCTGTTACAATGTCCTCAATAAGAAAACGCCTGTTGCTTAAAAAAAAGCAGAAATATTATGAATCAATGGACTTCAGAAGATGCCAAGACGAACTTAGAAAATTTGATTGAGGAAGCATCAAATTCCCATCAACCGATTTTGATTGCAGGAGAACAGAAGAATGCGATCTTAGTTTCGGAAGAAGATTGGCGAGGGATTCAAGAAACCTTGTATTTACTAGCAATTCCTGGTATGCGAGAATCCATTCAGGAAAGACTGAAAACACCAATTGAAGATTGCGATGAGGAATTAGATTGGTGATTTGGAAACTGATTTATACCAAACAAGCTAAAAAAGATGCTAAAAAACTGGTACAATAGGACTTGAAGGAGAAAGTGGCAGAATTGTTAGCGATTATCCAAGAAAACCCTTTTCAAAATCCCCCACCCTATGAAAAGCTAGTAGGAGATTTGGCAGGGGCTTACTCTCGCCGAATCAATATTCAGCATCGATTAGTCTATGAAGTGCTTGAATCTGAAACAACTATCAAAATTTTGCGGATGTGGACGCATTATGAGTGAAGAATCGATCGCCTTTAACGCTTCATTACTATACGTCCATACAGATCGTACACATCAGCATCTGTAATTTCTACAGGAACGATCGCGCCTAGATGAGCCTCTCCTTCAACGTAAACCCACCCATCAACTTCTGGGGAAAAACGGGGCGCTCGCCCGATTAATTCTCCCGTGCCGGGATTTTCTTGTTCGATGAGGACATCAACAATTTTTCCCACCTCTTTTTGATTTTTTCTGGCGGCGATCGGCTGTTGAATTTCCATGAGAATATTGCGCCGTTCGTCCATGATTTCTTGAGGAACTTGTTGCGGTAAAGTATAGGCGGGCGTTTCTTCTTCGGGGGAAAAAGTAAAAACGCCAACGTGATCGAATTCGTGACGCTGGATAAAATCTGCTAAATGCTGGAAATGTGCTTCCGTCTCTCCCGGAAAACCGACAATTAAAGTCGTTCTGAGAACCGCATCGGGAATTTCTGCTTTTAACCGTTCGATAATTTCATCATTTACCCTTCCCTGCCAAGGTCGATTCATAGCGCGCAAAATTTCCGGATGAGAATGTTGCAATGGCAAATCTAAATAGGGCAAAACATTAGGCGTTTCTCGCATGGCAGCGATAACTTTGGGGGTTAGTCCTGTCGGGTAAGCATAGTGCATGCGAATCCAAGGAATATTGACTTTTCCCAGTTCCCGCAAGAGTTCTGCTAACCTCGGTTCGTCATAGATATCTTTCCCGTAATTGGTGGTAATTTGCGAAATCAAAATTAATTCTTTAACGCCTTGATCGGCCAATATTTTTGCTTCGGTGATAATGGATTCGATCGATCGCGATCGCTGATTGCCGCGCAGATGAGGAATAATACAAAAAGCACAGCGATAGTCGCAACCTTCGGCAATTCTTAAATAGGCGACCCCTTCCGTTGTCGTGCGGTAGCGGGGGGTATTTTCATCGGCAATATAGGTGGGTTCTAGGGAAACTTCTTTCACCCGCTCTCCCTTTTCAACGCGATCGACAACCTCCACAATTTTTTGATAATCTCCACTCCCTACAACCGCAACCGCTTCCGGTAATTCTTCTAATAATTGTTCCTGAAAATGCTGTGCCATACAGCCGGCAATAATAATCTTTTTATCCGCTTCGGCGAGTTCCACCAAAGTTCGCACGGATTCCTCTCGTGCCGCTTGAATAAAGCTACAAGTATTGACGACAACATAATCGGCTAATTCTTCATTAGAATCTACCTCATAACCCGCTTCAACCAACAAGCCGAGCATATGTTCGGAATCTATGCGATTTTTTTCGCAACCGAGGTGAGAAATGGCAATACTGGGCTTGGACATATCAATAGATCGATGAGCAATTATCAATTGGAGAGCATGGAGTAGAGGGAATTTATCCTTCACCCTTCGCCACGTCCCCTTTTATACAATAATGGAAACGACGCGCTCATAGGATTTCGAGCAAAATAAGAGTGGACTTAAAGAAAATCTTCTCAACCCCCAACCCCGTTATTGGTGTCGTTCATCTGCTGCCTTTGCCGACTTCTCCTCGGTGGAACGGAGATTTAAACAAAGTTATCGATCGCGCCGAACAAGAAGCAACTGCCCTCGCTGCGGGTGGGGTGGATGGAATTATTATCGAAAACTTTTTCGATGCGCCTTTTGCCAAAAATTGCGTCGATCCAGCAACGGTTAGCGCGATGACTCTCATCGTTCAACGCTTACTCAGCTTGATCATGTTACCCGTTGGCATCAATGTCTTGCGGAATGATGGAAAAAGTGCAATGGCGATCGCCTCGATTTGCGGCTGTCAATTCATTCGCGTTAATGTCCTCACGGGAGTCATGGCAACGGATCAGGGCATCATTGAAGGTAATGCTTGGGAACTGTTACGCTATCGTCGGGAATTGGGCAGCGAGGTGGCCATTTTTGCCGATGTTTTGGTCAAACACGCCAGACCGTTGGGTACACCCGATCTTGCCGTTGCAGTCAAAGATACCATCGAACGCGGCTTAGCCGATGCTATCATTCTTTCGGGCTGGGCAACCGGCAGCCCGCCCAGTTTAGAGGATTTAGAACTGGCGGCCGGTGCGGCCGGAGGAACGCCTATATTTATCGGGAGCGGTGCGGATTGGGATAATATCGGTACATTAATGAAGACAGTTGATGGTGTAATTGTAGCCAGTTCCCTGAAGCGCAACGGACGCATCGAAGAACCCATCGATCCCATTCGCGTTCAGTCTTTCGTTGAAGCCGCCCGAGACACCATTACGACAAGAGAGGCAATGACCCTCAATCCCCCGATTAAAATGTAGAATTCACGGCAAAGCCCGTCATAAAAGCGAACAAAAACATGAAAGTTTATTATAGCAAAGGTTATGCTTGGTTTATGATTTTTTTGGGGATATGTTCTGGCGCGATCGTACTCATTAGCATCTTCCCAATGCTGCTTTTTCGTTTGTTTCTGACTATTTTTTTCCTCGGTTATGGAATCTCGATGCTATCTACTCCCTATCTATCCATCGATGAAGATCGATTAATCGTTCATAGTGCATTTAATTTGAGAGACCGGAGCTATTGGTTTCAATCTCTAAAGCAAATCTCAATCAAAGATAATGGAATGTCTTCTTTAAAACTCGAATTAATCAATGATGAAGGTCGGAATCGAGAAATTTCAATTAGTAAGCTATTGGCTAATTCCCAAGATTTACAACGTCTAATTCAAGCCATTTCATCAAACCCGTAGAAATCAAATTAGGAATGCGAACGCCAATTGCTCGATTGGCTAAAGCGAGGGGGTATGATAGAGGAGCGCAGACAAAGGGCTTCCTCTCTCTGCTCCTAATTTTAGGTTGAGTGTAGAGTAGATCGTAACCTTCGAGTTAAATTCATGAATCGTAATCATTCTCTTCCTTGGATTTACCAAAAATCGCGCTGGCTTATCGGCGCGATCGCTTTATTGGGGCTACTTCTTACTATTTATCTCACCCTGATTAAACTCACGGGAAACTCCGCCTTTTGCTTGGCGGGGGGAGATGGCTGCAATATCGCCCTCTCCAGTTCTTATGCAACGGTTTTTGGGTTGCCTCTCACCCTCTATGGGGTCGCCGCTTACGCGATGATGGCACTGTTGGCATTTGTGCCTATTATTTTCTCCTTAGAAGATAAATCTCAACGCGATCGCCTCGACAATTGGACGTGGAATCTCTTGTTAATCGGAGCAACGGCAATGACTGCCGCAAGCAGTTATCTGGTCTATATTCTGGCGTTCGAACTTCATGTTTTTTGTCCCTACTGCCTGACCTCAGCGACGTTTTCCGTCAGTTTGTTCTTATTAACTCTCTTCGGTCGTCTTTGGGAAGATTGGGGGCAAGTGGTGTTTACCGGACTCATCGTCGCGATCGTCACGGTAGTCGGCACATTGGGCGTTTATGCCAACGAAACCCCTCCTGCTCTTGTTGACGGACGCATTCCCATCCCTGCCCTCAAATCTGCCCCCAAACCCGGCATCGGTTGGGAGATCGCCACGACATCGACCCCCTCGGAAATTGCCCTTGCCAAGCATCTCGGAGCAACTGGAGCCAAAATGTACGGTGCTTACTGGTGTCCCCACTGCGGCGAGCAAAAACTTTTGTTGGGCAAACAAGCCTTTGCCGAAATCGACTACGTGGAATGCGATCGCAAGGGCAAAAATTCCCAAACTGCTTCCTGTCAAGCTCGAGAAATCCACTCTTTTCCGACGTGGGAAATTGACGGCAAACTCCACGAAGGCATTCAAACTTTAGAAAAACTGGCGCGGTTATCCAACTATGAAGGGACGCAAGACTTCAAGTATATTATCCCCGGATTAAAATAAGTAGAGGAAAGGGTAACGAGTCAAGAGTAAGCAACCAATAACCAATAACCAATAACCAATAACTAATAAAAATGCGCAGAAAACGTTCTATTCCTTGGATTCATCGCTACTCGCGATTTATTATCGGCGCGATCGCCAGCATGGGCGCAGCACTGACAGCTTATCTCACCATTACCAAACTGACGGGAGGAGAGGTCGGCTGTGCGGTTAATGCCAGCGCAACAGAAGGAAGTTGCACGGATGTTCTCTCCAGTCCCTATGCCACGGTTTTCGGGCTGCCCCTATCTTTGTTCGGCCTGTTGGCTTATCTGGCGATGATAGTCTTTGCCCTTTCTCCCTACCTTATCAATCCTGAAAATAACCGCGATCTTCGCAATAAATTAGACCATTGGACGAGTCTATTTTTGCTGATCGGCTCTACCGCCATGATGGTCTTTAGCGGTTATTTAATGTACGTCCTCTTCGGCAAAATTCAAGCCGTTTGTTACTACTGCATCGGCTCTGCTTTATTTTCCCTCAGCCTATTTTTACTGACAGTTTTCGGACGCGAGTGGGAGGATAGCGGCCAAATTGTTTTCACCAGCGTTATTGTTGCTTTTATTACCTTTATGGGCACGTTGGGGATTTATTCTCCCCTCAACGATCCCGCCGTGGCGAGCGGCAAAATCCTCGTTCCTCCCGCCCGACAAGACCAAATGATCCGAGGGAAAGGCTGGGCCATTCCGACAAAATCCGGAGCCGCCGAAATCGATCTTGCTAAGCATTTAAGTGAAAATGACATTAAAATGTATGGGGCTTATTGGTGTCCCCATTGTTACGAGCAAAAAGCCCTCTTTGGCAAAGAAGCCTTTTCCGAAGTCGAATACATTGAATGCGAAGCAGACGGAGAAAACGCCCAACCACAAGCCTGTCAAGCTGCTGGAGTGCGTTCTTATCCCAGTTGGGAGATTGATGGTCAATTGCAACCCGGGCGCATTCCCCTAGAAGAATTGGCTGAGTTATCCGACTATGCAGGCTCGACGGAATTTCAATATGCTCTTCCAACCAGATAAGAGATTTTCTTGAGCGATCGCTATATTTCTATTGGCAAGTTCGCCGAGGAAGACAGTAAAACGGAAAGAGGGAAACATTCCTTTTTCCTAACCTTCCTTGGCACTTTCTTCGCGCATTCGCCCCCCCGTCTATGTCTAATTTACGTTCTCGGTTGAGGTCGGTCTGGTCTTGGTGGAAGCACAAGCAAGCCTTTTTTTTGATTTCCTTTAGCGTGGCGGGAGGAATTATTCTCTTGCGATCGAGCGGCATCCTGCAAACTTGGGAATGGGCAGCTTTCGATCAATTATTTCGCTTGCGACCGGCTGAGTCTCCAGAAGAACGGGTTTTAATCGTGACGATCGACGAAGAGGACATTCAAAACATTGGAACTTGGCCGATACCCGATGACATTTTAGCCGACCTGATCGAGAAATTAAACGCAGCCCAACCCCGCGCCATTGGCTTGGATATCTATCGCGATCTGCCCGTCGAACCCGGTCACGATCGCTTGCAAAACATGATGGCGGCAATGCCCAATTTTGTCGGCATCGAAAAATTGCCAGATACGGGAAGCGGAATTTCTCCCCCCCCACGGCTTCCCCGGGAGTCCATCGGTTTTAATAATGTCGTCACCGATGCAGATGGAAGAGTTCGCCGCAGCCTGTTTTACGCTCATGGGGAAGACAAGCAACTTCACACGAGTTTTGCCTTGCGTTTGGCTCTACTTTATTTGCGCCAAGAAGGGATTAAACCCCGACCCTCGAAAATCGCGCCGGAATACCTGCAATTGGGGAAAAGTCCGTTCCCCATCTTGCAACCCAATGATGGGGCTTACATTCGCGTCGATAATCAAGGCTATCAAGTTTTGGTTAACTTTCGCCGTCCCGATGCGTTTGCAAAAGTCTCCCTACGGGAAGTGCTTGCCGGGGAGGTTTCCCCCGCTCTCATTCGCGATCGCGTTGTCGCCATCGGCTCGACAGCAGAAAGTTTGGGGGATTTTGTTTATATTCCTTATAGTACCGATCCTTTCGGTTCCATTGACCCGATTTACGGGGTCGAGTTGCATGCTAATTTTATCAGCTATATTATCGAGGCGGCTCTGAACGATCGCCCGGTGATGAAAGTCTGGCCGGATGCCGTAGAGTGGTTGTGGATTTTTTTCTGGTCGGGTTTGGGAGGGGCGATCGTTTTAAAACTGCGATCGCCCTTACATTCTTTCGCGGTGTTATCGGTAGGCGCGATCGGCTTGTTCGGGGGAATTT
Source organism: Cyanobacteria bacterium P01_E01_bin.42 (assembly GCA_039194995.1). GTDB lineage: Bacteria > Cyanobacteriota > Cyanobacteriia > Cyanobacteriales > Spirulinaceae > CCY15215. Next base: position 32,404 of record JBCCVR010000025.1, on the reverse strand, counting down.
ATTGGTTTTTTTTATGGGGCTGGTGGCTTCCCATCGTTCCGCCTGTACTCGGCTGGATCGGATCTGCCAGCGTTTTAAGCGGCTATTTGGCCTATCGAGAAGAAGAACTCAAACGCTCGACGGAATTCCTAAAATCCACCATTGACAATATTCCCGATCCGATTTTTGTCAAAGATCGCGATCGCCGTTGGATCGTTCTCAATCAATCATTTTGCGATTTTAGCGGCTATTCTTTGGAAGAATTGCTCTATAAAACCGATGCCGATATTTTTTCCCCCACCGAAGCGAATGTGTTTCGCAAGCAAGACGAGTGGGTTTTTCGCTATCAAACCCCGCGAGAAAATGAAGAAAAATTAACCGATCGCCAAGGTAGAACCTATTTGACGGCAACCAAGCGATCGCTACATCAAGATGCTGCCGGCAATATCTTTCTCATTGGCGTGATTCGCGACATTACCGAACGCAAAAAAATCGAAGAAGCACTCAGGCAAACCACTGAAGAACTCAGTCGCTCTAATGCTGAACTCAAACGCACTCACAAACGCCTGCATCACTTGGCCTACACGGATTCCCTGACGGGTTTGGCCAACCGCAAAGGCTTCTACGAAAGTTTGCAAACGTTTTTAGAATGGGCGAAGGAAAACAAACGTCTCGTTGGCTTACTCTATTTGGATCTCGACGGTTTCAAACAAGTGAACGACAGTATCGGACACCAAGGGGGAGATTTGCTTCTACAAACCGTTGCCGAACGGGTTAAAAATTGCTTGCGGGATAGCGATCTCGTCGCTCGCTTGGGGGGAGATGAATTTACCGTCATATTACCCGGAATCAAGCAGCCTCGAGATGTGAATATTGTGGCCCATAAGATTGAGAAAACGCTCTCTACTCCTTTTATATTAAATGAGAATCGCGTTATGATTACCGTTAGCATTGGGAGTAGCGTTTATCCTCAAGATGGCAGTACGGAGGAAGCGCTCATTTCCCTTGCCGATAAAGCCATGTATCGAGTCAAAAATAGCAGTCAGTCCGAATTTTCCTCAGTAGAACCGCCAGAATCTGACTAAGCAATTTTACGGAAATTCTTTCAAGACTCGGGTACATAGCGAAAAATAGACATTTTTACCTGTTTTTGGCTCTCAGTGCCTTGAAGATAGCTCCGTAATTCCATTTAAGTGTAATTGTAAAATCTCAACGAATATTGTAATTTTGTAAAAATATCAAATTTTTCCGTGGAGAAAAAAAAATACAAACAAAAATTATGAAAAAGAGGGATGCTATTTTACGCAGCCGTGAATATACTTATAGTAACGAGTCAAGAACAAGACCGATATCTTGTTAGGGTTATGAAGACCACGCTACATCGCGCGAATACAGTAGAAATTGGGTTGGCCATTGGAATCAGCTTGCAACTGTTGCTGTTTGGAGCTTGTGAGAGCTTTGCCCAAACCACTGCCCCAAACCAAACTGCCCCAAACCAATCTATCCGTTTAGATATTCCCCATCTCGCCCTAAATTCTGGAGAAGGCTCTGCTTCTAACGAGAAGGCTTTACCCGCAGAGATTGTACCCGCAGAGATACAAGGACAATCAGCGAATTTTAATAAAGAGGAATATCAGCCGCCACAAAATGGTAAGCCGAAAGAATCGAGAGGTACGGGGACGCGCTACACCCGAGATTCTCTGGGTTGCTTTTTTGAAGCGCTTTAAGAAAACGATGTCGGTTTTCCAATTTTTGGAGCAGTGCAGGAAGTCGAGGTGCGGGATAGTCCAAACCTATTTCTCGACCGATCGCGCAATAGCATAAAAAACTACATAAAAAAACCACCCTTCTGGATGAGAGTGGATTGAAAATAAAGATACTTTTGTCGCCCGATCGCTACAGAACAGAGCATAATTTAATCGTAAATTCCATTGTTGAGGCGAGCATCTCCTTCGATAAAGACATTAGCACTTTGAACAACGGTAAATTTCTCCAAATTAGCTTGCAGGCGTTCCTTTTGACTTTCAGACAAGCCCGGAATGCCGAGTACGTCCTCAACGGCTTCATAAGGCGCATTTCCGACGATTTTGGTCGCTAAAGTGGGGTAGAATCCGGGCAACTCCCGGAATCCTCGAACATTAGTATTGTTCAGATCGATTTTTTCGGCGAACTCCGTTTTCAGCATCGAGTCTGCTTCATTGCGAAGCTGTGCCAATACAGGAGTATTCATTTCCGTCAATTGAGGAAAAGAAAGGGCAAGGGAGGCTTGTTGTCCTCCGAAGATCCAACAGGTTAGGGCAAATAGAGCGATCGCGAGACCGCGAAATACATTTTTCATCAAATCCTCCTCAGCAAGGCTCTCAAACAAAAGAAAAAGAGATTCTTAAAGTTTTGTTTTTTCATTCTCATCTTATCAGCGATTGGCGATTCGATTGGCCGTTCTCCATCGGATCGGGGGCGCGATCGGCAGGATAGTAGAGTCAGTCGTGAAATCTTGACTTTTACAAAAATTTATCATAAAGTATGTGTTTATATTTTTTTCTAGAAAATGTAACGTTAGAGAATAGCTTTTTTCGACTGGCTCGAAAAATTTAGCAAAAGAAGTCTAGTAAGTTATAAACAATAGTGGTTTCTTCAAGCATATCTCCAATCTCTCAAACAAACCCGACTCCCATGCGTCGCACGGGAGCTTATGCCTTGATCGATAGCCTCGTCCGTCATGGAGTCAAGCATATTTTTGGTTATCCAGGCGGGGCAATTTTGCCGATCTACGATGAACTGTATCGTGCTGAAGCCCGGGGCGACCTGCAACACTTTCTCGTCCGTCACGAACAGGGTGCTTCCCATGCGGCGGATGGCTATGCTCGCGCCACGGGACAAGTGGGCGTATGTTTTGCAACCTCAGGCCCGGGGGCGACCAATTTAGTCACGGGTATTGCAACGGCCCATCTCGATTCCATTCCGTTAGTCGCCGTAACTGGACAAGTGGCCCGGGGGGCGATCGGTTCTGATGCGTTTCAAGAAACCGATATTTGGGGCATCACCCTGCCGATCGTGAAGAATTCTTATGTGGTGCGTCGTCCGGAAGATATGGCAAGGACGGTCGCAGAAGCCTTTCATATTGCCAGTTCCGGTCGTCCGGGTCCGGTATTGATCGATGTACCGAAAGATGTGGGGTTAGAGGAGTTTGATTACGTTCCTGTAGAACCAGGAATCGTAAAATTGCAAGGCTTTCGCCCTACAGTTAAGGGCAACCCCAGACAGATTAATGCAGCCTTGAAGTTAATACAGAAGTCGGAACGTCCCCTCATGTACGTGGGAGGCGGCGCGATCGCGGCGGGGGCGCATCGACAGTTAACCCAGATCGCCGAACATTTTTCCATTCCCGTGACGACGACTTTGATGGGATTGGGGGCGTTTGACGAAAATCATCCGCTTTCCGTGGGGATGTTGGGCATGCACGGTACTGCCTATGCCAATTTTGCCGTGAGCGAGTGCGATTTGTTAATCGCGATCGGGTCGAGATTTGACGATCGCGTTACAGGGAAACTCGATGAATTTGCCTCAAAAGCGAAAGTTATTCATATTGACATCGATCCGGCAGAAGTGGGCAAAAATCGCCCGCCCCAAGTGCCCATCGTGGGAGATGTGAAGGTCGTGTTAACCCAAATCCTCGATCGCATTGCCGAATTGGAACTCGAGGAAAATACCGAGAGAACGCAAACGTGGTTGGACAGAATCGCCCATTGGCGCAAGGAATATCCCCTCGTCGTGCCCCACCATGCCGAGAGTCTCTCCCCCCAAGAGGTGATTGTGGAGATCGGACAGCAGGCACCCCATGCCTATTACACGACCGATGTAGGACAGCATCAAATGTGGGCAGCACAGTTCATCAATTACGGTCCCCGGCGCTGGATTTCCAGTGCGGGATTGGGAACGATGGGCTACGGAATGCCGGCCGCGATGGGCGTGAAGGTGGCTTTGCCGGAAGAAGAGGTGATTTGCATTAGCGGCGATGCCAGTTTTCAGATGAATCTGCAAGAATTAGCCACCCTCGCCCAATACAATATTGCGGCGAAGACTGTCATTATTAACAATGGCTGGCAGGGAATGGTACGCCAATGGCAGCAAACCTTCTTTGGAGAGCGTTATTCTTCTTCCAATATGGAGGCGGGAATGCCGGATTTCGTAAAGCTGGCTGAGGCCTTTGGGGTGAAAGGCATTTTTGTACGAGAGCGCTCGGAGTTGAAAGAGGCGATCGCGGCTATGCTCGCTCACGACGGCCCGGTGCTTGTGGATGTCCGCGTTACTAAAGACGAAAATTGCTATCCCATGATCGCCCCCGGAAAAAACAATTCTCAGATGTTGGGGCTACCCACAAAAGATCGGTTGGATGCGGCGATCGGCTTGATTTATTGCAGCAGTTGCGGGGCTAAAAATCCCACGACTAATAAATTCTGTCCCGAATGCGGTGCCAAACTGTAATTGCGATGGATTTGTAGCAAGCCAATTCCCTGACGATCTCTTGCAATTGTTGGGGAATTATCCTCCCCTCTTCAGAGGATTTTGCAGCGATCGCCCGTCACTCACCAATTTCCAAAGGTTTTACGTCCGGATTCGGTTTGCTGGAGAATGGTTTCTAGTTGTTGCCAATTTTCTGTTTCAATTGTTCTTATTAATGCCTGCAAATGCTGAGAGTAAGAGGAGAGCGATCGCAAAATTTCCTCTCGATTAGCTCGGGCGATTTCCAATCCTAACTCCGGGTTACCTCCACCCACGCGGCTGGTATCTCGGAATCCAGAACTGGCAAAACATTGCGCTAATTTCAACACCGCCCCATCTTCCTCTCCCAAACAAGCATCGATCAATCCTGCACTGACGAGTAGGGGCAAATGAGAAATCCACGCTACGGCGCGATCGTGCTGCTGGGGGGAGCAAGAATATAATTTTGACCCGATCGCCAAGGCAAGCTCTTCCAGTTGCGAGATCGCCCTCCTAGGGGTATTCTCGACGGGGGTTAAAACATAGGGCGCATCCACAAATAAATTTCGTTGTGCGGCATGAATTCCTTGCGCTTCCGTCCCTGCCATGGGATGCCCGCCGATAAAATTTTCCCAGAGGAGGGAAATTGACTCGACAATCGGCACTTTTACGGAACCAACATCCGTGACGATCGCCGTTGATGAGAGATGAGGAATGAGGGCGCGAACGGTTGGCGCGATCGCTCGAATTGGCGTACAAATAAAAATAACGTCAGCTTTTCCCAAGAGGGCTAAATCGGGACTGGCTTCATCGGCGATCTGTTTGGCAAGAGCCGTTTGGCACGTCTGTGGCTTGCGGGATACCCCGAGAACTCTGTATCCTTGCGATCGCAGATCCAATGCCAAAGAACCGCCAATCAATCCCAAGCCAACAATCCCGATGGTCGTCATGCCTATTGCCTTCCACTGATGAATTCATCCCGAACATACCAGAAATTGGTTTGCTTTTTTGATTTTGCGATCGCTCCCATCTACTTTTCCCTCTTTTCATGAATGTTACAGAACTTCGTCGCCTATATGTATCGGGAACAAGAAACTTTGGCAATATTAACCTCAATGAAGCGAATCTGAGAAATATTAATCTCAGTGGAGCCGATCTGAGGGGTGCAAGGCTTAATGTTGTGAATTTGAGCGGGGCAAATTTAAGCGAAGTTAATTTGACTGGGGCAAAACTCAATGTTGCTCGATTGAGCGGGGCAAATCTCTCTAAATCCATTCTCAATCATGCCAGTCTCAATGTTGCCAATCTCATTCGCGCGGATTTGCGAAACGCTCAACTCATGGAAGCGCTAGCAATTCGGGCCGAACTCATTCGCGCAGATTTAAGCGGTTCTAATTTGAGCGGCTCGAATTTGGAAGGAACGGATCTGCGAGAAGCCAATCTCCGGGAAACAACTTTGAGTTACTGTAACTTTAGCGATGCTAATTTGCGCGGAGCTTTTCTCACAGAGAGTATCCTCGAACAAACAACATTAAGTGGTGTCGATCTAACACGAGCAGACCTGCGAGGTTCTAATTTACGAGAAGCCGACCTCTCCCAAGCGACGCTAACAAGAGCGAACTTGAGCGGTGCAGATCTGCGGGGTGCTAATTTGCGCTGGACGGATTTGAGTGGAGCGGATTTGCGCTGGTGCGATCTGAGCGAGGCTAAGTTGAGCGGTGCAAATTTAACTGGGGCCGATCTCTCTCATGCCAATTTAGTCAATGCTAGTCTCGTTCATGCCGATTTGAGCCGCACGCGCTTAATTCAAGCAGAATGGATCGGATCCGATTTAACCGGAGCGATTCTGACGGGCAGCAAACTCTACAACGTTTCTCATTTCGGCTTAAAAACGGGAGGCATTTCCTGCGATTGGATCGATCTAAGTCCGGATGGGGATGAAAGTCAAGTTCATCGCTTTGATACTGAGCAAGCGCAACAATTTTTTAATAAAACGCCGCCAACCGTTCAGATGACCATTGATGCGGCTTTTAATCTTTATGCTAATTTAGCGCTGGCAACGATTTACCATCAAATTTCTTTGGCATACCCCAAATTGAATCGACCGCCCAGTATCAAAGTCAGTTCTCGTCGCACTTATCTGACTTTTAATGCTGAAAAAAATGATGACTTATTTGTTATTGCTTATTGTGCAAATCTGCCGTTTCAAGATTGTCAAGCCGTAGAACGCAATTTAAAAGTGTTGTTGCGGACGATCCAGATGCAAAAGAATGGCGTATTTAAAACAACCCAGCATCAACATTTACGACAATTGAGTATCGAACTTTCTGAGGCGATCGCGGCACTTCAGGCGATCGAAAAGGACAAAATGAGCGTATTGCCCGATGAAGCCAAAGCCTTTCTCAAGTCCCCCACGTACACGGTAATTACCAATTCTCGCAATAAAATCGTCGATATCTATCACAACATCGAGTTCGGCCAGCGCTTTGCCGCGAATTCGAGCGGACTTGACAGCATGGGGCGGAAGGCCTCTTCTAGGAAAGAGTTGATGTTACCTCCTACCAATATTTTGGTGCAATTCGTCCAAGATTTCTTTTCCGATTTCGACGTTTTGGGGCGATCGCACGAGAGAACCCGGGATGGGCAATGGATGAGGAAAAAGCGAATTTAGTTATTGGTTATTGGTTATTAGTTATTGGTTATTGGCTTTCCTCCTCTTGGGAGGGGGTTAGGGGGTGGGTTTCCCCGATCGCCTGAGAAAACTTCATAATCTGTTACAATAAGTTAAGAAAAAACAGGATTTCTTAACAAACCAATAGTAAACTGGTAATATCCCGAAAATGTCAGTTCCTCCCCCACCGGAAGGCGAAATTCTGAAAGCCGTACTCGAACCCCTATTAGAGGATTTCCTTTATTGGTTTTCACGATCGCGCTCCCTTCTAAAATCGGAATCCCTAGATTGGCTGAGTGAGAGCGATCGCTTAGCTCTCCTCGAAAGAGTCCAAACAGCAGAAAAGGAAGTGCGCACCGCTCGGCTGCTCTTCCAAGCAACCGAAGGTAAAGCGGGGATCGACCCCGCCACGCTCATCCCTTGGCATCGCCTAGTTGTGGAATGCTGGCAAGTATCGGCAAAAAGAAGACAGCAAAGAGAGCAAGAAAGATAGATGAGTTAATTAAACGAATCAATCGAGGGATTTAACCTCATTTCCGATTACTTTTTGCTTATTGCTCTTAAGACCGTTTTTTTTAACACGCTCTATTTAAAAAATCATGATGAGAGGAATCTAATGTTACATCTCCTTTACATTCTCGCTTTTACAGCGATCGCAATTTTAGCGATCGTGAACCTCGTTCGCAACCTCATTACATTAGGTCAAGAATCCAATCGTCCCCCTCGCAATCGAGAAGTACAAAGTCAAGGGCAGAATCAATCCATGCCTCAAGCCACTTCTCCTAGAGCAACAATCTCCCACCCCGAATTGTTAGATAGTAAAGGTCAACCCGTGAGCGAACCTCTCTTGGTCATGCGCTCGGTTGATGTTGAAGAAGCACGAGAAAAGCTCGATGCGCTTTATCGCTCCTCTCCGGGGGTGAATGAAGGCGATCGCTAATCTTCATCCATTTCATTGAATGCAAGTAACCGAGTTTCTACCAAGAGACTCGGTTTTCGTTAAAAGTTCAATAAAGTTCAGTGCAAGTAACCAATAACCAATAACAACCCACCCCCTAACCCCCTCCCAAGAGGGGGAAAAATAACCAATAACCAATAACAAAATCGTGCTTCGCCCGCTTACTGTAGTTTTAATCGTACCGACGGGTATCGGCGCATCCATTGGCGGCTATGCCGGGGATGCCCTGCCCGTTGCCAAAGCCTTTGCCGGGGCGTGCGATCGCCTCATTACCCATCCCAACGTTCTCAACGGCGCGCAAATGTATTGGAATCTTCCCAATGCCCTGTATGTCGAAGGCTATGGTCTGGATCGTTTTGCCGCTTCTGAATGGGGGTTGCAACCCGTCCGGCAAAATCGTATTGGTTTGCTCTTGGATTGTGCCATTGAGCCAGAGTTGAGATTGCGTCACCTGCAAGCCGCAGATGCAGCTAGAGCCACGTTAGGACTGAATTTGACCGATTATATCCTGACCGATGCTCCCCTCGGGGTGGAACTGCGTCTCGCGCCCTCTGGTGCCAGTTGGGGAACCTTGCAAAACCCCGATAGTCTATTGAGAGCGGCTGAGAAACTCATTCACCAAGCGGGAGCAGAGGCGATCGCGGTTGTTGCGCGCTTCCCCGAAGAAACCGATAAGGAGAGTTTGGAAAACTACCGCCAAGGTTCGGGAGTGGATGCCCTTGCCGGAGCGGAAGCCGTTATTTCTCACCTAATTGTCAGACATTTTCAGATTCCCTGCGCCCACGCTCCGGCTTTGTCTCCCTTGCTTGGGGATGGGAGGGTTTCGCCGCGAGCAGCAGCAGAAGAATTGGGCTATACTTTTTTGCCCTGCGTTTTGGTGGGATTGTCCCGCGCGCCCCAATTTGTTACAGAACTTCACAAACGCGAATCTACACAAATTTGGGGAGATGAGGTGGATGTTGCGGTCATTCCTGCGAATGCTTGCGGGGGAGGTGCTATGCTCAGTTTAGGTCGGGCGCGGGCGATCGCGGTAGAGGAGAACCACACCGCGATGCGCGTTCCCCCAGAACCTTTGGGAATTGAAGCCCTCCGCGTTCGCTCTTATTTGGAAGCATTGGGCGTATTGATGGCTTATCGGGCGGGAATCGATCCCCATATTTTACGCCCCGAGATCGCAAATATATCCTCTCTGTCCTAGCTTTTTTCCAGACCTCACCCGCTATAAAATCCGTGAATCAACCCGAACCTCCCGAATTTGAATCGCTTACTCGCACGCAAGTTCTCGTCGCGATGGCTGTGACTGCCACAACTCTCTTAATTGTAGCCAAGGTTTGGCAATCTTTAGGTACGATACGATTGCTCTCCCTCGATTTTACCCTCGGCGCTGTTTTCTGGGGATTGGGATTGGCAGCCACTATCGTCTTAGCCAGTGCGATCGTGCATCGTTTTTGGGGGGCTTATCGCCGCAGTGCCGATTATTATTTGGAATTGGTTGTCAAGCCCTTGATTTGGTCGGATTTGATTTGGTTGGGACTGTTGCCGGGATTGAGTGAAGAACTTTTGTTTCGCGGGGTGATGCTTCCGGCTTTGGGGTTGAATGTTACGGCGGTGATTTTATCGAGTCTTTTGTTTGGGGTCTTGCACTTAAGTGGAACGCAGCAATGGCCTTATATGATTTGGGCAACCATTGTGGGAGGGATTTTAGGCTTTAGCGCGATCGCTACGGGCAATTTATTCGTTCCCATTGTGGCTCATGTCATTACAAATTTTGTTTCGGGATGTTTGTGGAAATGGTCGCATCCATTGGAAATGCCGGAATCTCAATAAATTGTCCCATTAATCCGAATCACGCTCTTTAAGCCGCTTGTCTCGCTTCGACAATCTCGTAAAACCATGCTTCTACCCGATCGCCCAAAGCTGTTAGGGAATATTCTGCCTCGGCTTGTTGGCGACAGGCATGGCGATCGCACTCATCCAAGCGCTCGATCGCGGCAATTAGCCCCTCTACGCTGTCGGGTTTCACTAAAAACCCCGTTTTCCCATCCCGTACGATTTCTGTGGGTCCGCCGCGATCGTAGGCGATAATGGGAACGCCGCACGCCAGGCTCTCAATCGCCACATTGCCAAACGCCTCAAGCCAACGGGGAGTCATTAATAGGGCGCGACATTTTCCCAATTGTGCTTGGAGTTCTGCGGTGGGAAAAAATCCCTTATATTCGATGGGGGCATCGGGGTGCTTGTCTTGAATTTCCTGCCAATAGTCAGGGCGATCGATCTTGCCAAAAATATGGAGGGGAATGCCCGTTTTTTGCGACGCCATCACTGCGTCTTCGAGGGCTTTTTCCGGGGAAATGCGAGCCACCCAAGCCAAAATATTCTCTGGCTGCGGGCAAAATTGATACTGTTGCAGGGCGATCGCGCTCCCTAAGCAGCGCGGCTCGGCAATATCGGGGAAAGTTTCCGCTTGCGTGCGGGTATAAAACGCCAAGGTTTCGGGAAAAACACTCCACGTTTCCGCGATCGCCCGATCCATGATTTTCGTTAAAGACCCCATGCTGACAAAATGGGCAATGGGAGAGGCAAAAAAGGGAGTTAAATAAAACGGCAGCCAATCGTAGGCAAAATTAACAATTAAATCGAACCGATCTTGCACCGTGCGGGCATAGTCCCACATTTTTTCTAAGACGGAATTTTCGGGGAGTAGGATGGGACTGTCTCGATCTTGACTTTGGGCGACGGTTTGGAAAGAGCCTTCAATTTCTTTCAAGGGAATGTCTCCAGTCATCGAACCCACAGGAGCGACAATTTTGATTTCGTGTCCCCGCCGTTGCAATTCTTCGGCAAAATTCTTTAAAGTGAGTTCTACACCGCCTCCCAATCCAGAACCCAATGCACCGACTGGCGTAGAGACGAATAGTAATTGTAACTTTTTAGTGTCATTCATGGTTGCGATCGCTTGGCAGCATGCGAATGTGGCTGAGTTGACCCAAAGCCCATTTTGCTGTTTCCTGCACTTCGGGATCCGGGTCATCGGTGGCATAGTAAATCAATTGGCTCAATTGAGCAATCAACTCGTAAACCCGGGTTAAGTCGCGAATGGCATTTTTTCGCACTTGCGCGTTATCGTCCTGCAATGAGAGCGCCAAAGCGCGGTTCATGGGTTTGAGGGTGCGAGTCCCGATTTGAGACAATGCTTCTAAAATGAGGGATTGCTGTTGGGAATCCGACTCTAAAAGCAAGCTGACCAACGGTTGCACCGCCCGAGAGTCCGCTTCGCGAGCCAATTCCCAAATCGTTTTTTTGCGCTTGTCGGGATCGGGAGAGTGCAACTGGCGAATCAATTCTTCGATGGGATCCAGTGGACTGGGAATAAAATGGGGACTGGTTGCAGGAATATCGGTTGCAAAACTGGGGGCGAGACTGGTGCGATCGCCCTGAACTTCTGGGGCAAAGGGACTATTGGCGGTCAATGCCGGGGATGCGGGTTCGCGTTGGGAATTGGCAAATTCATTGGGGGTGGGAGCCGGGAAAGGCGGCGGAAACGCATCGGTTTCGCGGATTTCGCTGGCTTCGAGGCCGTCTAAGTCCCCTTCATCGGCTCGATCGCCGGGTTCGGTTTTGTGCAGTCTTGGGGAAATGGGGTAAAGTTCTGTGAGTATAACTTCTTCTTCTTCCTCGCGATCGATGTCCGTTTCTGGTAGGTCTTCTTCAGGGTTTTTCCCCTGATTGATGTAGCGCAATAACAGAAAAGCAGCAACCCCCGTTCCTCCCAGCAAAACGGCTCCTCCTCCTCCAAAAAAGACGAGCTTTCTTTTCCAACCCCAAGGCCGTCTTCTGGGTTGCTGCCTTCGTTTGGGAGCGGGGATCCCTTGCAAGTCTCGCAGTTTTTCGAAGGCTGCCAGATCGAAAATTCCCGTTGGTTCTAAATCTTGGCTGGTTTGAAATTTCTTGACGGCTTCTTGGGTTTTTTCGTCGTATTTCCCTGTGGGCTCACCTTCATAGTGACCGAGTTGTTTGAGTCGATTTTGCAATTCAACGACGGCATCCCCTTCATCCCCCGGTTCGAAGGAATTATTCTCCGAATTACTATCTGAATCGCTATTTGCAGGAGATTCTTGGGGGGAGGCTTGCGGGGAATTTTGGGAAAGTATTATGGGTTGTCCTGCGTCGGAGTTTTGCTCCAATTCCTCGCCACGATTTAAGGATTGGGCAATTCTCAATTCTCGAGGGGATTCGGCGACAGCCATCGAAGCGTCGACACTGCCGAAAGTCGCGCCAGTACCGATCAGGGAGAGAACCAAGAAGGAGAAAATGCGATCGCCAAACATTATGTCAAGGGGATGAGTAGGGGAAAATGAAGGATTAGGGAATTAAAATTTCCTTTCTTCGCAGCAAAAAAACACCCAATATTAGCTGTGACAATCTTAGCGCGAGGATCGCAAAAAGAGGATAGAGATGTAATAACAATCTATCCCCTCTTCACTCTGATTATCGGGAAAATTTTTCTATCGGGTCGCGTTTGAGTCGATCGCTTTCACGGGAATGGGTTGGGGATCTTTCGCGATGGAAGCAGGGAGGAGATTGCGATCGCGGAGATTCTGCCACCACTCTTTCAACTGGTCGCGCTGATTAATGAGGTAAATGCTAACTAATGTTAAGGATACCCCCGTCCATTCGAGAGGACTGAGGATTTCCGAGAGGAAAATATTGCTGAAAATGAGGGCAAAAATCGGTGTGAGGAATGTCAGGGAAGTGAAGCTAGTGAGGTTGCCTCGAGAAGCAATGTGGAAAAAGAGGGCATAAGCGATCGCACTGCCGAATACTGTGGAATAGCCCAAAGCCAACCAGCCGCCCCCATCAATATTAACCCATTGGTTTTGCTCCCACAGGGCAGACATGGCAAACAAGGGCAACCCCCCTAAAATCATATGCCAGCCCGTGGCGACAACGGGATCGGCATAGCGGCTGACGTAACGAATGCTAATCGTTCCCAACGCCATCGAGAGAGAGGCACACAACATCAACCCTTCTCCACTCTCGAATAAATTGCCGCCACTGACCAAACCGGAAAAAGAAAAATGGGTCAAAGCATTAATAATCCATGCGTCGGGCAAGCCAACGCAACCAATGCCGATAACCCCGATCGCCAATCCCAGAAAGCCCCACCAGCCGATCGCTTCTCCAAATAACCAACTGGACAGCAACGCAATAGCAATGGGTTGAGCGTCAATGAGGGTAGACCCTAAGCCCGCTCCCATCCGCATCAATCCTGCTGCTAAAAAGCCCTGAAACATCAACCCATCCAAGAGGGCAAAAATGCCAATCCACAGCCAGGCTTGCCAAGTTTTCGGCTGTGGCAGTCGAAAGATCGCGGCGGCGGCGAGGATGAGAATTCCGGCAGGAACGAGGCGAAAACCTGCCATAAATAGAGGGGTAGAGTGGGGGATAACTCCCTTCATTGCAACCATTGCCGTCCCCCAGAGAAAGAAGGGGGCAATGAGGACGAGGGGTTCGAGAAAAGCGTTCTGGCTGGTGGATTGGGTCTGCATAAAGGAAACGTTAAGCTGAGCGATCGCTCGGGTTAATTTTCCCAATTGTAACCAAATATTGAGTTTTATTAAAGTCCCTATCGAATTGGGGGAAAAGTTAATGGTGCTGAGGAACAGGGCGATCGCTCTGCGCGATCCCATATAATTTTGTACTCTTAACCAAAAAGCGAGGGTTGATAAATTACACTATCAATTCTCTTTTGAGCCATTTTTTGATAGGTTTCGACTAATTCGCAACCTAGAAATTTCCGGTTATGTTTAATCGCGACAATACCCGTTGTCCCCGAACCTGTAAAAGGGTCAAAAACGAGATCGCCCATTTGTGTAGAAGCTAGCAGACAGGTTTCGACTAATTGTTCTGGATAAACTGCGAAATGCGCCTCTCTAAATTTGCCTAATGGAATTTCCCAAACCGTTCTTTTGTTTCTACCTCTAGGATGAAAGGCTTGATCCCAACGACCATTATGTAGGTTTTGATTACCTTGGTTTTTACCTTGTTCTGGCGTACCATCTCTTTTACCGAGATGCTTGCGTCCTCCCTTCATTTTTGATTCTGCACTAAAGGTGATATGTGGTTCTCTAATTGCATCTGCATCATAGTAATAGCTAGATGTTTTTGAGAACATAAAAATGTATTCATGATCGGTTGTCGGTCTATCTTTAACAGATGATGGCATCGCGTTGGGTTTCTTCCAAATGATATCACTTCTAAGTTTCCATCCCTTATCTTTTAATGCAAAAGCCACGCGCCAAGGAACTCCTAAGAGTTCTTTTTTTCGATAGGTATCCCCTAAATTGAGCCATAGCAATCCTGTATCTTTTAATTTTGGTTTAATCAGTTCAAAACAAAAAGTAAGATTTTTAATGTATTCAGCCAAATCTACTTCTCTCCCAATTTCATCACGATTTGAATCATCTCCCGAGTATTTTCTGTGACCGAAATAGGGAGGACTGGTAATGATGGCTTGAATACAGTCATTCGGAATTTGCCGAGCGACTTTGCGAATATCTCCCAGAATAACTCGATTGCGATCGCTCCATCGGTTCATGTTTAATTATCCCATTCATCGGCAATTTGTTTGTTGCGATCGCGTAATTCTGCCTGTAATTTATCCCAGTCGAGATCTTTGGCAGAGGTATCGCAAATTAAACAACCTTGTTGGAGATAGAGAACGCGATCGCAAAACTCTCGGACGAATTCTAGTTGATGATTGACCATAATAATGGTGACTTTTTCATCCCGCGCAATTTCTGTCAAAACCTCTAACAAATGAGCGGCAATTCCCACATCTAGCGCTGAGGTTGGTTCGTCGAGTAAGAGGATTTTAGGTTGTAGAATTAAAGCGCGGGCGATCGTCACTAATTGGCGCTGTCCTAAAGAGAGTTGCAATTCATTGCGATCGCGCCATTCTTCAGGAATTCTCATTTTTTTACACCATTTTTCGACCCGCTCTTGACTTTCTTTTTGGGAGATTCGTTGTAATTGGAGAGGATAAGCAAGAGCATCTTTGACTCGCATTCCTAACAGTTTTGGCTCTTGTAAAACTAAAGCAATATCTCGCCGTAGTTGGAGAACGGGCAAATCAGGAAAAGGAGAATCTTGCCAGAAAATTTGTCCCGACGTGGGGTCTTCAAGGCGATTGAGGAGCTTTAAAAGTGTCGTTTTTCCCGAACCCGAAGCACCAATTAACGCCACGCGATCGCCGCGATCGATATTAAAAGAAATATCTTTCAATAAATATTCCGAACCGAGAGAAGAAGTAAAACTAACCTGTTTTAAACGTAAAAGTGGAGTTGCGCGATCGTTCATGCAAATTACCCTAAATGAGTTGCCGTCCAAATAGTCCAAGCATCAACCAAGAATAATAGTAGGGTGACAATCAATAAAATTAAATACATCCAAGGTTGTGAAAGGGGACGAATATCGCGGGTATCGATTCCGGTTTTCTCCTCTACCAATCGGGTTAAACGAGCAAATCCAGCAACTCGCATGGGCAGTAAATAGGCGCGATCGCGAGACTCGGTAACAAAGTAATAAACTAATCCCCCTTGTCCTGTGGTGCGCAGTTTGAGTTCTTGAATGTCCTCCCATTTTAATTGCCAACCTTTCCGAAAAAATGAGGGAAACCAAAGCGGATATTTAACTTGAATGGCATCATCATCGAGTACGACTTGTTCGCTCAATGCACCATACAGTATCGATAAACCCAAGGCAATCCCTATCCATAAAATTTGAGGTGGAATGGGAGAATTTGTCGTGGCCGATAAAAAAGGTAATGGGATTGTTAATGTCAGGTAAAGAAAAATTAAAGCGATACGAATTAAGGGGGAAATATTGAATGTCTCTTTCATGGATGGTTGTTAAACTGCGCTCGAATAGGGGAAAAGATCGCACGAAGGCGTGACTGTATCCTATTTTATAGGAACTCAGTACGGTTTTTCGAGGAGAGTTTATCCGGATGTTGCCGAGATTGCGATTAGGATCGGCAAGATATATTTACAAAATCCGAATATATAGGACTAATTGTTCAACAAAAAATCAAAGATAACGCTCTACTACATTGTTATATTGAGGCGGTGAATGTCTAAAAGTTCTGTAATGTCAAACTCATCGAGACGAGCAAATAAAGCATCTGCACCGTGACTTAATTTAAACTCCATTTCTTCCTGATAGATAGGGACTAAGCTCAAAAAATAGATGTTTTTTTCCTTATTGATTTCGAGCTTTAAAAATTCTTCTTCAAAAAGAAGAGGTTCGGATAACAGACAGCAACAGAGTTGAGTGTTATCGGCAAAAGGTTCTGGCGGATCGCCATTAGGAATTGTATGTCCGTAACTCAACCAACTCTCGTATTGATGGGGAAGACGGGCTAAGATTTTCAGCCATTCAATGGGAAAATAAGTGTTGGGAGTTTGCTCTTCATTGAGATTTAACGGCCATGAAGGAGGCAAACAGATTAATATTTCTGCATAGCGGAATTCTTGTAAGGGTTCGGGGCAATTCATCGGGCAATTGCTCATTCCCGATGTTACCAAAGTATAAAAATTTCGCTCTTCCGTGGGAGCAACGATATAAACATCAATATGTACGAATTCGGAAATAATCTCGTGGAAAACTTCTTTAATCGTACCAATATATTTTGTAATATGCGCTTCTAGTTTTCTTTTTGTCTCCTCATTGCTAGGAAAAACTTCTCTTTGCTGATTTTCTTGCGTATATTCATAAATAGGGTCGCCACATTCGGAATAGCGCGTGGGGTCTACCATGATGAATTCCTTATTGCATATTGAGCAAGCGATCGCTTAATTCAATCCATTGTTCTACGCTAACATTTTCGGCTCTACACTGGGGATTGAGATTTAAGGTTTCAAGGAGCGGAGAAAGGCGATCGGGTTTGATGAGACCTTTTAAATTATTGCGCAACATTTTACGCTTGTTGGCAAATCCCAATTTAACCAGCATGGCTAAATGACGGGGATCTTGCACCTTTTTTTCCCGCACGTAAGGACGCAGGCGAACAACGGCTGAATTGACCTTGGGAGGGGGATAAAATGCTTTTGCAGGAACGTCGCAAATTGACTCGCATTGTGCTAAATATTGGATTCGTACCGATAAAGCACCAAAACTTTTCGAATTAGGTTGGGCGCAGAGACGATCGCAAATTTCTTTTTGGACGAGTAAGACAATAGAATTGTAAGCAGGTGTCATGGGTTTGGCGATCGTTCCCAAAAGCCGTTGGAGAATTGGCCCGGTGATATTGTAGGGAATATTGGCGACAACTTTCTGGGGATTCTGAAACTTGGGAAAATCTGCGAGCGTTGCGTTGAGATCGAGTTCTAAAATATCATCTTGTAATAAAATAAAGTTGTCGCGATCGCCAAAATTTTTCACTAATTTTTTGCATAAATCCCGGTCGATTTCTACAGAAACCAGCGCTTGCACTTCCTCCAACAAACGACGGGTGAGAACTCCCGTACCGGGTCCGATTTCCAAAACGCGATCGCTTTGCTGTAATTCTGCTGCGGCAATAATTTGCGCTAAGATTTCGTCCGATCGCAACCAATGTTGTGCAAAGCGTTTTCTCGGTCGGGCCATTTCAGTTATCACTTATTAGTTATCGGCGGTCGGTATTAAAGCTATGATCGGGCGCGGAAGTTGCACCCTGAAGGAATTTTAACCGACTAGAACCATTAACGCTAATGCCGGAACTCCCAAACCGATCATCAAACCGGCAGGCATCATTTTACGAGTTTTTGCCAGCCGAATGACAAAGGTTAAAACGAGGATTGCTGTCACGGCGATCGCCACGGTTAAACCCCAATTCTGTCCCTGTAGCGATGATAATCCCGCGATTAATAGTACGGCACCGCTACTACAACCGGAGATCAGAGAAATTTTACTTTTGGCCTGCAAATAACCCATAATCCCTCCCGCGATCGCAAGAATTCCGTAAACAATTGCAGCAATAGTCCCCAAACTCATAGACATATCCTCCCGGAACGTTTTTCAGACTCTCATTCTAGGGGTAGCAGCACCCCAGAGACGAAGAATTGTGATGATTTGTTGCATTTACTGCGATCGCGATCGCATCATTCTCCGATCGCATTCACAAGCGATCTCGTGGCGAGATCGCAGTATTTTCCGCAAAATTCCATCATCTTAGAGGGGTGTCGGGACATCGTTCGCATTTTTAAGTCTTATGTCTACTCAACCCTTACGCTCCCAAGATCCCATCCAACGCGTCATCGAAGAAATTCTTGCTTCCCGTAAAATTACCCGCGAAGACCAAAATATTCTCATGTCTTTACTGTTTGACGGTGTTTTAGGTGACACTCATCAGCATGAAGTCAATCGTATTTATGAAGCCGTCAGTCATGGATTTATCCGCGTCGTTGATTAGATCGAACTACAGCTATCTAAATTTATGACGAATGCTTGGAGTTGTTGTAGAGACATCGATCGCGTCTCCACCTACTCCAAGCATTTTTGACGATTTTTTGACTTTTGAATTGAAATGACTTGATTGAATGTATTATTGGGTTGCAAAGGGAAAAGCGCGTTTGAGTTGGATGAGTTCATCGCGATGGCCTTGTACGAGAACCCGATTTTTATTCATTTCTTCTGTCTCTATCTTAATCGATACTTTTTCAACGCGTCCCGCACCTTTCCAGTAGAAATAACCAGCTAAAGGGGAAAAGATGGCTAAAGCAATGGAAAAATAGCCGATCGTGGGAACCAAATAAGTTACAACTAACGCCAAACACAATAGACCGATCGCAGCCAAAATCGATAAGAAAATAGCCAAAAACCAACTCGGACGCACAAAACCTTCAAAAATTAAGCGATCGCTGTCCGATTCGGTCACTTTATAAGCACGACTATCAAAATACGCCTGTAATTGATTCGCTAACGATTCTTTATTTTCCTCAGTTATGAGTTGTATCTCTTCAATTCGCTCCTTAACCGAGGCACGAATAAAAAAGAATAATCCTATCATTAAAAGAAGGGTCAGTAAAAAAGTTGAAGACAATACGGGCGAGTTCATAAGGGTCAGTGATAATTAATGGCTAATAACTAAAATAACTTAAGTAGACGTTCCGCTTTCGGGTGATGAGGAGATTTGTCCATTCGTCTGGGTGCTAGTTGCCTCGGTGCTAGTTTGAGGAGATTCGGGAATCTTGCGATCGCGACCGGACATCAGATCGTTTGTTGCTTCGTTGAGGGCTTTCGGATCCATAAAGAGAATTTTAGAATTGGGACTGTTGCCTAATTTTTCATTCGCATCGACATAACGTTGAGCAATGAGATAGCTGAGAACTTCTTGAGCATTGGGTTGTTTTTCTAAGGCTTCTGATAGCATCTTAATCGATTGCACCGTGCCTTGTGTTTCTAGGATAGCCGCTTTCTTCTTGCTTTCTGCAGCACGTTCGACTTCTAGAGATTCCATGACCGTTTTAGAAGGCTTAATTTCTTTCACTTCAATTCGCGTCACTTTAACCCCCCAATTTCCCGTTGCTTCATCTAGCTGACGCAAAAGTTTTTGATTAATATTCTCCCGTGAAGAATAGGTTTCGTCTAAATCCAAGCGGCCGATTTCAGAACGCAACGTCGTCACGACTAAATTTTCAATAGCGGCTTGAATATCTTCAACTGCATAAAATGCTTTTTGTAAATCGAGGATTTGCCAATAAATTACAGCATCAATTTTGAGAGAAACATTATCCTTACTAATGGCATTTTGCGGCTCAATTCCTAACACTTTTTCTCGATTAGTTTCTTCCACAACAATCGTATCGAGAAAGGGGAGCACAAAATTAATCCCCGGACTGAGTTTTGTATTGTAGCGTCCCAGCCGTTCTACTAAGGCCTCATTTCCTTCATTAACAATTCGCATGGACGTGAAAAGAACCGTCCCACTGCCAACAATTAAGGAGATTACAACATAAAAAATAGCTTCCATATTTTAATAAATAATGATTGATGATTAGCGCTTAAGTTTCTCCTTGAGTATAACGCCGATCGCTTCACGATGCTGCGATCGCGATCGAAAAACTCGGTGAATGGCAGTGGGTGCGATCGGGTATTTTCTGCCTGCGGACACGATCGCGCTTTTAGTCTATCATTAAGAAAAGTAAAGTACGCGATGCACTCCTCGCCAACATGAAATGTATTATCAACCGCCGAGCGCAGTTTTCTGCCAGCCATCGCTATTGGTTGCCAGAACTGACGGAAGCGGAAAATAGGGAAAAATTCGGCGCTTGCAGTCGTTTTCCCGGTCACGGTCATAATTATGTTCTCTATGTTTCTCTTGAAGGAGAACTGGATCGATATGGGATGGTGCAAAATCTATCCGATGTGAAGGGAGCAATTAAACAATATGTGACTCAAGATTTGGATTTTTCTTATCTAAACGATGTTTGGGAAGAATTCCAGCAAACCTTACCCACAACGGAAAATCTGGCTCGCGTTATCTGGAACAGGCTTTCCCCCCATCTCCCTCTTGTCAAAATTCAAGCGATCGAACACCCTGAACTTTGGGCTGAATATTACGGAAACGATATGGAAGCATCACTCACGATTAGCACTCATTTTAGCGCCGCCCATCGGCTTGCTCTTGATACCATCAGCTATGAGGATAATTTAGACATTTACGGCAAATGCGCTCGCCCTCACGGTCACGGACATAATTACCATTTAGAAGTGAGCATTATCGGTGAAATCGATCGCCGTACGGGGATGATCGCGGATCTTGTGGATTTTCAAAAAGTTGTTGACGATCTCATTGTCGAACCTTTCGATCATACTTTTCTCAACAAGGATATCCCCTACTTTGCTGATGTCGTCCCCACGGCGGAAAATATCGCCTTGTATATTGCTCAAACTTTGCAGCAACCCCTTGCAGAGTTAGGAGTTGAGTTGGATCGGGTGAAGCTCATCGAGAGTCCCAATAATTCAGCAGAAATATACTGTCGCACCGGAGTTTCTCAGAAGCAAAGCGATCGCGTTGAAGAACCCATTTTAGCGATTCGCTAAGGGCGATCGATCCGCTAATAAGAGGTGGGTCTTCCCCACCTTTTTCGCCTGTTTTTATTTATCTCTTGTTGGGTTGGTATTACTATCTTGCTTGAGCTTCATCGCTTGCAATTGCTGCAAGAGAACATCGACTTCGGCTTCGAGATGTAAGTATTTTATCTGTTGATTGGTGTTGTAAGATTGCATGACCTTGGTTAAATGGGAATTAGAGGTGGCGGGTTTTGTTAAGGTTGCCAGATCGAAGCCAGTGGACATCGTTTTGTAATCCTAGTTATATATACTTATCCAAATTAGTAAAGTATTGTAAACGGGTTGAGGCAAATTGTTGTAACAAATCTAGCGTTTCTGGGGATGTGGCGATCGCAGAAGGGCTGAAACCTCTGCTACAAAAAGATTGTAGATTTGATAAGAATTTCCTATCGTTGTTGACATTATGGTGAATCGTCGTTCTTTTTTAGTGGGTTCTGGGGCGATCGCCCTCGGACAGCTTTTGGGAGGATGCGGAGATCGCGCCCGAGCATCTCTCCGGGTTCAACTTCTGAATGGTTCGCTTCCCCAGCAATTAATTCGCGAATTTCGCACCCTTTCCGGAAGTCCCGCAAAATTCACCCCCATTGCTCAATTCGCGGAGGTGTTGCAATCCCTGCAAGACTGGCAGGAAATTGCTAAGGGGGAAAAAAACGCCGGATGGTTTCCCGACTGGGTGCCTTTCGCGGGGAATCCCATTCCTCCGACGGCAGATTTGGTGACGTTGGGGGATGCTTGGTTAGCGGGAGCAATTCGCGATCGCCTCATTCAACCGTTAACCTCCGCAAACCTCGAGGGCTGGTCGAATCTTCCCCCTGCTTTTTCCCGTATCGTCACGCGCAATAACAGTGGCTTTACAGACGAAAAGGGAGCGGTTTGGGGAGCGCCCTATCGTTGGGGGACGACGATGATTGCCTATAATCGCGAGGTTTTTAAAAACTTGGATTGGACTCCCCAAGACTGGGGGGACTTGTGGCGAGAGGAATTGCGCGATCGCATCTCTATTATTTGGCAGCCGCGAGAAATTATCGGAATCGTCCTCAAAAGGCTCGGTTATTCCTACAATACGAGAGATTTAAGGGCAATTAAAGATTTGCGATCGGAATTAGAAGCGTTCTTGGCGCAAATAAAGTTTTATAGTTCGAGGTATTATTTAAAACCCTTAGTTCTAAAAGATACTTGGGTTGCCGTCGGTTGGTCTGGGGATATTTTACCCACGATCGAGCGCTATCCCCAAATTGAAATTGTCGTTCCTCCATCGGGAACTGCTTTATGGTGCGATGTTTGGGTTAAACCACAAGCCAGCGAGACCAAGATGAATTTAAGCGATCGCTGGATTGATTTTTGCTGGCAAGATGAACCCGCCCGCAAAATCTCTCAATTTACCGATGCTGTTTCCCCCATGCTTGTCAATGCAGAGCGATCGCAGTTACCCAAATCTTTACAAAACAATTCTCCTCTGTTTCCCGATCGCGAAATCTTCGAAAAAAGTGAGTTTTTAGAACCTCTTTCTGCAACAGTTTTAGGTCAATATCAACATCTTCTCCAACTCGCAATGCCACATAAAAAACAACCAACACTTCGGCAAAGCTCAGTGCAAGCAATCTATAACTTATAACCCAAACCCACCCCCAGCCCCTCCAAGGAGGGGAGCCAAGAGAGGGAGAGGAAATTAAAAAATATTAAACGCATCGCGGCGAGAGGGTTGCAGATCGACCTTACATTCATAAGTTGCTGCTTGTAGACTGCAATTATAAATGGCGAGGCATTTTGGCTGGCGATCAAAAACGCGGAGTTCGTAACCATAATATCGTGCTGTCGTCCCGAAGTGATTGACAAAACTATAGCGATCTAAATAATCCATTTGCGACCAAAGCTGACGATTGACTAACAGATCGATCCGCTTTTTTTCTGGAAATGCCAGCCAATTTTGTAAGAGCTTTGTATCTCCAAATTGATCTTGTCTCCACCATAAGCTGGGAATGGTTAAACTTTCTTGAGAGATGGTTGTAGAGGTAATAACGCCTTGTTGTGCGAGTTCTTCTTGAACTGAGGAATTGAGATAAGACGGATCTAGTTCGCAAGTTTCTAGCGATCGCGTAAAAAAGTCTCCTACCATCGAACCACTTTCGGCAGACTCTTCCATATCAACCATTTCATTTTCTTCAGTTTCGCTCTCTTCGGAAATATCTTGGGTTGGTGTTTGTCCGAGGACAAATTGAGAATGAGACAAGAACGAAAAACTCATCAAAAGCATCAATATAAACTTCATCACAAAAGTTGCTCCTAGTTAGTTTTCAAACAGTTATTTCTAAAGAAGTGTCAGATTCATTAGAGCTTAGTTCTATTTTTAGGCTGTAATTAATGATTTTTGCAATTTCTTGAAGTATTATTAAACCATCACCATCATAATCACCTTTCTCTAAATCTTCCAAAATAGATTTCTCAATTCCAAGAGCATCAGCTAATTGTTTGTGAGTTAATCCCGCTTGTTGGCGCGTATCATAAATCAACTGACCGAGCTTGGCATTCAGATACGCTTTTGCGATCGTTTGTTGCATTTCGCGATCGTCTTTAACAAGATTTTGGATAATTTTAACAGCATCAGTTGTTGTCTTCATTGTTGACTCAACTCCAAAGACGGCGGCGAGGTTTACCATTCAAGCGATCGTGAGTATCTCGTAAAAGTGTCGGAATATCGAGTTTTTCCGGACAACGGGGGAGACAGTCGCCGCAGTCCGTACACCGATCGCCTTTTCGTCCCGGAAACCAATGTCCGGCATTTTCAAACATTTGGTAGCGATATTCACCAAAGGATTTCATATCATAGGCAAGGGTTAAATTTCGCAGGCGCAACACTTCGGGAATGTTGATTTCTTCCGGACAGGGTAAACATAAATGACATTGACTGCACAAATCTGTTCCCAAAGTTGCTTTTAATTGGTTTTCTAAGCGATCGCGAATCTTGTTTTCTTCTGGAGTAAAATCCTCATCGCGATCGCAAACCGTTTCTATACTTTGGAAATCCTCTAATTTTGCCGCCCCAAAGCTGAGAGTTGTAATGCGGCGATCGCGCAATAAAAAGCGATAGTTAAATTCTAAGGGCGAAAGAGGTTGACATAATTCTTTTAATGTGGTTGAAGGTGCGTATAGTTGACCGCCTTTATCGACAGGAGAAATAATAAATACGCCCATATCCTTTTCTTGTGCCAGAGCGATCGCGGGTTCGTGACGCTGAAAAAAGTAGTAATAATGCAGATTAACAAAATCAAATAAATTGGTTTCTATCGCTGCAAGGATAATATCGAGTGGGGCATGAGTTGAAAAGCCAATATAGCGAATTTTTCCCGCTTTCCGAGCTTCTTTGACGGCTTTTATAAAACCGCGTTCATTTTGCAGCCAAGCGAGGTGTTTGTGCGTATTAATGCCGTGAATTGCCAAAAAATCCAGATAATCGAGTTTTAAACGCTCTAAAGATTCATCGATCTGCGATCGCATAGTTTCGTAATCTGGCGTTGGCGGCAATTTTGTCGTAATATAAAATTTATCTCGCGGAAGAGAGAGTCCCGAAGCCAGAGTTTGTCCCAAATATTCCTCACTTTTACCATAACCGCGAGCCGTTTCGATATGATTGATTCCAAGCGCGATCGCGTTTCTGATAATTTGCTGAAATTCGGAAGAACTCGCCAAGCAACGCATCGTTCCTAACGAAAAAACTGATAAATTTAGATTGGTTTTCCCGAATCTCCGATAGCGCATTTTTGGTAGAATTTAAGAACAGATGGTTGAGAGAATTTCTGAGATTTGGTTTCGGATTCTAGAAGCGATGTTCAAGTTGATAGAACCATTCGGAGATGTTAGAGAATACTTCTGGAGGCATGGGAACATAACCTACTTCACAAATTAAATCAGCGTTAGTAGAACTAATATGATATTCTACAAAGTCTTTAACCACAGGATTATTTTCTATAGATTCTCGTTTGACATAGATAAAAAGAGGACTAGATAAGGGATTGTAGCGACCATTTTGAATAGACTCGCGACTGGGTAAAACACATTCACCTTGATTGTTTTTAATCGCGATCGCTTTGAGATTGAGAACATCTTTGTTTCTTTCGTAATCAGCGAAGTCGAAGAACATCAAACCACCTCGATCGGATTGGGCCCAGTTGGCAATAATGTAACTATCTTCACTAGCGATATAATCTCCTCTGCTTTTACCTTCTTGTCCATGGGTGGCATCGGTAAAAAAGTCATAACTTTGGGAATCTGTACCGTGTCCGTACAAGCTCAAGGGTTCATCGGGAAAACCATCTCGGACTTGATTCCAATTGTTTATTTTTACCTCTGCTCCGGGCTCCCACATTTTTCCCAATTCTTCCAATGTCATGCAGCTTGCCCAATCATTGTCATTGCTAACCACTACAGTAACGCCTTGAAAGGCAATGGGAATTTCTACAAATTCGATGCCAGCTTCCCTACATAATTCAATTTCCGATTTTTTAATGGGACGATCCGACGTAGTAATAGCTGTTACTCCCTCACAAAATTTCTTAAATCCACCGCCAGACCCAGAAATTCCAACAGTGACCCGCACTTCTGGATTTTCCTGTATGAATTCTTCGGCCATTGTTTCAGAGATGGGGAAAACAGTACCCGAACCATCTACGAGAATATCTCCTCTCAATGTCCCCATATCTTTAATATTATTACGATCGCTAATATTATTACGATCGCTACTCCCTCCCAGAACAAACGAAAAAGCGATCGCCGCAGCGATCGAACAAAGAGACCTAAATTGCAGGAAAACCATGCTGCAACTCCCTGATATAATTTGAGTTATGGGTTATTCGAAGCCAAACAACCAACAACAAATCCTAACCTTCCTTTTGATGGCGGCGAGATTGTTCGATAAAATCTTCGGGGCGAATATTGGAGACAAAATCTCGGAAGGCTTGGCGTTCTTCCTCATCCGCATCGCGATCGACGGGGATAGAAGCATCGGCGATGACTTCCTCCATCACCCATATCGGAGTGTGGGTGCGAAGGGCGATCGCGATCGCATCACTGGGACGACAATCAATTTCTTTTTTCTCTTCCCCCTTGGCGACGCACAAAACCGCGTAGAATGTGCTATCTTGCAGTGCGTGAATAATAACCTTGGTTAACGCCATTTCCCAAGCCCCTAACAAATGCCCAAAAAGGTCGTGAGTTAAAGGGCGAGGCGGTTTCTGTCCTTCTAAGGCACTAATAATCGCTTTTGCTTGATCTTGCCCGATATAGATGGGAAGCGCGCGGCGATCGGAGCCATCCTTGAGGAGGACAATAGGACTGCGCGTAACGGCATCGAGGGCAATCCCCGCAACTTTCATTTCAATCATGAGCTTTTCTCGCGAATGAGTTCAGCCTTTATGAGGTCTCTCCACCAGTATGCCCCAGTATGTTGCTGAATGAGCAGTCAAGTTTTGGAAGAAATGCAAAAGAAGCTAAAATAAATCGTACATTAGTTCTTTTGTCGTGCTTTTCATGCCCATCTTCATTGATAATGAATGGTTGACGATCCATAAATTGAAAAAGCCGTGTTCACTGGATTAATTCAAGGATTGGGGAAAATTCAACCCCAAGGTAGAGACCGCTTTCTTATTTCTGTTGAGAAAGAAAATTTAGCAGCAATTGCACGCGATTTAGAAATCGGCGATAGCGTCGCTGTTGATGGGGTTTGTTTGACAGTAGAGGAAATTAAATCCCAAGGATTTATCGCGACGGCTTCGCCAGAGACGTTAGAGCGAACGAATTTAGGTCAAAAAAGCGAAGCTCTAACTCATGTCAATCTAGAAACTTCACTCAGAGCAGGAAGTAAGATTGGCGGTCATTTTGTAACGGGTCACGTCGATGGAACAGGATGCTTGCTCGAGTCGGTACAAACCGATCGCGCTTGGGAGATGAAATTTGTTCCCATTCCCTCTTTAATGGCTCAATGGTCTCATTATGTTGCCCGTTATATTGTCCCGAAAGGAAGTATTGCAGTCAATGGGATTAGTTTAACCGTTGCCGACTGCGATCGCGATGGGAATTGGTTTACTGTTGCCGTTATTCCTCATACCTATGACGAAACCAACTTGCGCTATTTGCGATCGGGAGATTGGGTGAATTTAGAGGGGGATATTTTAGGCAAATACGTGGAAAAATTATTGGGATATGGTTCTGAGGAAACGCGATCGCAAGAAATTGATTTGGCATTTTTAGCCGAGCACGGATATTAATGAACGAGAAACTCATACAGTAGGATAGGTGCATTACCATTTTGTTCCAAAATCACGCCTTTTTTGCTTACTGTAAATCCTCAGAAACAATCCTATCTCGTGCAATATGCCTGATTCTATAAATGAAAACGGAATCATCGATAATGCGAAAGATAATTCGGTGTTGTTTGTAGAGTAATTGACGAATTTCTGATCCTATCTCTTCATTTTCTGGAGCGAGAGAACAGCGATTGGGAAATTTGTTTAAGGTCTGAATTGCATCGAGTATTCCAAAATACCATTCCTCTGCTATTTCAGGATAATTCTCTGTCATCCAGATTAATATGTTTTCGATATCTTGCAAAGCTGAAGGAGAAATTTCAACGCGAAAAACCATACTTTTTTCCTAATTCTTCTAATGCTGGAATTGCAGGTTTTCCTTTGCCTTCCTCAATCTCTTGAATTCCTTGGCGAATTGCAGCAACGGATTCTGCATATTCAAGGCGATCTAAGAGTTTTTGATAAGCAACAGCATCTTGTACGATCGCTTCTGCTTTGCCATTGACAGTGAGAACAATAGGTTTTTGGGATTCTTTCGCACGCTGAAGATAGCTTTTGGCGTTGCGTTGAAAATCAGTGAGGGAGTGAATGTTTTTAAGGTCAATCATCAGGTAACATGAAATTAAATGCTTATTCCATGTTATTGTGATCGCGATCGGTTGTCAAGAAGGGGAAAACTCTTCTCTTTCAAGATGGGAAGATTTTAAACAAAGATAAAAGTAAATTTTTGTAAAAAAATTGTGTTAACTTTCCCAAAATCCCCACGATCGCATTGATAGCCCATTATATTCCCTCTTCCAAACCGGATTAAAATGCTAAAAATCGTCCCTATCCTTGCTATTGTTCTGGGATTCTTCAGTTACGGCTGTTCCGAGGAATATGAAGCGCAAAACGGCGACATTATTTTTCAGACTTCGCGATCGTCTCAGAGTCTGGCCATTCAACGGGCTACGAAGTCAAAATACAGTCATATGGGCATTATCTATGTTAAGGGCGATCGCGCATTTGTTTATGAAGCAGTAGAACCCGTAAAATTAACCCCTTTAGATGAGTGGATCGATCGTGGAGAAAGAGGGCATCATGTTATCAAACGCCTTGTGAACGCGCGGGAAAAATTGACTCCAGAAGCACTCAACAAAATGCTGGCAATTGGTCAAACTTTTGAAAATAAACATTACGATCTGTACTTTGAATGGTCGGACGATCGCATCTATTGTTCTGAGTTGGTCTGGAAAATCTACAAGCGCGCGTTAAATATCGAGATCGGCAAACTCCAAACCCTACAAGAATTCGATCTCAGCGATCCAATCGTACAGGAAAAGGTGCGCGAGCGTTTTGGCGATTCAATTCCCCTCAATGAAACGGTTATTTCCCCTGCTGCAATGTTCACCTCAGAACAATTGGTAACGGTTCACAAACAATAAGCGCGAGAGATCGATGTAAAGTTTTTTAAAGAATCCGAGCCAAATTCTCCAAAATCCCCGCGATCGCCCCGAGAGAGCAATAACAGCACTCCTCTCATATTGGCAATGAAAAACATTCTCCACGGAATTTACCACGGGATCTTTTGGTTGTGGAATTCCGTGTTCCTCCTCCTCGTCTATGTGGGACTCTTACCCGCAATTGGCATTCCTCTCGCAAAATCCGTTTTAGCGGGAGAAATCGAACGAGAATTTCTCGTTACTTTTATCGGATTGCTTCTCATTCCTCTCATTTGCACCGTTATCGGTTGGATACGATTTCGCAAGCGTTCTCCCGAACTCATGCGCTTATTTTACGGCGTAGAAGCCCCTCTCGTCCTGTTCTGTCTCGTCCGTTTGTTCATTTTGCGGGAACTGACTCCAGCAAGCACCCTCCTCCTCGGAACAGCGATCGCCTGTACGATCGCCTTTGCAGGAGAATTATTATTTGGTTATTTGGGGACATTAAGCGATCGCAAGAAACCCTTAAAATTCATCCAAAACTTGTCATGGGTGCAAATTCCCTTGCACGGTTTAATGCTTTGTATCGGTCTCTATGTCGGTATTCTCCTCTTATTTTACGCCATTCCCGTTGCCGCCATTCTCATCAAAGACTTTCTGCGTTTTTACTGGGTTCGCGGCTTATGGTACTCCCTCACCCATCACTTTTTTAGTAGTTTGTGGACGATTCCCACTTTTAGTTTTTTATTCGTCCTTTCGGTAACGCTTTTTCTGGCCATGCCTTCCGCCTTTACTATACTATACATTCATTCGGGACAGCGCATTCTCAGAGCAGCGATCGCCCATCGCGGTAAAAGTCTGACCCTCTCCATCGTCCTAGGAATCCTTACAGTTTGGGTATCAATTTTTCTGGCGTTTTCCCAACAACCACAAATTGCCGCTTTTAAATTGTTAGAAAATCCGGCTTCTACCGATTCTCAACGTCAAGTTCTATTACAGCAATCGGACATAATCCGCAAGGGATTGGTCAATGCTTACTTATTTCCTTATCGCTATTTAAGTCCTTGGGGAAAAAGCAATGTTATCGCTGATATTTATCTCTATGAATTCGATATTTCCAAATCTCTCGCTTGGGATATTCAGAATTTTCATAATTTCCTGATCTCGCCATTTCTCTATCAAGGAGAATGGGGCGATCGCAAAAAAGCTCAAAAACTTTACGCCGAGTTTTTCGATACACCTTTGCAAAAAAGAGAGCGCAAAGCCGTGCAGAAAGCCTTACAATCTACCACAATACTCGATAATGCCAAAGCGGGCGTTCTGAATATCAATCAAAAGAAAGTTTTGCTCGAAAAACAAGAGGTTGATTTCACCCAACATGGAGATTGGGCCGATGTAGAAATTCACGAAGTCTATCAAAATCAAACCTTTGAGGTCGAAGAAATTTTCTATTCTTTCTCTCTCCCAGAAAGTGCTGTCATCACCGGGATTTGGTTGGGAGATACAGATAATTTAGCCAATCGCTTTCCCTTTAAAATTTCTCCGCGCGGTGCTGCCCAAAAAGTCTATAATTCTCAAGTTCGGCGCGTTCGTCCCGTCGATCCGGCATTACTCGAACAAGTCGGACCCCATCACTATCGCCTACGAGCTTTTCCCATTCCGCCGAAAATTAGAAGTGGGGAAAATAATCCCGATCGCCCGACAAAAATGCACTTGTGGCTGACCTATCAAGTGATGCGACAAGAGAACCAAATTCTTCTACCACAACTTGGAGAAAAACGCAATATTTTTTGGACAAATCGCACTCAACGCTTTCGTAGTGGCGTACTAATGGAGAAATTTGAGGATAAGTGGTTCGAGAAATTTTTACTCGCCTCTCCTTCAGATCCAACAGTTCATCAAGCTACTTTTGACGGCTATCAAATAACAGTAGAACCCCTCAGCGATCGCGATTATCTCTTGCCACAAAATCAGAATTTTGCGATCATTATCGATACTTCCCACAGTATGCAATCTCATCGACAAGAATTAAAATATGCTCTACAAGCGTTGCAAAAACAAGGATTTTCTGATGGAAAACTCGAAAATAACGAGATCGATTTATATTTAACTGCATCGACAGGTAAACAACCGCAAGAATACGATCGCCTAAACCAATTCGACTTCAAAAAGCAAGTCTTTTACGGAACGCTATCCCTGAAAGAAATGCTGCGACAGTTTGCTATATTGGCAAGCGATCGCCCCTACGATGCCATTCTCTTACTGACGGATGAAGGCAGCTATGAGTTAAGCAAAGATAAAGGAGATTTACCCAATATTTCTGCACCGTTATGGCTGGTACATCTAGGTGGAAAATTTCCTCCCGCTTACGAAGACAAAACCCTACAAACCATCCAAGATAGCGGTGGAGGAATTGCCACGCGCATTCCGGAAGTTTTACAACGCATTGCAACAACAGAAATGCTGCAAAATCTCACTTCTGCACGAGTTGTTAGCGTCGTAGACGGTTATGCTTGGACAATGGCGGAAACGATAAATTCTGCTGAAAATAGCAACAGTTTTGCACCTTTAGCCGCGAGGATGTTAGTGCGGGGGTTGAGTCGTGAACAAAGTCGAGATCGCCTCGCCCAACTCGATCGCATCCACGCCATCGCCAAACAGTATAAAATCGTAACGCCCTATTCTTCGGCGATCGTTTTGGTGAATGACGAACAGCGCAAAGCCTTACAAGAAGCAGAAGCAAGCGCCGATCGCTTTAAACGTCACGTCGAAGACGGAAAAGAACAATTGCAAACTCCCAATAATCCCCTCGCGACTTCCATTCCCGAACCGGGTATTATTCTGGGATTAGGCGCGATCTCGTTGCTCTTCCGTCGCAAAATCTTGCGATCGAATCGCAATTTGTAGGGTTCGGAAACAGAAATTTTGCGGTTAAATTGAGGGAGTATGCCTTAGATCGGGGTGCGCGATCTCACCCCCCCAAACCCATGTCAGATAGTCCCAATGGCACATCCTCCCCACAATACGCAGACAGCGATGAATTGACGCAAGCGATCTCGCGGGTTTTAGTAGAGAAGTTTAACGTTATTCTCGACACAAATTCGGAAGCGATCGAAGTTATCGAGACGGCAACTTATCCCTATTATCCTAATCTAATTATCGCTCGAAAAATTATTACCATTACTGCGCTTGGTTTTCTCATTTATTCGGCATTTAATATTTTCGATCCGGTTTTGCTCGATCGCTTGCTTATTCTCGGCTCTAGTTTGTCGATTCTAACCATTTTAAGCGGTTTGGGTCTGATTTTATGTTTGGTGATTGAAGTATTTCAGGGCGCGGGAGAGGATGAAGTTAAGCTATTAAAGCAGGGCAAACAGCTATTCAATGAATATCACTTTATTCCCTCTCTCAATCGCTTTTCTTTTGTTTTATTTTTACTGGGAGTGGGCTTTTTAACAATTCTCTTTGGGGTTGCCAGTTT
>JBCCVR010000024.1:0-49450 GCA_039194995.1 Cyanobacteria bacterium P01_E01_bin.42 | reverse complement strand
GGAAAATCAAATATTGTCGATTCTTTAGACTTTTTAAGCCGTATTGCTAGAGAAGAAACATTTGAGGAAGCCTTGAATGGAAATAATGAAAAATCAGGAATTCGAGGGGGAGAATGGGTCATTAAAAAATCAGCGCATTCTTTTTGCCTAAAAATTTTTGTTGATGGACTTCAAGATTTTGATTATCTCTATAGTTTGAAGGTTAATAGAAAAAATAGCTCTTCAGGGCATGGTTTTGAAGAGTTATTAATAGAAATCAATGAAAATAACTCAAAACAGTTGGGGGTTACTTCTTTATTAAAGGATGCAACTTATCATAATTTCATAACCCAAGAAAATCTCGAAGCGTATCAAAGAATTTGGTCAGATCAACCACCTTGGCCCAGAATATACCAACAAAAAGTTTCATGTTCTGGTTTTAATTCCATTGATATTGCTCAATTATCTCTTATAAAAGTATTCAATATTCTCAAAAAAATTTTTGTACTCGATCCAATTCCATCTCAAATGCGAAATTATTCCCCGCTATCTAAAAATTTAACAAGGAATGCTGCAAATATTTCTGGTGTCATTGCTGCATTACCCGAACCCGATCGACGAAGTCTTGAAGTACAGTTACAATACTATCTCTCTCAAATATCTGAAGGAGAATTGAGAAAAATATGGGCAGAACCAATAGGAAGATTAGGTAAAGATGCAATGTTATACTGTGAAGAAGCATGGCCAAATCAATCAAATTTAATTATTGATGCTACGGGAATGTCAGACGGAACATTAAGATTTTTAGCCATTCTAACAGCAATGCTAACACGGCCTGAAGAAAGTTTAATTGTGATCGAAGAGGTTGATAATGGTTTGCATCCTTCTCGGGCAGGATTGCTTCTGCAAATGTTACGAGAGATTGGAGAGAAACGTAAAATTGATGTTTTAGTGACTACTCATAACCCTGCATTATTAGATGAACTTGCACCCGATCTCATTCCTTTTGTTATGGTAACTTACCGAAATAAAGATACAGGAGAAAGTCAATTAATTCCCTTAGAAGATTTAGATGATTTACCAAAATTAATCGCATCTGGTTCCTTGGGGACAATTGTGAAGAAGGAATTAATCGAACAAAGTTTAAAATAAATGATAGGTTAAGAGAATGAGAAAAATATTGATTATTGATACATCAATTCTCTGTGTATGGTTGCAAGTTCCTGAAAAAGAGACTTGCGGATCGGACAAAAATAAATGGGATAAAGAGAGAGTCGATCCAATTTTAAATGAAGACAGATTAAAGAAGGAAAAAATAACTTGTGTTTTACCACTAGCTGTAATTATTGAAACGGGAAATCATATTGCACAAGCTGAAACTAACCAACGATATGAAATTGCACAAAAATTAGCAGAATTAATGAAAAAAACGGCGGATAATACAACACCTTGGGCTGCGTTTACCCAACAAGCAGAACTATGGGATGCCGAAAAGTTAAAACAATTAGCTGAGGAGTTTCCTCAATTTGCTACACAAAGCCTTGCTTTTGGAGATTTGACGATTAAAAAAGTGGCTGATTTTTATGCCCAATTAGGAAGTGAAGTCGAAATATTAACTGGAGATCGAGGCTTAAAAAGTCACGAACCACCAAAACCCACTCTCATTCCACGACGCAGACAAAAGAAAAAATCTTAGCGATCGCACCGCTTCGATCGACACTTTGCAAACTTTTATGCAGCCCTTGCCCAATCTGCAAACAAGACTGATATCCTAGATCGATGCAACTGCGATAAAAAAGGGAAATCTGTATGCGACTGTCTCAAATGCTCTTTGTCACTCTCCGGGAACCTCCCGCCGAAGCAGTGATTCCCAGCCATCAACTCTTGCTGCGAGCGGGATATATCCGAAGCATCGGCAGTGGTTTATATAGCTATCTTCCCCTGATGTGGCGCGTCTTGCAAAAAGTCTCAGCGATCGTGCGGGAAGAAATGAACGCAACCGGTGCCCAAGAGTGCTTGCTTCCCCAACTGCAACCCTCGGAGTTATGGAAAGAGTCGGGACGGTGGGATACTTATACCAAAGCAGAAGGGATTATGTTTGCCTTTAGCGATCGCCGCGATCGCGAAGTCGCCCTCGGGCCCACCCACGAGGAAGTGATTACGACGATCGCCAAAGATATGATTCGTTCTTATCGCCAGCTTCCGACGCACCTCTATCAAATTCAAAGCAAGTTTCGCGATGAAATTCGCCCTCGTTTTGGCTTGATGCGGGGGCGGGAATTTATTATGAAAGACGGCTATTCTTTCCATACGAATGAGGAGAGTTTGAAGGAAACTTATCGGGATATGGATCGCGCTTATCGCAATATGTTTTCGCGCTGTGGCTTAGATTTTGTGGCAGTTGAGGCGGATTCGGGAGCGATCGGCGGCTCGGGTTCTCAAGAGTTTATGGTACTGGCGGAGATTGGCGAAGATGAGATTTTATATACGGAAGATGGCAAATATGCGGCAAATGTTGAGAAAGCAGAATCGATTCCTCCCGATGCTGTTCCCTCCCCTTTTAGCGAGTACGAAGTTCGAGAAACGCCCAATACGCCCACGATCGCAACTTTAGCAGAATTTGCCGCATGTTCCTCGACGGCAATCCTAAAAAATGTCCTTTACGAAGCGGTTTTGGATAATGGTTTGTTGGTGTTGGTGTTAGTCAGTATTCGCGGCGATCGCGATGTTAATGATGTCAAGTTACAAAACGAAATTAGCAAATTAGTGGGTGATTTTAATGCGAATGCCGTTTTATCCGTCGAAGTTCCCGATGAGGAAGCGCAAAAGAAATGGGCAGCCAAACCTTTACCTCTAGGCTATATTGCCGCCGATCTGAGCGATGATTGCATTAAAAAAGATAAAAAGATTCATCCCAAATTTGTGCGCATGGTGGATCAAACTGCTGTCGATTTAAAGAACTTTGTTACGGGAGCAAATAAACCCGGTTATCACGCATTTGGAGTCAATTGGGAGAAACAATATCCCCTACCTAAATTAGTGGTTGATGTCCGTACAGCCGAAGCGGGCGATCGCTGCGTCCGCGATCCCGAACAAGTGTTAAAAACTGCGCGAGGAATTGAGGTCGGGCATATCTTCCAATTAGGAACAAAATACTCCTCGGCAATGAGCGCAACATTTACGAGTGAAGATGGGAAAGAATTTCCTTTTGTTATGGGATGTTATGGGGTAGGCGTATCCCGTTTGGCACAATCTGCGGTGGAACAATCCCATGATAAAGATGGGATTATCTGGCCTGCTGCGATCGCTCCCTATCATGCGATTATTGTCGTTCCCAATATTAACAACGAACAGGCAATGGAAGCGGCAGAAAGTTTGTATAAAGCGTTAAATGCCGCAGGAATTGAAACCCTTTTAGACGATCGCAACGAACGAGCAGGCGTTAAGTTTAAAGATGCAGATCTCATTGGTATTCCCTATCGTATTGTTACGGGACGTTCTCTAAAAGAAGGTAAAGTCGAAGTCGTCCAGCGTGCCACCAAAGAATCGCAAGATTTGCCCGTCGATGAAGTGGTGATAACCCTTAAAAACTGGCTTGATTCAGCCATCAGTGATTAATGTACTCATCTATCGAGTTTTTCCACTTGATAGATTAAGATGGAAAAGACATTGGGGAAAATAGGGCTGTATGAAACTCAATCGCCATTTACTTAAATCAGGACTAATTGCGATCGCGCTAATCGGTCTCTCTTTTCCAATTCCAAAAGCTAAAGCCGAACAACTTCCAATACTTCCTTTAGAACTCGATCGCCTTGCTTATTTTGAGGGAACGTGGAGTTGCGAACAACCTGGAGATTTACCTGACGATCGAGCTATAGTTTTGACTTGGACGGTAGAGCGAGACTTAAATGATTTTTGGTATCTCGGCTATGCAGAAGAAATGAGATCGCCAACGAATCTGAAACCTGTTAATGCTCGAGAATTTCTGGGTTACAATGCTGATTTACAACGTCTCGTACGTTTCGTTGCTGTTGGTAATGGCAACTTTCTAAAATTAACTTCTTGGGGTTGGGAGAACGAGCAATTTGTTTGGGAAGGAAGTCTCATAAGAATGGGAGATTCGATCCCAATTCGCCAAGTTATTGTTAAAAAAAATAATGATAGTTTTGCAGCAACGTATTTTATTCGCAATGAGGCAAATAATGGTTGGCAAGGAGTCATTCAAGAAACCTGCGATCGACAATCTTAGAAAGAGATATCCAAATCATCGGAGTCACGAGATATTAACAGATTGCGATCCCTATTCTTGGTTAGAAAAGTCGTTAGAAACGATTCATCGAGCTAACTGGTATCGTTCTGTAAAAGCGATCGCCGGGCGTGGTGGTGCGACGGTCAATTTAGAAGGGCGAGAAGTCATCAATTTTGCCAGTAATGACTATTTGGGGTTAGCGGGGGACGATCGCCTTGTAGAAGCAGCAGTAAAAGCGACTAGAGAATATGGAACGGGAAGCACCGGATCCCGATTATTAAGCGGACATCGCCGACTGCATCGCGAGTTAGAAGAGGCGATCGCCGGACTCAAACAAACAGAAGATGCGCTGGTTTTTAGTTCCGGCTATTTGGCGAATTTAGGAACGATCGCCGCACTGGTGGGACAGAGAGATTTGATTTTAGGCGATCGCTACAATCATTCGAGTTTGAAAAAGGGAGCGATTTTAAGCGGTGCAAAGGCGATCGAATACGACCATTGCGATCGCCAAGATTTAGAAGAAAAATTACAGGAGTATCGCCAAAATTACCGCCGTTGCCTGATTGCAACCGATAGCGTTTTTAGCATGGATGGGGATTTATGCCCGTTGCCGGAACTGTTAGAATTAGCGGAAAGATATGATGCCATGTTACTGGTTGATGAAGCTCACGCAACTGGCATTTTAGGAAAGACCGGGGCGGGATGTGTCGAGCATTTTCAGTGTACGCATCAACCCTTAATTCAAATTGGCACGTTAAGTAAGGCCTTGGGGAGTTTGGGTGGCTATGTCGCCGGGTCGAAAGTATTAATTGATTTTCTTCACAACCGCGCCCCAACTTGGATTTATACGACGGGATTATCTCCGGGGGATACTGCCGCCGCGATCGCTGCAATTCATATTATTTGTCAAGAACCGGAAAGAAGGGAAAAGTTATGGAAAAATGTCAATCTAATTAAACAAAACTTAACTCAAAAATTTACCCTATTTCCTTCTCAGTCGCCTATTTTGTGCATTGCTTTAGAAAGTCCAGAAATTGCCCTCAATCTGTCCAAACATTTACAAGAACGCGGGATTTTTGCCCCTGCCATCCGTCCGCCCACCGTTCCCACCAGTCGTATTCGCCTGTCAGTAATGGCAACTCACGAACCCGAACATATTGAAAAAATTGTGCAGATTTTGAACGAATTATAACCGCCGAGTATACACCACTTTTTCTAAGATTCCAAACGTTTTTGCCATTCGCGATCGCCTTGTTCGATATTGGCTAATTCTTGGTCGATGAGATCGGTTTCTGTGGAATAACTTAAATCTTCCTCGCCGATTATACGCTCTCGGGCAAATTGGCGCGCGTAGTCGAGTTTTTGCAGGAGGCTTTCATCTGCCTGTCTTAACGTTTCCGCCCGTTGAATGCGCTCCTCGTTTCGCTGTTGAATCGTGCTATTCTTCTGTTGAATCCAAAAGTAGCGAATTAAAGGAACGGCAAAAAAGGCAATTCCATATCCTAATAACAACCAGTAAATTGAAGCCACGAACGCAACTAAACCGCCAATTTGAAGGGCAATATCGCCCTGCATTAACGACCATAAGGTTAACGCCCCAATTAAATTAACGCTCCCCAAGGCGATCGCGCCCATAATTTGACCGCTTCCCGCCGCACTGAAACGATAGGGGGATTCGGGTAAAAACTCGGTTAATTCGGAGATTTGTCCTTGTTCTTGTGCCGTGACTTGCAGTTCGGGAAAATAGTAAATGATTTCCCCTTGGGGAGACACTTCTGGATAACCGTTAAAGCGAGAGAGAATGGGTAAAATATAACTTTCTTCTTCGAGGGCGATCGCGTCGATTTCATCGAGATAGGGGGCAATTTGTTGGGCTGCGATCGCTCCGCCATTATTGCGAATAACTTGTCCGATCGCTTGCCAGCGTCGCTCTTCCAGATTAAAGTTAGGATTGCCATCCCCGAATAAAAAAGAAAAGATTGCTTCTAGGAAGTTGAGTTCGTTTTGCTCGCCAGAAGACTGGGAACGAGCTTGTCGCCGAGAATAATCCGTGCGACTGTAACCGGGATTGAAAAGCCAAAAAATATCCGACCAATACCAGGAGCGCGGGAAAAAGAGCATTCCTCCTCCCGATCTGCGCGAATCGTTTCCTCCCGAATCATTCTCATTGGCAGAGTTAAGAGCAATAATAATTAAAAAGATTGCTAGGAAAATTAAAATAATGGAGAGAATGAGCAGAATTCCAAAAGAAATCCGAATCAAATAAAACAGAACATTCCAAACTTTTTGCCACCACTCCTGCAACTGCAAGCGCAAGTATTTATTACGGAGAATCCCTTGAAAATTACTGGGAAAAACATAAGCAATATCGCCCGATTCGGCAACCTGTAAATTTGCCCCTGCATCTGATGCTAATGCTAACAATCCTTGCTGAGCTAGGTTGACATCTAACCCGGCTTGTGCTGCAACATCACCAACAGTGACGCGATACCCGAGTTGTTCGACGGATTTAATAATTGCAGGATTTAGAGCCATTGCCCGTTCTCAATTTCTTGAAGGTCTTCTCTTCCAGTATAGAATTGAGAACTCGTTCTGGTGTTGGGTTAACCCGATACGTACCAAAGAGCATAAACTCTAATTGCTGCCACAAAGAGAGTTGATGCGATCGTAAAGTTTAGTAAGCTAAGGTTTCTAAGGTTTCCCGCAAATAGGAGCGTACCAATCGATCTGTATTTTCAGAATCGGAAAGGGAAGTGTTTTTAAGCTGTCGTTCTAGTAACCAGCGCTGAAATCCAGAACTATTGGCGATCGCGTCTTTTAAGCTCTGCCACACTTCGCGATCGCTATTAGGCTGGGTTTGGGCAGAAAGATTCATGGCGGTCGAACCAGGCATTTGCACCTCCAAAGTTAGTGCTGTTTAGATAGTCGCGTTGAATTAACTGTATTGATTTAACCGTGTTGGGTTAATCGTGTTGTAACAATATCTTTACAATAACTCGCTTTCTCTTTTTATTATGCTGCAAATTACACAAAATTGGGGCGATCGCGGGGATAATTCTCAATTATCGGTTTTCAATTCTCAACTGTTGGGGGTTCTTCTCCTGCTTCTGCGATCGATTCTTCTGCTGGGTCAATCGTTTCTTGAGGTTTTTCTGTTTCTTGGGATTGGGATTCAAGGGTTTCGCCGACGATCGCTTCGCTATTTTGAATATTGTAATTTTGCTGCTTTTCTTCGCCTTCTACGGGATCGATTGCTCGCTTGCTATCTTCGGACTCCTTGACTTCCGAAGATTCTTCTTCGCCTTCAAGGGTGGTGATTGTTGTTTCCTCCAGGGTTGCCGTTTCTTCTACTGGCGGGTTGTCAGGCTGCGTTTGGGGAGGCGTATCCTTTGCGGTCGGTAGAGAGGCGAGCGCAAGGGGATTTTGAACTTTCAGGCCGAAGGAGAAGAAATCTCGCCGGATACTGTCCGTTTCGTAGGGTTCGATCTCGGCAAAGCGAGAGTCTGGGGTTAGCAACACCCCTAAAACGCTGACCGGAATTTGTAAGAAAAGATTGCTGAAGAAAAATGCGATCGCGGCCGCGAATAAACCCAGTAAATGCCAGCGAGGAGACAGGGGGGTGGCGATGGCGGCAAGAGGGGCAATGCGGTATATTTGCCAAATTGTCCAAGCCATAAATAGGGCGATGGCGATCGTGGCAATGCGGACTTTCAAGGTTTTCAACAAGCGTAAAATTTTTCGCTGTTCGAGGGTGAGGCGATCGGGACGGATCGCCACCACCAATAAACTGAAGATATTAAACGGTTGCTGCCACTGCATCCAAGCAATGGGCAAGATGCCCGCGATCGCCAAAAAGCCAATCTCCAGAACGACGGGAAGACTTGGATCTCCCGCCGCCAGTCCCAGCCAGACAACCAGCAAACTCGGCGGAACGACCGCCAACCCTGCCAGATGAATCCATAAAAAAGGTTCCGAGCGAAATGAGTTCATGTTAACTGGTGACTGGTGACTGGTGACTGGTGACTGGTAATTGGTGACTGATTACACGGGGGAGAGGGTTCGGCGCTTCATGACCATTTGATAGGCTTCGATGATATCGCCTTCTTCCCAACCATTGAACTTGTCGAGACCGATCCCGCATTCGTAGCCGGAATTGACCTCCCGCACGTCTTCTTTGATCCGTCGCAGGGAGTCGAGAACGCCATCGAAGAGGACATCTCCCTTGCGGCGCACCCGGATGCGGCGATTTCGCACCACTTTGCCGGAAAGAACGTAGCAGCCGGCAACAGAGCCTTTGCCCACGGGAAAAACCGCCCGCACTTCCACGGTTCCGAGGGGTTCTTCCACCTCTTCGGGTTCGAGTAGCCCTTCCATCGCAGAACGAATATCATCGAGGAGATTGTAGATGATATTGTAGTCGCGAATATCTACGCCCTCGCGATCGGCGGCTTCCGGTGCGCCCACCGCCAGATCGGTATTGAAGCCGATAATAATAGCTCCGCTCGATGCTGCCAAGTTGACATCGTTTTCTGTCACTTCGCCTGGGGCTGAATGAAGGATGCCAATTTGAACTTCATTTTGTGGTAATTTTGCCAGTTCCCCGGCGATCGCTTCGACGGAACCTTGTACGTCGGCTTTGAGGATGAGATTGAGTTCTTTGAGTTCCCCTTCTCGTGCTTGGGCTGAAATGGTACTCAAAGAGACGCGACGGGACATCGCCTGTTGTAGGCGAGTTTCGCGGTTTTCCGAAGCGCGATCGTCAGCAGCAGCGCGAGCCTCTTTTTCTGTGGGGAAGACCTCAAATTCGTCACCGGCAGCGGGAACGTCATTCATGCCCAAGACTTCCACTGCAAAGGAGGGGGTTGCCGCTTCCACGCGATCGCCGCGATCGTCGATGGCCGCGCGGATTTTCCCAAAAGAAGCCCCCGCGACCAAACAATCTCCCACCCGCAAGGTGCCATTTTGTACCAAGAGGGTGGCCACGGGACCGCGCGTTTTGTCGAGATGAGCCTCGATCACGGTACCTTTGGCCGGGCGATCCGGGTTGGCGGAGAGTTCTTCGAGTTCTGCCACCAAGAGGATCATATCCAAGAGAGAATCGAGATTTTCTCCTTTCAAGGCGCTAACCGGAACCATGATGGTTTCACCGCCCCATTCTTCTGTCACCAAGCCCAATTCCGCTAATTCTTGCTTGACGCGATCGGGTTCGGCTCCCGGTTTATCGATTTTGTTAATCGCCACGATCAGGGGAACTTCGGCAGCTTTAGCGTGACCGATCGCCTCTTTGGTTTGCGGTCGTACCCCGTCATCGGCAGCCACCACTAAAATGGCAATATCCGTGACCTTCGTTCCCCTCGCCCGCATGGCGGTAAAGGCTTCGTGACCGGGAGTATCGAGAAAGACCACCTGCTGCATTTTTTCGTTGTGTTCCACATCGACGTGATAAGCACCGATATGTTGGGTAATGCCCCCGGCTTCTCCTTGGGCGACTTTGGTTTTGCGAATGGAGTCGAGGAGGGTCGTTTTACCGTGGTCTACGTGACCCATAATCGTCACGACAGGCGGACGGAATTGCAGATTTTCCAAATCTTCTAGATCGAGCATTTCGCTCTTGGCGGCTGCGGC
The DNA here is from genome assembly GCA_039194995.1 of Cyanobacteria bacterium P01_E01_bin.42. Classification (GTDB taxonomy): domain Bacteria; phylum Cyanobacteriota; class Cyanobacteriia; order Cyanobacteriales; family Spirulinaceae; genus CCY15215. Next base: position 39,597 of record JBCCVR010000024.1, on the reverse strand, counting down.
TTTTTCCTCTTGGGTTTCCGCTTCAATGCCCAATTCTCCCAAGACCATTTTCACGGTATCGAGATCTAGGGTTTGGGTAATATTAACGGCAATTCCTTTCGAGAAAAGATGCCTGATAATTTCCGTTTCGGGAATGAGAATCAGTTCGGCTAGTTCTCGCAGGCTCAAACTCCCCGTTAAAGCGACTTTTTCTGGCGGTTTTGCGGGGGCTTCCCGTTCGGTTTTGCTGCGAGAGTCTTCTTTCGAGCGGCTCTTATCCCCCTTCATCGAGGGTTTTTTCGTTGTTTTGGTTTGGGGGGCGGCCTTCGGGCGATTGCTGGTCGGTTTGGGAGGACGGGCAATGGATAAGCTAACCGCAGCCGGCGCTACGGCATTACCGCGATCGACATTAAATTCATCTTCATCGTCTTCAATAATGAGGGATTTGCGCTTCTTCTTGCCACCGGCTTTACCCGTTTTACCCGCTTTGCCCGCTTTGCCCACTTTACTGGCTTTACCGGCAGTGCCTTCGCTGTCTTCTTCCTCTTCTTCCCATTCCGTGGGCTTGCGAGTGACAGTAGGACGTTTGAGTTTCAATTGCGGCCGTTCTGGGGGAGCGAGAAGGGTTGTTTCTTCAAAAATCTCTTGATTCTCTTCATTGGCTTCATCATCGAGATCGTTGGCTGGAAGCTCCTCGATCGCGTTGGGTTTCCGCAATTGAGGAACGGCTGCTTTTTGCGGTTTTTGCTGGAGTTTGGCTTCCGGTTTGACTCGCTTGCCGTCCTTATCTTTCTTGCCGTCTTTTTTACCTTCTCTGAGTTTTCCCTCGCCGCTCGCGATCGCTCTTTCGGGTTTGCCGTCCAGCCTGCCGCCCGATTGCTTGCGCTCGGATTTGGCCGATGTGGGTTTAGCCGTTTCTTCCAAAACGCGAGGCGATCGCGAACCATCGGATTTTTTGGCTTTGCGCGGGGCGGGTCGTTCGTCGAGTTTTTTGGCTGAGGGCGGTTGCGGTCTGCTGGGGGGAGCGAGGAGTTCTCGTTTTTCTTCTGGTGCGATCGCGACGCTTTCTTTGGGCGATCGCACTTTTTCCCGAGGGGGACGTTTGGGGGGTTCGCTCCCCGTAGGAGCAGCTACGGGAGTGGATGGGGTAGGGGGTTGTTCTGAAGGGAGATCGAGAGTGTGTTCCTTTTGTACGGGACGCTTGGGGGTCGCAGGGGGTGCGCTTGTTCCTGCTGCCACTTCTGTGGGTTTGGGCTTCTGGGGGCGACTGGGGGGTGCAACTAATTTCAAGCCGTTTGGCGCATTGGGACGAGGGGGCTGGGGTCTCGGAGCGCGTTCGGGCCGAGAAGGGCCTTTAGCTGCATTGGTAACAATGCCGCGAATTTCCGGTTTTCGCGGTCCCCTGGGGCCGGGAGCTTTGAGGGCAGTGGCCCGTTCCTCTCTGGATTTTGAGGGGGCATTGCGTTCGTTCTTTTGCGGCGGCCTGTAATTTTTCGCCGCCGCGCGAATCCGATCGACTTGCGCTTCGGTAATTGTGCTGCTGTGACTCTTGACGGCAATATTGAGTCGGTTGCAAATCTCTAGAATGTCTCGATTTTCCAAATTGAGTTCTTTAGATAGGTCGTAAATTCTGATTTTTCCGTTGTTCATGCAATAGTCCCCGTTTTCGCGCTCGATGGTTATTTGGGTGTAAAGGTGGATTAAACATTGCTGGCTCTCATAGGATTTAAGGGTTAAGGTGAATGGGAGTCTCGCGCTTCGATCGCTGCCAGGCGCGATCGAAGGGTTTGATAGATGTCTTGGTAGACTTCTGGGGGCGCATTGACCTTGAGCGATCGCGCCAGTCGGTTTTTCTTTTGCGCTGCTTCGAGGCATTCGCGTTGGGGACAGAGATACGCAGACCGTCCCATCCCCTCATCTAATTGTACCCTTCGCTCGGAATGGAGCGCATCGCTTCCTAGTCGGACAATGCGCCAAAAATAATCTTTCGGAGCAATTTTTCGACAGGTAATGCAGCGTCGCAGGTTTTTTTGCAAGAATTGACCTCCTTGGTTGCCTTGGCGTTACCCTTGCTGGCATCCGAGAAACGCTACTTTTAATTTTCTCATTTTTTTTGGGTTTGGGGGAAAGTTTGTCAATTTCCCCTGAAGATTATTCTTCGACGGCCATTTCCGGGGTGGGTTCGCTGCTCTCGGCTTCGGGTTCGGCCGGGGCGATCGCTTCTTCTTCGGGGGCAGGCATGGCGGCTTGTTCGGCTTTAAAGATTGCCGTGTCTTTGATATCGATTTTCCAACCCGTCAGGCGGGCGGCAAGGCGCACGTTTTGACCGTCTTTGCCGATCGCAAGGCTGAGTTGATTTTCCGGGACTAACACGAGAGCCTGTCGTTCTTCTGCGTCCACGAGGCGAACTTCATCAACTCGCGCGGGACTGAGGGCATTCGAGATATAGGTGGAGGGATCGGGAGACCAGCGAATGGCATCGATTTTTTCCCCGCGCAATTCGTTGACGACGGCTTGAATGCGGGAGCCGCGCGCCCCAATACAAGCACCTACAGGGTCTACATCCCGCTCGAGGGTATCGACGGCAATTTTGGTGCGGGGTCCGACGTGGCGAGAGGGGGGGTTGGCTTCTCGGGCGACGGCGACGATACGGACGATTTCATCTTCAATTTCCGGGACTTCCGTAGCAAACAAGTCTACGACTAAACCCGCCGCCGCTCGAGAGGCGAGGAGTTGGGGACCGCGATGGGTTCCGTCTTTAACTTTTTTTAAGAAGACTTTAAACGTGGCATTAGCGCGATAGTTATCATTGGGCAGTTGTTCTCGTTTGGGGAGTTCCGCTTCGACTTCCGGTTTGCCAAAACCGCTCGTGACGGCGACGATCGCGGATTGACGTTCAAAGCGCAAGACTCGGGCGGGGAGAACAGTGCCTTCGAGGTCTTTAAATTCGTCTTGAATCATTTTGCGCTGGCGATCGCGCAGTTTTTGCAGCAAGACTTGTTTGGTTTGAATGGCTGCCATGCGCCCGAAATCTTTTTGATTGGGGGTGACATCCACCATCATTTCCTGACCGATATATGCCTGGGGATCGAAGGTGTCATCTTCGCTGTCTTGGTCTTCGCTCAGCCAGACTTTAACATCTTCGAGGGAAAGGAGATGGTCGGTTTCGTTGTTCTGTTCGATTTCTTCTTTTTTTTCTTCAACAATTGTTTTCGTACACAGGATTGAAAATCCTTCTTCCTCTGTGTCGAGTTCGACATAGAAGTTATCGAAATAGTCTTCGCTAAATTGAATGCGCTTTTCAAGTTGCTGTGCTCGGCGATAGCGTTCGTAACCCTTGAGCAGTGCTTCTCGCAGAGCCTCTTGTACCTCGTTTTCCGGGAGGTGATATTGAGCGCTAATCTCTTCGAGCATTTCTTTGAGTCCTGGCAAACTAACTAGGGACACGGGGAGATCTCCTTAAATTCTGGTTATTGGTTATTTGATTGTTAGGTTTGTTCGTATAGTTCCTAATCTGCATCTGCGAGTTGCACTTCGGCGATCGCTTCTCGGGGAATGGCGATCGGGCGACCTTTTTGATTGAGATGGATGTGGGTTTCGTCTCGACCTTGCAATCGTCCTTGCCATTCAGTTTTCTTTTTAAAGGGGGCGTGAGTTTTCACGAGGACAGAAAATCCTTTGAAGGTTGTAAAATCTCGCTCTGTCGTCAGTTGGCGAGACAGTCCGGGACTGGAAATTTCCAAAACGTAGGCGTTGGGAATCAGTTCTGCGGCATCAAGACGTTCTTCGAGGGCGCGACTCATCCCCTCGCAATCTTTTAAGCTGGTATCGCCTTGGGGATTGCGAATATCCACGCGCAAAACGGGAGGATTTTTGTTGGTTTGGTAGACGACTCCTGCGAGTTCCAATTCCAATTGTTCGGCAATCGGAGCGGCAAGTTCGAGAATTTGGGGGACGAGAGGATGAGCCATTTCAATGAGCAGCAATCGATGACCGATGGGCAATATAGGAATTCAACCTAAGCATTCAATAAAAAAAGCGGGCTTTACCCACTCTGCCAAACGCTTCGATCGAACTTTTCAATCGAACTTTTTCATTAATGTTTGGTTGTTGGCGATCGCTCCGCTTGGGGAAGCAATCTCTCTCTTTTGATGATAGGTCAAGTCGTTCTTTGTTGCAACCGCTACAGGTTTGCTAGAGTTGAGGGAGTTCGCGATCGCTTCTCCATCTCCATCTCCCCATCTATGAGCAATACCCTCCGAGAGCGGAAAACCGTCCGCGTTATCGTTTTTTCGGTGAATCAGTATCGGTTTGCCCTGCCCCTCAAAGCCGTTTTGAAGATCGTTCCCCGACCTCCCGAACTCGACGAGGGGTTTGATGATGTGGGCTTGCTGGAAATTGAGGGAGAAACGGTTTTGTTATTAAACTTGATTTGGATTCTCGAAGAATGGGACAAGGGCGATCGCGAACTCCGCACCGGGAAATATCTCATTCTCATTCGCAATAATCGGGAACAATTGTGCGGGATTGAAATTGACGAGTTACCGATGGCGATGGATTTATCTTTGGCGACGGTACAGGAAATGCCAAGCTCTTCGCGTCAGTCCAACCTTGGTCGTTTGGCGCGATATGTCGCTTTCTGGCAATCTTCAGAGCGGGAAGACGCAGCAAAAGAACCCGAAAAAAGACCGATTTTCTTGTTGGATGTTTCCATTGCCACCCATTCTCTTCTCTATCCCAGTATCTAAATCAGTCACCAGTTACCAGTCACCACTCACCAGCGATGCGACCCCGCAACAATGACAGTGGCAAAGGAACGCGCACCAAGAGAGGGAATGCTGACCAAGACAGGGAATGCGCATCAAGACAGTTCCCAAAATCATCGCTAGACTAGGCGCGCGACGGTCTGTTTCAATTCTTCGGGATCGATGGGTTTGGCCAGATAAGCATCCGCACCGAGCATAGTACCCCAAGTGCGATCGACTTCCGTTCCTTTGGTCGAACAAATAATAACGGGGATATTTTTGGTTTCGGGGTTGAGTTTGAGTTCCCTGCAAAACTCAAAACCGCTCTGGCCGGGAAGAATTACATCCAAGCAAATAATATCGGGTTTCTGGCTTGCCATTTTCCCGCGAGCGTCGTCCACATCCGATACGATCGCAACCTGCCAGCCGAGTTGGGTGAGGGTGCGATTCATGAATTCTTGTTCGGTTTTGCTATCTTCAACAACGAGAGCGGTTTTCATAGGTCTTCAGGAAATGCACGTTAGGAAATATATCGGAAACAGCTTTTCTTCTTTTAGCTTACTCGGTTTTTCAGGTCAAACAAAATCCAGCCAGAAGATTGAGTAAAAATCTCGAACAAAATTTGTAATCCCCGTAATCTTATCGAATGGAGTGGTAACGGAGTCAAATCTCGATCGCATCGAGATTTTGGAGGACAATCGCCGATCGCAATCTCGGTTTCAGAACGATTAGCGATCGCGATCGCCTGATAACCCGATACAATTCACATCAACCTAGAGAGTGCGATCGCCGTGCTAATTTGTCCCATGCGCCATAGTAGAGGAAGGGAAACAGGATCTCTACTCCACTGAAAAGGCATTGGACGCAATACAGTTTTTTGAGTTCAGGGGAACAGCAAACAGGTATGAAAGGATAAGAGCTTAGGGATTTGCTCTTATCTTTTTTTTCGCGATTGTAACTGTACGAACACCTGCACGAACAACCTTGCAAAAAATTTTTCCCTTCCCCTTGACATTCCTGTAGCACTTCTGTAGTATGTAGTCATGGGAACGAACAAGGAACGCATTTCCAAAAGATTCCCAGTTTTCTAAAACTTTTCGAGTTGTTAGAGATAAAGATAGAGGGTAAAGACAATGGTTCACGTTCGTTTTGAAGGTCGTTCCTATGATGTAGCCGAACGCCAAGCTCATGTTAATACGGGCATGAACGATACTCAAGTAAAAGAGCGACTAGCACAGTATTTTGATGTCCATCGCGATCGCTTTTCCGACTATGTTATCGATCGCCCCCAAAGTGGGGATTTAATCATTCGTCCGGAAGCCGTTTACGGTTAGTTTAAGAATTTGCGATCGGCATTTCTTCACGATGAAAGAATATTTCCGCGCCCTGACGGTAAAAGCGTACACACTTCTCTTACGCTGAGGATAGTGTAGGTTCGATTCCTACCTAGCGCATCCATGCGCTAGTAGCCTAATGGATAGGGCATCTTGTGGAACTCGCTTTTTTAACTTGCGCGGATATATCTTTCAATATTGTAACTGGTGACTGTTTACTGGTGACTGAATTTTGCCCGCGCCCTGACATCGCGTAGCTTACATACCTTAGTTTAATCTATTGGTCGCAGGTTCGAATCCTCGCCAGCCGCGTTTCATGCGGCTGTAGCTCAGTGGTAGAGCGATAGAAGTATAAAACAGCTTTGCAAACTTGCGCGGGCATTTTTCAATTATCAATGATCAATTGTCAATTTTTCCGGTTGAATAAAACTTTGCCGCAACCTAACTTGAAAAGCCTACACACTTGTGGTTCTATTAGTCTCTTGACTTCGTGGGTTCGAATCCCACCAGATGAATTTCATCTGTGGCGGAGTGGTTAAACGCGATGGATTGTGAATATTGCTTTTCTGACTTTTGTGGCTATCCCTTCTAGTCCTCTGACGAAAGAGGGGAAAAGAGTTAGAGGAGATCTTTTCGCACCCAAACCGATAAAGCTTACATACTACGATAACGTACGATAACGGCCCTAAGGTAGCGATATTCGAGCGATCGAATGAGCGACATCAATTGAAGTCTCTTGTAGATGACAGTTGCGTGCCCAGTGTCCGATGAAAATTGGATTTAAGGCGGCCGTAAATATGAACTGCTTTGTTAACTTGTGCGAAATTTATCTTTCTCTCTTGTTTGCTATTTTGAGAATATCTGGAGGTGACAAAAATGCTTCATTGTTTAGTCAATTTGAGTTCTAGGCGAGATTCGCATATATCGGCGCGATCGCCCTTAAAAATATTGTCTAACAAAGTATGTCACCCAGGATTAAATCGTGAGCGAACATCGTTTGGATCGAATTGTTATCGAACGTCCTCGTGGGGGTTTGAGAGTTAGCTGTAAAAAAGTAAAGGGGTACAGAAAGGAACTTCGCCGCATTACTCGAGAAGCTAGAGAAGAGGGTTTATTAAAGCCTTTTGTTATGAAGCAAAAGTATTGGAAAACGCGCTATTTTAGCGACCATCTTGCTCCTTTAATCCGTTGGTTGCGATCGCAGGTCGGACAACCTTGGAATTGCGTGTATAGCGAACTCTGCTATCAACTCGATACGAGCACCCTTTCCGGACAGCATATTCTTTCCCATGTTTGGGATATTGTCGAACGAGATGCAAGAATCATTGATGGTATTCCCTATCACAAAACAGCCTGTAGTGGTCGGTTACAGCGTTTGGATATCGGGCATTGGAGATGGAGAGAATATCTCTACATTCATCCCGAAACCGGAATTCTTTGTCTCGCTAAGAGACCGTCTCAAAAACCCAAGAAAAAGCGGAATGATCGCTTAGAGTGCGATCGCGATCGGCAGTATCGAAAAATTGACGGAATTTGGTATTTAGTCTCCTTTAAAAATACACCATTGCGGTATAAACCTTTCGATATTCTGCTGCATCAAAAAATTAGCGATCGCCGAGCTATCCAAGAATACGGAAAAAAAGTTTACGCTTTTCATAAAAGGCACTGTACAAAAAAGGAAATCAAAGCTATAATGAAACAGATGAAACTGAAATAAAAAACGATTTCGCGCCCTAATTTTGAGAGCTTACATACTCGCCTAATGGTAAGGCACTCGATCCTAAACTCGAGTAATTGCGGGTTCAAATCCCGTGTATTACAAACAGCTTTCTGGACTTGCGCGAAATCTTAACTCTCCCCAATCGCAGAAATCTACCCAAACTCTAGAATACAAATCTAAAAATTGGTTTCGTACCCTAATTTTGAGAGCTTACATACTAGCCTAATGGTAAGGCACTTGACTCAGAATCAAGCGATTGCAGGTTCAATTCCTGCGTATCACCAACAGCTTTCCTAACTTGTACGAAATCTTCATTCTTCATCAATTTCAAAAAATCTGGAAATTGATTTCGCGCCCCGATGACGAAAGCCTACATACTTGTCTAAGGTAAGACAGTGGTTTTTTAAGCATCGATAATCGAAACGGGTTCAACTCCCGTGTATGAATCAACAGCTTTCTTAATACTTGCGCGAAATCTTCATTCTTCCAATCTTCAGACGCAAAATATTAAGCCGATCGATCGCATATCGAACTCGGGGAGGTGAGTCAAAATGGTAGAAAAAGTAATGACAATCGTCGAGCAGATGAAGACTTTAACGTTGCTTGAAACTGCCGAACTGGTCAAGCAAATTGAAAAGAGCTTTGGTGTCAAGGCTTCCCCGATGCAAGTCCGAGCGATCGCGCCTGTCGTACCGGAAGTCAAACCCAAGCCTGTAGAAGTCAAAATGGTTGATGTAGTTCTCGAAACCATTCCATTAAACAGAAAAGCGGCAATTATCAGGGCAGTGTGGAATCTAACCGGATTGGACTTGCGAAATGCAAAGAATTTGGTCAATTCTGCCCCGAGTATTCTCAAATCTGCCGTTCTTCCAGAGGAGGGTTTGAAAATCAAAGAAAATCTCGAATCTTTCGGTGCAAATATTGCTCTCAAATAGTACAGAATAGCGCGAGAAGATTTCGCGCCGCGTCCCGATCGCCAAGGCATACATACTTCTCCAAAAAGTACGGTGCGCTTTGAAGTTAGCGCTGCAAACCCGAGCCATAAAGCGGGAGCCTTGACACCTTACGCGGCCTTCCATTCTTGACGTTAACCCCAGTCAACCGATATACTGGCAGATGTCGCCGCGCCCCAATGCGTTGGGCATACATACTCGATCTTCAGTCGATTTAAATCCTGCCCTCCAAACTTGCGCGGCCATTTTTCAATTATCAACAAGTAACTATCGATTATCGGCAAGCAAAGAGAACTGATAACTGATAACTGATAACTGAAACTGGCGGCACTGCCTCCCTAGATTTCCCCACAATAGTTAAGGAGGTAGCCAAAATGACAGTTGCAACCATGAATGATACGGAACGCGATTTACGCTTGGAAATGCTGAACAGCTTGCTGACGACTCCTCACCGCAAGCTGGAAGAAGTTGCAGACATTCACAAAACTATCATCGAACTCGATCCGCTTTTTTACGGTCGTTTGGCGGCTTGGTATGGCAAAAATGGGGACGTGCGAGATCATAAGGAAGTTTTTACCGGAAACTTGCTTTCTAGCGCCTTAACGGAGCATCGAGATGCGGGATTCATGATGTTGCAGGATTTCCCACCTTACCAAGTGGCGCGGATCGTGGACTTCATGAAACAACACCGCAATAAAATGCCGAGATCGGCGCGGACGGCGGTTCGTCGATACCTGCGCCACCGGGAAGCGAAACCGGAGTTCTTCGATCGCGCTGCTTTGCGGGGTCGCAAGGCGATGAAACACTTGTACGCAACCCTGCACATTAAGCCCAATCCTCGCGCCGATGCCATCTTATTCAAAGAAACTCCCCCCGTCGATAGTTTGGCTTATGCAGTGAAAGCCCTGGCAAAAGCTGAAACGCCGACAGATCAGGCTCGGGCGATCGTGGAGAATAAGATTCCTTATACCATTGCGATCGGGGCAGTGAAGCAAGTAACTCCCGTGGTGTTGGTGGCGTTAATTAATGCCATGACTCCCCAAGAAGTCATTAACAACCTCAAATCTCTCAAAGAACGGGGTGCGCTGGATAACCCAGATGTAAAGGCGCTGATCGATGAGAAATTGGAGGCGGCGAAGTCCAGCAAACGGGTTTCGGCCTTGAAAGGGAAAGTCGCTGCGGAGGCTGCTGGCTTGGATGCGGAAACCACTGCGAAATTAGAGCAGGTGATGGACGCACAAGTGAAGCAAAAAGGGTCGATTAAAAAACCCACGGCTTTGCTGGTGGATAAGTCGGGTTCGATGGATCTAGCTTTGGAAGTCGGGAAGCAAGTTGCGGCTTTGATTTCTGGGGTGACGGAAGCGGATTTATTCGTCTACGCTTTCGATACGATGCCTTATCCCATTACGGCTTCTGGCAAGAACTTAAGCCACTGGGATAAAGCCTTTCAACACCTGCACGCGGGTGGGGGAACGAGTATCGGCTGTGCTGTGGAAGCCATGCGCTTGCGGAAACAATTGGTGGAACAGTTCATTTTGGTGACGGATGAGGGAGATAACTCCGCTCCTTACTTTAATACTGCATTTGCAGCATATTGCAAGGAGTTGAACGTACAACCTAACGTAATCATTGTGAAAGTGGGTCACGCTTCTGATTTCGTGGAACGCAAATTACGAACCGCAGAAGTGCAAGTGGATACTTTTACATTTAGCGGGGACTACTACTCGTTGCCGAACTTGATTCCTTTGTTATCTCGTCCGTCTCGGTTGGAGTTGTTGATGGAAATTCTAGAGACTCCTTTACCCGTGCGGAATGATAAATAACTGTTTGGGGTAGGTGTAATGCCTGCCCTTTTTTGTTAAAGAACGAAATCTTTTGTAGTGGTATAATAGACTTTATTGACGATAAAGAGACTCGAATGGTATCAAATACTTATGCAGCAAGGATTTCACAATTTTTGCGAGTAATTGCTGAAACCTTTGTAGATCGTAGGATCTCCCTTATTTTCAATAAGGTCTAATGTGTAACAGAATGGTCAAACCTAGATATGACGAAAAGGAAAATAAATCTCGCCATGCAGCAATCGATCCCGATTGTTGTGAAGAAATGGCACAAAAATACGGTTGGCATTTAGTTGATATCGAACCGATCGCGGGCGATGTTCTCAAGGTCGATTGTGTTTTTGAGGGTGAAACTGAATTTCCAGACTGGTATAAAGAGCAAGAAAGGAGAAAAAATTAAATGCGTAAATGGGTTATTTTTCGAGCAGATAAGCGTCAACCGGGATGGGAGAATCGCAAGTTGGAGCATACTCAATCCTTGACTAAAATTTTAGCAGAACATTTTGATTGCTCGGATAAAGAAATTCCTCAACCAGGTTATCGCCCTCCAGACTTTGTGAGAGTAGAACAGCTTGCCGATCCTCAATATCCTGCGGCTAAAACGCATTATCGTCAAGGAGATTGGGAAGTTGTACGAGTTGAAACTTATACTCCAGAGATTCCCCTAGGAGAGTTTGATATGGTGGTTATTTGCTATTGTCAATACTCACCTATTAATGCAGACCTCAAACCCATGCCCGATCGCCAAGTCAGTCCCGATTCTTTTGGGGGAGACGAAACGGCTTATCAAGATTGGTTAGAGAAAAAAGAAAAAGATGCGATCGCAATGTAAGAAGCGCCGATTTGAGAAAATAAAATCATGACCTCTCAAAACCAGTTAGCGATCGATATCAGAAACTCAGTCATCCTCGAATGTGGTGAAGATTATGTTGGACTATGGTCTATAATTTGGCAATTTAGAGAAATTGGACGAGAACAAAATCCGCTAGAACGGAAGAAAAAAACTATGAGATTAATTAAAGAGTTACTTGAAGAAGACCTAATCAAAGCGGCCAGTTTTTCTAATGAGAAGCAAGAGTTTCAAACATGGAATGTACCTGTAAACGAAATTCTCGCCCGAATCGAGAGAGAATGGGATGATTTGGGTAGAGAACCCGATCTTTGGGAAATTGTTTGGTTTACAGGGACGGAGAAAGGAAATAAAGAGGCGAATCGTTTGCTATTTGAAAAACAGAAAAATTAAGCGGACGATAACTGAATAAAATTTAAGATCGATCTAAATTATTGTTTTTGACGATCGCCTTCCTAACAGTGCGATATGATACGATTGCACCAGTCAAATCTAAGGAATAGCGATCGTGGCTCTACAAATTTATGGGATTCCCAATTGCGGGACTTGTAAAAAGGCGTTGAAATGGCTTGATGAGAAAGGGATAACTTATGAGTTCGTCAACACGAAGGAAAATCCACCGACACCGGACATGATTCGAAAATGGGTCGGTTCTCTGAGCGCAAAGGCAATGCGGAATACTTCAGGGGCTTCTTATCGTGCTTTGGGAGAGCAGAGAAACAGCTTTACGGACGAACAATGGATCGATGCTTTTGCGAAGGATGCCATGCTGTTGAAACGCCCGCTTATGGTTAAAGATGGGACGGCTGTTCTTGTGGGGTTTCGTGCCAAAGAAGAGGCGATCGCGGCTGTTTTGGGGATTTAATCACTGGCAGGATGCAGATTTTATGAATTCTCGGCTTCTTTTTTGGCAATATCCAAGGCTAATTTATGAATCTCCTGCCAAGGGCGATCGCTTTCCCGGGCAACTTTGGCACAGTCTTCGTATTCGGGTTGAATATTGAGAATTTTATCCCCTTGGCGAGCAATTTTGACCCGGATCGTGCCGTAAGGTGTCGAAAAATCGCGTATTTCTCGCTGCAAAATGCGACGTTCTTGGAAACGGCGGCGAATGCCTAATGTTGTCGTTTCTCGAAAGATAATTTCCTCTAATAAAGCCATGCGAGAGGGGTCACAAATGACTGTTAAAAGAATGCCCGTGCGAAACTTTTTCATGGCGATCGCTTGGGTAAAAACATCCAATGCCCCAGCTTCTAATAAGCGATCGCAAGTATACGCGATGCCTTGGGGATTCATATCGTCGATCTGCGTTTCTAAGATGGCGACTTCCTCGATAGAAGCAGGCGATCGCGTTTCCCCCAACCAAATGCGGAGAATATTGGGAAGGGGTAAATCTTTTGTTCCCGCACCCAACCCCACCCGAGAGAGTTGCAGGGAAGGGCGATCGCCAAAATGCGTGGCTAATGTAACCATCAAGGCTGCTCCTGTGGGCGTAACCAACTCCATCGCGATTCCATTGTCATAAACGGGTACTCGTCCCATTTCCCATAACTTTAAAACCGCCGGAACTGGGACGGGTAAGATCCCGTGGGCGGCTTTTACCGTTCCCCCACCCGTCGGGAGTGCCGAACAATACAGTTCGTCTATCCCCAACCAATCCAGCCCCAAACACGTCCCCACAATGTCTACAATGGCATCAGTCGCGCCAACTTCGTGAAAATGAACTTTTTCTGGTGCAATGCCATGCACTGCCCCTTCTGCCTCCGCAAGGTTTTGAAAAACTTGCAAACTCCACTTTTCAGCGCGTTGGGGTAAATTTGCATTGCGAATTAAATGTGCGATTTCCGGCAGATGTCGGGCGGGTGGATGATGGTGATGTCCTTCTCGTTCTGATAGTACATTGACATGGGCTTTAATTGCTCGCTGTCCTTGGCGTTGAACGGTTTCCACTTCTAGGGCGAATTCATCCCCGAGGCTGAGCTTTTCCAACTGGGCGATCGCATAGTCAAGGGGAACGCCTAAATCGAATAACGCCCCCAAACACATATCTCCGGCAATTCCCGTGGGACAATCTAAATAGGCAATTTTGCTCATCTTTTCATCCTTCCTTTTCTAGGCAATGGCGACCCTATACGAACTTCATCCGGATAACCCGCAAAAACGGCGAATAGAAACAATAGCAAGCGCGCTCCGCGATGGTGCGGTGATGCTTTATCCCACCGATACCGTCTATGCGATCGGTTGCGATCTTAACGCCAAAACCGCCGTCAAGCGAGTCCGGAAAATCAAGCAACTGTCCAATGATAAACCCCCTTACCTTCCTTTGCTCTTCTCTCTCTAATATTGCTCGCTATGCTTTGGTGGAAGATCGAGCCTATCGGATTATGAAGCGCCTCATCCCCGGTCCCTATACTTTTCTGCTCCCCGCTACAAAATTCGTGCCCCGGGTCGTTATGAACCCCAAACGCAAAACTACGGGCATTCGCGTTCCCGATAATATTGTCTGTCAAGCGCTTTTAGAAGCCCTCGAAAATCCCATTATTTCTACCTCAGCCCACCTTCCCGACGAAGATGGGGAATTTCCCACCATCGGACTCGAGCGATCGCGCCTCTTTGATGCCCTCGATCCTTTTGTCGATATCATTATCGATCGCGGTTCGGAGTTGGGCTACCAAGTTTCTACTATTCTCGATTTTACTTCTCAGAAACCTTTTCTTCTGCGAAAAGGTCTGGGATGGGAACTCGCCGAAGAATGGATTGAGGGATGAAGGGAGTAGGGAGTAGGGAGTAGGGAAAATCCTAAAGCCCGAACCTACTACAAAAGGCGCGATCGCCATTCCGGATGCGAAGCCGCATTTTTCTCACTGTCCTCGGCTTTTAACCGGGATGCGAGGGAAATAAAGCGTTTGAACGAGAGGAAAAAAAATGCTCAAAACCAATAAGAGAAGGTGTTTTAGAGATTTTGCACTAGGCTCCGTAATTTCCGTAAATTTTCGGAGGGATGCGCCAAATTGGGCTTGTGACACAGGAATTCCTAGATGGTGGAGGTGGGATGCGTAGATTCAAAGTGTAAGCAACAAGGCACGACACGCAAACCAACGTCACCGCCGCGCTTGCACTGTTTCATTCTTTCTACCGGGGCATTACCATGAACGCTAACACCTGCAATCTCGTTAATTCTTCTTCCGTCCAAACCTCTGTCTATCCGGAACAAACTTCTTCGACTGCCGTACCTTTAGAAACGATTATTCTCAACGAACTGGAAACTCGCCTCGGCAGGATGCCGCGATCGGCTAAGGCATTGGCAGAGCGTATCTCTATAGAAGTCCAACGGGTTTGCAGCAAAAGCACTCGCATTCAAAAGTCCGGGGAAATTCGCTCCCACCAACTCTATCTCGTGCGCCATCGCCTCAATAAGTGCTTGGACTATTACCAAGCGGGTTCCGAAAGAGGTCGAGTAGAACTCCACGGCACTCTCAGCACCATCGTTTATCGCCATATTGCCCCCGCTAAGGCACAATTAGGGTTTTCCGGTCGTTATAACTTGATTGAGGACTTTCTACAGGATTTTTATGCGGAGTCTTTGAAAGCCTTCCGGCGAGAAAATGAGGTTCGCGAAAACTATCAACCCCGCACTCAATTGGAATTAGCCGAATATATGGCATTTACGGAACAATATGCTAAACGGCGCATTTCTTTACCGAATGGTTATTCTCAACAGTTAATCGTTCTCAGAGCGCAAACATTTGCTCGCCGTCAACCCAAAGAAACAACGGTCGATATCGAACGGGCGACGGAATTTTCGAAGGGAGAAGATGCAGAGAAAATGCAGCGATCGGCGGTGGTGCAACAAGTGCGATCGCAGATGGTTTCCGATAATCCGGATCCTTGGGAAAAAGTCAAGCGCGATCGGGTGATGGCTTCTTTATTCGAGTATCTGCAAAGTCAGGGACGGGAAGATTGTGCGAATTATTTGGCGCTGAAAATGCAAGATTTACCGGCATCGGAAATTGATGAAATTATGGGATTAACCCCTCGGGAGCGGGATTATTTACAACAGCGATTTAAGTATCACGTGGAAAAATTTGCTCGCATTTCCCATTGGGAACTCGTCCATCAATGGCTCGGGGCGGGGTTAGAACAACGGTTGGGCATGACGGAAAGTCAATGGGATGAGTTTCTCGAATTACTTTCTCCCCAACAGCAGCACATTTTAGAATTGCGACGGGAACAGAAAAGCGATGAGGAAATTTTGCAAATCCTTAGCTTAACTCGGAAAAAGTTACAAAAACGCTGGACGGAGTTGTTAGAAATCGCTGCCAAGGTACGAAACAATGATAAATAATGGAAAGAGCGGGCAATTGCCCGCCTTTTCTTTGTTAGCTTTGCCCGCGTTTAAACTGGATGACCGCAGGCTCCTTTTTCCCCATCCTGTTGTGGGACTTCTTGTGCTAATAACTCCCGTGCGAAGGCATCATTGGATCCTTGTAAGGATTGCTGGATCAGCGATCGCGTTTGTCGATAGGCAATCTGAGAATTTTCCTCGATGGCATCATCCCAGAGTTGAGATTGATGGGCATGATGCACGAATTCGTCAAAGAGCATTTCGCAATCTCGGGTGTATTTGCGAGTATCTTGAAGGAGGTGTTCGTGCCAGACTAGATCGACTTCTTTGGGGGGGACGAGAATTTGTGAGGGATTGAGATAGGAGAGGAAGAGAAAGAGGAGATAGCGGGCAATCGCCAGATGTACTTGCGGTTCCGTCCATCCCGGACCTTGGGGGGAAGCTAAGGAAGCAGCAACGGAACTGAGATCGAGTTGAGCGAGTTTCTTTTGCAGGATGCCGCGATCGAATTGCGCGAGCATTCGTTGGACGCGATCGCGTTGTTGAGAATTTTGGATAATGCGGGTTTTGCTGTGCTCGAGGGCGGAATGCAGTAGGGAAGCCAAGCGGCGATCGGTAAAAGTTTCCATTATAATGGTCTCCGTCAATATTTATGCAGATGAAGTAGTCGTTCTCTAGGTGACTACTTTTTTCTTGGGTCGATCTTTGGGTGCGATCGACAGTAGGATAGGAGGGAATTTAAGAATTGAGAATTCTTAAGACCCTAAACCTATCTCTTTTCAATTGTCCGAATCTTATGCAGGAGACGATTGGTTCTAATCGGAATTTTGTATTGACAAAAAGAGAAAAATATGTTGTTAATCCCTGCCATTGATTGTAATTCCGTGGCGATCGCATGATAGAGCCTCACTGTCCTAAAATCATTTTTGCCTTTACCTATCGCCATTGTCGGGTGGAGATCGATCGCGATGAATGGGAGGGGCGGGATATTTATGCGGTTTGGGTGAGTTACGATCTTGGATCGGCACTGGCGGTTCCCTATGCTCCGACACTAAAAAGCGCCGTCCGCAAGGCTAAACGCTGGATCGACGGCCGTTATTTCTAAACCCGTTATCTCTAAACTTGTTATGCGCACGCTAGTCCCGAGGAGATATTACGAGGAATTTTAATGGTAAATTCCGTCCCTTCTCCTGGAGTTGAAATGCACTGAAGACTGCCTTGATGTTTTTCGACAACGATGGAATGAGCGATCGACAATCCTAACCCCGTTCCTTTGCCGATGGGTTTGGTGGTGAAGAAAGGATCGAATAACTTGGCTTGGACTTCGGGGGGCATTCCCGTACCGTTATCGGCGATCGAGATGATAATGTAGTCATCGAATAGTTCTGTTTTGACGTGAATTTTGAGGTTTGTTTTTTCTGATTCTTCTAAAGCATCGATCGCATTGGCAAGCAAATTCATAAATACTTGATTTAACTGGCCGGGATAGCATTTAATCGGGGGAATATCTCCATATTCTTTGCTGATTTCAATGCCTTGAAAATCTCCTTTTGGTTTCATTCGCCCGTGCAAAATCATCAAGGTACTGTTAATGCCTTCATGAATGTCCACTGCTTTGAAAGCGGCTTCGTCTATGCGTGAAAAATGGCGCAAAGACAAGACAATTTCGCGAATCCGCTCCGCACCTACCTGCATAGATTTTAACAGTTTGGGTAAGTCGGCTTTCACAAAATCCAGATCGATTTTGTCGATACAATCGTTAATTTCATCAATGGCCATGGGACTGCCATATTTTTGATAGAGTTCGACTAAATTTAATAAGTTATCGGCATATTCAGAAGCATATTTTAAATTGCCATAGATAAAATTTACAGGGTTATTAATTTCATGAGCGACCCCGGCAACTAATTGCCCTAACGAAGACATTTTTTCACTCAAAACCAGTTGCGATTGTGTATTTTTAAGTTCTGCAGTTCTCGCATCGACTTGTTGTTCGAGTTGATGATTGAAATCTTGTAATTGGTGATTTTTGGTTTCTAACTCTAAGGTTAAAGCACGCAGTTTGAGATGTAAGTTCGCTCGGGCGAGAACTTCTTCCTGTTGAAAGGGTTTGGTAATATAATCGACTGCACCTAGAGATAGACCCTTGACTTTATCAGTGGTTTCCGATAGAGCAGTCATGAAAATTACCGGAATATCGCGAGTTTTCTCATTCTCTTTCAGGCGACGACAGGTTTCAAAACCATCAATACCCGGCATCATCACATCGAGAAAAATCAGATCTGGTTCTGCTTCCTCGAGTTTGCTGAGGGTACTTTCTCCATCTTTGGCCACTAAGACTTTAAACCCTGACTCTTTCAAAAAGTTAAACAATACTTTGATGTTAGTTGGGTTATCATCAACAATCAAAATAATGGGCTTGTTTTGTTGTGCAATAGTCATGAGTCATTCAAGAAGAAAATTAATACAACGGATTCCTAAAACAGTGAGTCCAGAAATTGAGTGGCTTGCTGAAGATCTAAAGGTCGGGAAAAGAGATATCCCTGACCGAATTCACACCCTAATTCTTTTAAGCGCTGGTATTGTTCCTGGGTTTCAATTCCTTCTGCGACTGCGCTCATTTCTAAATGATGTGCTAAAGAAATTGTGGTTTGTACGATCGCCTCTGCACCCCGCTCTCGAAATAAGTTATTTACAAAAGAGCGATCGATTTTTAGGGTATCGATGGGAAATGAGTGGAGGCGGCTGAGGGAAGAGTAACCCGTTCCAAAGTCATCGATACAAAGGCGAATGCCGCGATCGTGGAGTTGCTCTAATATCTGAATTTTAGTGGTTGATGTTTCCTCGACGAAACAACTCTCGGTAATTTCAAGTTTGAGTGTGGAAAGTTCGACGGGTAAGGAATCAAAGAGGGATTCGAAGGCGCTATCGGTTTTCCATTGCGATAATTGTACCGGAGAAACGTTGACATTCATCATCAGAGCGCGATCGTATCGGTCTTGCCACTGTCGTAATTGCTTGCAGGCAGTTTTTAAGATCCAATCTCCTAAAGGTTGAATAAATCCGGTTTCTTCAGTGAGGACGATGAATTTTCCCGGTAATAGCAATCCCAGTTCTGGATGCTGCCAGCGAATTAAGGCTTCAAAACCCAGCAGGCGGTCAGTTTGCAGATTTAAAATGGGTTGATAGTACAAGCAAAATTCTTGTCTTTCGAGAGCGCGGGGTAAGTCCCGCTCTAATTTCAATCTTGCTAAAGAGAGTGCCTGAATTTCGGGGGTAAGAACGGCAAAACGCCCGCGTCCGTCTTTTTTAGCTCGATACATGGCAACATCGGCATCTCGAAGAACGTCGATCGCGTTGCGATAGCCTTGGCTACAACTGACAATGCCGATACTGGCTCCGGTGGAAACGCGATAGTTGCCGAGGGAAAAGGGGGCTTGCAGTCGGGTTAAAATCTCTCGGGCGACGGCGATCGCGCGATCGCCATCGCCCGATATTAAAATTGCAAACTCGTCCCCTCCCAAGCGAGCAATCTCATCGCGATCTCCAGTACAAGTCCGCAAGCGTTGGGCGACGGCTTTAAGAAGTTCGTCCCCGACTAAATGCCCCAAACTATCATTGACACTTTTAAAGCGATCCAAATCGAGGAAGAGAACGGTAAAATCATTTTGGGATTGGGTTAAGGCGATCGATAAATGCTGAACAAATAGGCTGCGGTTGGCTAAGTCTGTCAACATATCGTGAGAGGCTTCGTAACTGAGGCGTTCTTTTTGAGCCTCTAAATCTGTTAAAGCATTGGCGAGTTCTCGAGTTCTCTGTTCGACTCGCTCTTCGAGATCCCGCGTTAATTGGCGCAATTTTCCTTCAACTGACTTTCTTACGTTAACTTCTTGCTGGAGTTGTTGGTTTTGCACGTTTAGCGCTTGATTCAACTGACGTAATTGCAGGTGTAAATTAATACGGCTGAGAACTTCTTGCTGATAGAATGGTTTGGTAATATAATCTACTGCTCCCAAGTTTAAGCCTTTTACTTTTGAGTCGAGTTCCGAGAGTGCGGTCATAAAAATGATGGGAATCTCTTGCGTTAACGGATTCTTTTTAATCCGATCGCAAGTTTCAAAGCCGTCTAATCCCGGCATCATGATATCGAGTAAAATTAAATCTGGTAGGACCTGTTCGACTTTAGCGATCGCGCTTTCCCCATCCGATGCGACTAAGACTTTAAATCCCGATTCTTTTAAAAATCTGAATAAGAGTTTGAGGTTCGCCGGATTATCATCAACAATGAGAATGAGATCTGATGGTGTAGAAGCCATTGGCGAATTAACTGACGACGGATTGATGATTGAATTTGCGTCCGATTCGCGATCTAAATTGCGTAACACGACTATCTAGAATAGTTTTTGATGCCAATTATTTCTTAGAGCAATTATTTCATCGAGAGGTATCTCAATGGATGGCTCGCCTTTGTTATTAATTTTACTCTAAACTTTACTCTGCATTCTGATAAAGTCGGGGAAATTTCAAAAAAAATCCAACACTTTATATAAGGTCTACTTATTACATTATCTATTTCGTGTTAAAAGGGTCAAATTGATAATTATTTTTAACTTAAACTTAACCGTTCTGTAAGCCGAGCATAAAATTGCTACATTTAGTATAAATTGTTACCAAAAAAATCGGCAAGACCGGGAGGTTGAAGGGGGAATGAGATTAGGTCTATTCTTGCAGTATGTTGTGATGGGGTGAAGGTGTTGCGATCGCTCTCATCTTGCTCTTTATTATTCTTTCTTTAAATTGTAATATTGCGAGTTTTAATCTCTTCAATAAATAATTTAAAGCTGGGATTTTTGGGATAGTATTGGATAAATTCTTGCGGGTTTAAATAATAATTTTCGGATAGGCGATCGCAAAGAAAAATTGTTCGGCAAATTGGTGATAAAATGTTTCGCCGATGAGGGTTTGGAGTTTTTGGATCGTGCGATCGCATTTTGGAGAGGGGGAGAGGAAGATTGTAATACCGATAATTACCCTTATCGGTATTAGCTAAATTCACCCTCGAGCAGTAAAATCCAAAAATCGGTCATACTTGCATTTTCTCGAGTGGAAACCTATTTATCCAACTGGTTGCAGCAACTGCAACAAGAACGCATAATTGTTGTCATTCGTTCCCCAGACTGGCAATTGGGGCAGGAAATGGCAAGGGCGGCGATCGCGGGTGGGATGAATTTGATTGAAATTGCTTGGAATAGCGATCGCCCGGATCTGTTAATTTCCAAATTGCGCGGCGAGTTCCCCCATTCTTCGATCGGAGTCGGTACGATAGTATCGTCTCAGCAACTCGCAAGGGCAGTTGATGCCGGAGTACAGTTCATTTTTTCTCCCCACGCCGATCTCCAGTTAATTCAAGAAGCGATCGCGGCTAAAATTCCCGTCATCCCCGGAGCCTTAACGCCAACTGAAATTATTACGGCATGGCAAGCAGGGGCAACGTGCGTCAAAGTTTTTCCCATTCAAACTGTTGGCGGTGCAAGTTATATCAGAGCCATCAAAGCCCCTTTGAATAATATTCCCCTTATTCCTACTGGGGGCGTAACCTTAGAAAATGCCGTGGAATTGATTGAAGCTGGCGCGATCGCCGTGGGGTTATCCAGTCAATTGTTTCCTTCCCGTTTAATTCAAGCAGAAGATTGGCAAGCGATCGCCCAACGTGCTGCCCTTTTAAAGGAAAAAGTTACAGTCCCCAACTCCCTCTCAAGAGGGGGAGTAACCAATAACTAATAACTAATAACTAATAACCAATAACCAACAACCAAATGTTAGCCAACCGCTAATCAGTAGCATAATGGGAACGCACCAAGCTGCGATCGCCTCAGAAAATCCGCTAATTTTAATCGTACCATTATAGAGAGTAACGATTAAATGCGTACTGGTAAACAGTGTTAAAATTACCATTGTAGAGCTTCCTAAATGACTGGCGATACCACTGGCTAAAGCTAAAAAGCCAACAGGAAGCACGCCGATTCCTGCCAAGAAAAGATCCCCACCAAAATGAGCGCGAATACGAAAGAGAAACCGCAAAATAAATCCCAAAACTGCCAAACTCAGCCAAGGAATGAGTCCGAGAATTGGTAAATACCAAAATGGAAAAGCAATCCGATCCTGCCAACCCAGATAAACCCCCCAGATAAATAAACTATTGGCGATCGCAGCACAGGCAAAACCCATTACGATCGCTTCTCCAATTTGCAAATTTAAAAAAGCATTAACCCCGCCATTACTGGGATTAATAATAATTCCGAATCCTGCCGAAGCGATACGCTTAATTAAATTAATTCCCCAGTTTAGGTCGCCTTGCCAATCTTTTTTTCCCAAGCGCGATCGGGTATCTTTTGCTAACTGATAACCACTGCGATCGCCTTGTGCCTCGAATAATTCTGCCGCACGTTCTAAATCCCGTTCGGCGGGAAAATGTTCTTGTAAATCGTGATTGGCGACACCGCGATAGTAATAAGCCGCCGCAAAATTGGCATCGCAACCGATGGCGCGATCGTAAGATTCGATCGCCGATTGGACGTAACCCAAACGATATCGCGATCGCCCTTGATAGTAATGAGCCTCAGCACAATTCGGGAAAAATTGCAAGATTTGCCGACAATTTCCCAGAACTAAGCGATCGTCTTTCAAAGTATAAAATGCCTCACCTCGTTTCAGGTATGCCTCTAAAAAATTGGGGTTGAGATTAATGGCTCGATTGTAATTGTCGATCGCCCCTTGATAATCTTTTTGAATTGCTTTTTCAATGCCTTGTAAATAAAAATCCCATTCGCTGGCTTGATGGGGCTTTTTCTCCTCTCTGGAGATACCCAATTGGCGATCGTACTGCTGTCGTCGTTCGGGATTCCAGAGAACCTCATAGGCATCGAGAATGCGTTTAAATTGAGCCTCCGCTCTGGGATCGTTGGGATTAAAATCGGGATGATATTGACGGGCGAGGCGGCGAAACGCCATTTTAATTTCCTCTGAGGTCGCAGTTGGAGAAATATTTAAAATTTCGTAATAGCTTTGGCGATCGTTCATGTTTCTTCCCTCAACAATTTTCGGCTTAACCAAAACGTTTTCTAGTTGCGCGAGCGTGCCCGTTCTCCTAACTCGATAAACTTATTCCGCCAATATGGACTTTCTGGCAAACCATTGGTATTGAGATCGATAAGAATATCTTGCCAGCGTCTCGATCGCCGGGCTTGCTGCATGGCTTGATAGCGTTCTTGAATTCTTCGCCATTGCGTGATTGCCGTTTGTGCGTCGCGATAGGCGGAACTGTCGGGTTGAACTTCTCCAGCCATGGCGATCGCGTCGGATAGCTCGCCGGCTTCCATACTGGCAAAAGCAGTTTGTAGAAGTTGTTCTCCTGCATCTAGGATTGGTGCTGGAGAAGATGCCCGTTCGACAAAGGGAGAAGGTGCGCATTGTAAATAATTCTTCGCCACCCAGCCTTGAATGGGATTGCTAATTTCCACCCAATTTCCGTCTTCAAGTCCGGTCAAAATTGCACGTTCTCCCTGAACCATGCCCCCCACTTTGGCACCATTCGGCCGCGCTCGGATGTTGAGTCCCCTCGCAACTTGTACCGTACAAGAATTGGCGGGAATTTCATTGCTCGCCGTGGTTTCCAAGACTTGAGAATTTGCGGGGGCTTGTGGGGAGGGTTGTGGGGTTGCCATCGGCGTGCGAGAAGATCGTTGTAAGGATACCGTAATCCCAAAGGAAAGCGCAAAAATTAGGAACGCAGGCAAGCCGAAAAATAAGAGAGCGATTCTAGGAGATTTGCTTTTGCGAACCTTGGTTTTTTTCCGCCGACGACGGGGAACGGTTGCTAAAGCAGGCCCCTCAACAGAAAATTGAGGGGGGTTAGGCGGGGGGAGGGGATAGGAGGAGACCGAGGCGATCGGCGGTAATTCCGTATGAGAGCGGGGAATTTGCAGTTGTTCGATGGTTTTGAGGATTTCTCGGGCAGACTGATAGCGATCGCCGAAGCGATAGGAGACCATGCGATTGAGAACCGCCGCCAAAGCGGGACTGCAAATGTTTTTTTGCCAGAGAATGTCTCCGGTTTGGGAGTCGTACTGAAAAAATTGGGGATGAAATCCAGTTAGGGCTTGAATGACGAGGGTGCCGACGGAATAGATATCGCTGCAAAAGTAAGCATTGCCTTGAAATTGTTCGCTGGCCATGTAACCCGGCGTGCCGATCGCCACCTTTGCCCCGGTCTCGGACTGATAAATTTGTTTAATATTGCCAAAATCAACCAAAATCAACCGATTATCCTGTTGACGGCGCAAAATATTATCGGGTTTGATATCGCGATGAATGACCCCGCGAGCGTGAATAAATTCTAATAATGGTAATAATGCCGAAAGAAATTCGATCGCTTTGCTTTCCTCCCAGCGATCGCCCACCACGATCTCCTTGGTTAAGGGATGACCCTCAACATATTCTTGTACTAAAAAAAAATCGCCAAAGCCTTCAAAATAGGACAGCACTTGCGGAATTTGTGGATGAACCCCCAACTGTTTTAAAGTTTCTGCTTCCCGGGAGAATGTTTCGCGCGCCCTCTCCATCTGTTGAGAATTCGGACTCCCCACTTGTAATTGCTTGACCGTACAGAGGAGATTATCGGGGTAATGGGTATCTCGTGCCAAGTAAGTGCGACCGAATCCTCCCGATCCTAAAATTGCCATAATTTGATAGCGTTCGTTGAGAGTTTGGCCTAACATTCAGTCGCGCGATCTCGATGGGTAGATGATTGATTCTCTTATCTTAACGGTGCTTTGCCGAGTATTACCGATAACGATGCCGATTCGCTAATAAATGTCAGCACTTCCGTACCGCGATCGCTGCGGTAAAAAATTTCCAGTTCTCCTTTTAGATTAATTTCATATTGGATTGCATTTTGTAGCGCTGCCAAATATTGTGATTCTTGTTGAGCAACGCCTTGCGGACAAGCTATTTCTGTTACAGATATTAAAGCAATTGTCAAGCGCATTTCTGCTGTTTCATAGCTGGCATTATAGCGATTGCAACCCGACGATCCCCTAAGGCGTTCTTCTAAGAATTGTAGGGTAATTTTTGTACGATTGAGAGGAGCATTTTGCACCCGAGGATTTCCCCAAGAGAGCAATTGCCAACTCGTTCCAACGAGGGATTTTACAGCAACCGTTTCTGAGGTAAAAACGAGAATTCCGGAGTCGCGATCGCTTTGGTAAAAAATCCGAAGTTGTCCGCGATCGTTGATTTCATAACTGCGTGCCGATCGCAGGGCTTGTAAAAAAGCCTCTTCTTGTTCCACGATCTCTGGGGGACAAATCATCCGAGTTGTTGCCACCCGTCTAACGTCAATCTCGCTCGTATCCCTTTGATAAATCGCAGTGTAGCCATTGCAACCAGAAGAACCATTGAGGCGATCGCCTTTAAATTTGAGGGTAATTGCCGTTCCTTCCAAGAGTGAGGAATTCTCTTCCCATCCCACAAACTGCCAAGAAGTGTCCGCCAAAGAGGAGACTGAATGCGGTTCTGTCTCCAGAGCGATCGCCCGAGGAGTGCGATCGGGTACAATCCCAAAAAAACCTGCTATCAAAACCACCAAACCCAGTCTAAAGGTTCTAGTCAGCAAATTTCCCATCATGAATTATGATTTGTTATCAACGAAAGCTAAGATTATAATAGCATTAAGCCAAACAACAAATCATAACCCTTCAACCCCTATAAAAATCGAGGACAACCAATAACCAATAACTAATAATCAATAACTTTGTTACCCTCAAAACCATTATTAAAAATCGGACGAGTGGCAAATGAGAGCGGCTTATCCGTAAAAACGATTCGTTATTATGAAGACCAAGGATTACTCATTCCCGTTGTGACGCGATCGCCCGCCGGATATCGCCTCTTTAAACCCGAAATTTTTACACGCCTGAATTTTATCAGACGCGCCCGCGCTCTTGGATTGAGTTTGCAAGAAATTGGGGAAATCTTAGCCGTACGCGATCGCGGTGAAATTCCCTGCGGTATCGTTCGCGAACGCCTTCTCATCAAACAACAATCGATTCGCGAACAAATTCAAGCTCTAGAAACATTACAAGTAGAACTGCAAGGCATTTTATCGGGATGGAAGGAAAGTCCCGCTCCCGATTCCCTCGATTGCACGATTTGCCCAAATATCGAACAATAAATTGATAATTGATAATTGATAATTTAAAAGGCTTGCCTGTGGCTCTCCCCCTTGATATAGTAAGAAAAACCCTATCGAAAAATGAGTTTGAACTTTCGATTCGCGATCGCCAGCGATCTCCACATTGCTCTCACCCATACCGTCGATTTTAATAACCCTCGCTTTCACGTAGTTGAAGCCAGTATTCCCATCTTTGAATCGATTTTAAGTCATCTCGAACAACTGGATCTCGATTTTCTCCTCATACCCGGGGATCTAACTCAAGACGGAGAACCCGAAAACCACCAATGGTTGCAAAAACGCTTTTCTGCCTTACCATTTCCGGCTTACGTCGTTCCGGGAAATCACGATGTTCTCACCCCATTGCCGACAGCAAAAAATATCGGTTGGTCTGAATTTCCTCGCTATTATCGCAAGGCAGGGTATGAAAAGACAGAGAAACTTTATTATACCTGTGAAGTTTTACCCGGAGTTCAACTCATTGCTTTAAATTCCAATCAATTTGATGCTAATGGCAAACAATTAGGTTGTTTGGATCGAGAGCAATTAGAATGGTTGGATCGCGTTTTGTTAGAAGCTAAAGATAAATTTATTTTGGTGATGATTCATCACAATATTATCGAACACTTACCCGGGCAAGCGAACCATATGATGGGGAAACGTTATATGCTCGATAATGCCCCTACCGTGTTAGAAAAATTTCGGCAAGCTGGGGCAAAATTAATTTTTAGTGGACATCTTCACGTTCAAGACATTGCCGAACAAGCGGGGATTTATGACATTACCACGGGTTCTGCGGTTGGGTTTCCCCATCCTTATCGCATCTTGCACCTCTCGGAAAGCGATCGCGGCATCATACAGGTACAAATCGAATCCTTTCATGTAGAAAAAATCCCCGATTGGGAAAATTTACCCCAAGTTTCTCGAGACCGCATTAGCGATCGCTCTTACCCCTTCATGCACCGCTTGGTCACGCTACCTCCCCTCAGCTTAACCGGAGAAGAAGCCGAAAACATCGCCCGAAACCTACGCAACTTTTGGGCAGACGTGTGTACCGGCGATCGGCAATTTCATTTTCCCAATTATCCCGAACCCATTCGCACCTACTTAGAATCTTTCGGCGCGATCGACAAAGATGGAAATCCCAACCAAATCGACAATAATGCGTTACTCATTTTACATAACGAGTAGTGCATTATCGATTAATAACTGGTGACTGGTGACTGGTGACTGATAACTGAAATACTCCCCAATTCCCGATTCGATCCTCCACAATAGAAAATAAAGGTATCGGTCTATACACTGGGAACTTCTCTTGAATGTATGTTCATCGTACAGCCGCATTTGATAAGCAAGTGGCGGAAAAAACCGGACTAGGGGATCACGTCGATCGCCTGTGCGGGGCATTGGAAAAAATGAGCTTAGAACAGGCTCTGGGGCGTTTTGAGCGGGTTTATCCCTACCTAAAGCGTAAAGAAGGTAATCTGCGCTTAATTGCGCGGATACACCGCGTGGGCAGCGATCCCGTCTTATGCTGGTTGCAAGTATTTCGCCGAGGAGATCGTGCTTATGAAGATTTTTTACGCGATCGGCAAAGTTTTGCCGATCGCCACTTCGACAGTCAAATCAAACAAGAACAACTCTGGCAATGGCTCAATCAACGCAAAACGAAGAGCGATCGACAACAACATTCTCCCAAACCCCTCAGTGACGAACTGCGACTCTGGCTACAACGTCCCAGTTTGCGAATGGATTTTAATGGCGTTGCCATCTATGAGAGCGAATGGTGGTTGAATGGGTTTGCCACCCCAGAAATTCAATCTCACTGGATAACCTTTAATCGCATTCTGACAGAACTGGCAGATGCAAGCTCGGAGTTTGGCGAGGATACGATTTGTCCCGGAATTAAACTCTATGGAGAAGAAAATCTCTATGTCCTCTATAGCCGTATTTTTACATTAGATACTCCATCAAGAGAGGTTCTTTTTCTCATTGCCCCTTTTACTTGTAGACCCGATCGCCAACAAATTCAGCAAGTTCTCGATTACACTTGGCCCGAACCCGAAATTTCCCCGCTCAACCCAGAAACTCCGACGACATTAGATGAATTAACCTCGATCGCCTCTCGTGCTTATCCCAGTTATTTACTCGCAGATGAAACCAACTGGTTAGCGATTGAAAACGAAGAAAATGCTAACTTAGCCCTTTCCGCCGAAGAAGAAGCCATCTTACACGATGTTTCAACGACGCGCCCTTCTTTACCTTTATTTTTAAACGGACAAGCAGGCAGTGGTAAATCAACCATGCTTTTCCACCTCTTTGCCGATTATTGTCATAAACACTTGCGCTTTTGTCAAGAGAAAAATATTCCAATCTTAAGCAAACCCCATCCTTTATTTTTAGCTTATAACGAACGCTTGCTCAAAGTTGCGAAAGAAAGAGTTATTCCTTTATTAGCCTCTCACCATCGTTTTTTAGCCAAACGAGGAGTTGCCAAAGACTTACCCGATATTAGTTCCTTCTTTCAATCTTTTCGCAGCTTTTTACGCAATTTACTCCCCCTCGAAGAACGAGATCGCTTTAATGATGCTAATTATATTTCCTTTCATCGCTTCCGCCAGCTTCTAAAACGCACAACCTTACGCAAATATTCCCCCGAACTCTGCTGGCAAGTCATCCGTACTTTTATAAAAGGCTATCATTTAGACGAACGCGATCGCTATTTAGAAATCGAAGATTACCGGGAAATTCCTCGCCGGGAACAGACCGTGACCGCCGAAGAATTTCAAGAGATTTACGAAACGGTTTGGAAGTGGTATAAGCGTTACACCAAAGAAGAAGAAAAATGGGACGATCAAGACCTCATTCGTCGGGTTCTCTACCTAAAATGCTATACCCCCGAATATACGGCAATTTTTTGCGACGAGGCACAGGATTTCACTCATATCGAACTGCAAGCGATTATGCGTTTATCGGTGTTTTCCGAATACGATCTCGAACATCAACACGTTGAAAGTTTGCCTTTTGCCTTTGCCGGAGATCCCTTACAAACCCTCAACCCAACGGGATTTCGTTGGGCCAGTTTGAAAGCAGCATTTTATAACGAAGTGATTACGACCTTATCCCCAACGGGAAAATTGGCTTTAGAGATGAACTTTGCCGAACTCGAATCAAATTATCGTTCGATTCCTGCGATTGTCGGCGTAAATAACCTCATCCAATTGTGGCGGAGCATTCTCTTCGACCTGCCCGAACTCAAGCCCCAAAAAGCGAGAAAACACGGGGATTTTAATCCTCAAAAATTGATAGTCGGCCAAGATATCGAGCCAGAAGAACTCGGAGAATACTTACAGGATACAATTATTCTGATTCCTTGCGATCAAGGTGGTGAAAAAGATTATATTCAAAAAGATAATCTTCTCGCAGAACTCCAAGCCAAGAGTCAAAAACAAGGAACTTCATTATGGAATGTTTTGAGCGCGATCGCGGCGAAAGGATTGGAATTCAAACAAGTCGTTTTGTATAAATTTGGCGAATCTTGCAGCCTCGATCCTTGGTTTCCGATCGATTCTTCTTCAGAAGAAGTTAAATACTTTTTCAATAAGCTCTATGTTGCCGCCAGCCGCGCCACAGAACGATTATTTATCATCGATACAGAAGCAGGAGATCGAAAACTTTGGAAACACGCCAGTAATGAATTTGAACTGGAAAGATTTTTGGCATTATTGCAACAACAAAAAAGTAAAGTTCAGTGGAAAACTCGCATTCAACTGATCGGCCGCGGCGATCGCGCCGATGCGATCGGTACTGACGATCTGCCAGAAATTGCCAATACCTTTTTTACAGAAGGGATTAATATGGAAAATGCAGATTTGATCCGACGAGCTCAAAGTGCTTACAAGCGTTTATCCGATGAAAAACAAGTACAAATCTGCGAGGCATGGGCATTAAAATTTGAAGAACATTATTTACAGGCGGGAGAATGTTTCCAGCAACAACAAGAACTAGAATTAGCGTGGAATTGCTTTTGGCAGGGGATGTGTTGGAAAAATTTATTGACATGGTACGATCTCGAAGGCAAGAGCGAAGAAAGCCAAGATTTAGAAACTTTAGATGTTAATCCAGTTCGAGTGAGACCCTTGATTGAATTTATGGCAAGCGAAGCTGAAAACCAAGATAGCCTGAAAGAATTTAGTCAGTTTCTAGAAAGAAAAATTAATAATAATACCCTTGAAAAGTATCGATTTACCGCGCAATGGAAAACAGCAATTCAAACTTATGGGAAACGCATTGAAAAATTAGGAGCAGATCGAAAGAGCGAACTTAATTCGGCTGAATGGTTGCAATTGGGGACAGTACTGGAAAAATTAGCAAAAGCTAAATATCAAGGAATGGGCGATCGCGCCGGCTCCTGTTTCTATCGGGCGGGGGAATACGATCGCGCGATCGCCTTTTGGGAGGAGACCAAAAGCACGAAAAAAGTCGAATATAATCTCGCAAAAGCAGAAAGTCTCGGGTTTCCTCAAGGTTTGCCCTATTTAGCGAAAGCAGGTGACAGCGATCGCGCGATCGCAGCTTGGGCAGAGGCACAACGCCCTCTCTCTGAAGATTGGTTGCAACCTATTGCCCCTATTTTAGAAGCTCAAAATCAATGGTTGGATGCAACCTTAGCTTATGAAAGTTTGGGCGATCGCGAGAAAATGAAATTATGCCTCGAGAGGGCGAAAGAGAACGAATGGGGCGAAGCAACTCTACACAAATTACTGCCTCGCTTGCTGGAGAAGAAAAAATGGGACGAGGCGATCGCGGCGATCGAAACATATCCTTCCACTTTAACAAGCGAGAAAGCTAAGGAATTCGGACTGCCCTTTTCGATTATACGAGATATCGCCTATTCGGAACTCTCTCCCCAAGATTTATCGCGGAATTTGCGCTATCGTTACGAAGTTTTCTTCAAAGAAAAAATTCTCTTTCATGGAGACTGGGAAACGTTCATCGAGCCATCTCAATTAGGCATTGCTTTAGAAAAGATCGGTTCTCTAGTTGAAACTCTTTCATTTTATGAACGCTACACCCATCATGAAGATAATAATATCGCCAACTTTGCTCGTTCTCGCTGGCTGGCCGTTAAGAAAAAACAAGAAGAATATCTCAGTCAACAAGGACAGATTAAAAAAGTATTTAAGAGCCGTTCCGAACTGTCCAAAAAATCTAAACTCTGGGGAATTTCTACCAAGGAAATATCTTTACCAATTCCCGTTCCTCCTGCAAAACTTGTCGAACCCAAACCAAAAACTGTGAGGCGCTTTCGTATAGTGTCCCCTAAAAACACTCCCGAAATTATTACGGGTTTGCCCGAGGGAGTTAAGGTAAAACAAGTACAGCAAACGAATATATTAACCGTACAATTGCGTCACTTAGATATTCGAGTCATCCCTCAATCTCAACAAATTTCACTGCGGGATTGTTTGAGCGATAAAAGAATTATCTTTGATGGAAAACGCCAGCAAATTACGATCGATACGCTAATTTTAAACTTAAAAGAGAATAATTCTTTTGCTTTTGCGGACGTGGGAAGCGGCTATGACGTTAATGTCGATCGCGATGGCGATCGCCTCAAAGTAGAATTGCACCTATCCGGTCTCCCCGAACCCATACAAATTTCATTGTAAAGGCGATCGCTAACTATTAGCGTGTAGGGGGCATTCGTGTGAATACCCCCTGCACGCTGATTTGATATTAGTTTTGCGTGTAAAATTCAAAAAATCGATCTGTCTCTAGAGCATTCTTGATTCTCAAAAACATATCCGTTAACTCCTCGTCTGAAGACCAATTATCGTAATCTTTATATTGGGAGGGTTGATAGGAAACACTCACGATCGCAGTCTCTCCAGAGTATAACGTAAAATGGTTGATATTATTCTCAGTTTCTAAAGTTGCCCGACAAGACCCCCGAGAAAGCAGATAACGCGATTCATTTTTAAAGAAAATAGGTCCGGAAACAGAAGCATAAATTCCATAAAAATTTCCCTCAATATTAGTATAGTAACCCCGCTCCATTTTTTCTTCGCGCGATCGCGAATTCTCAATTTCTTTTGATTCGCCCGAGTCTGGGTTATATGCTAATATTATATCTCCTCTCTCATCATTGGCTAAATAAATATAGTTCACGATCTACCGACTCCTTAAAAATTCTCTCTCTATTCTATCGAGATAATCACCATCTTGTTGAGAGAGCCAATTCCGGAAACCCGAGAGAAGTTTATTGATGTCGGGATTTGGTCTTTGCGCGGATTGAATGATTCTTTCATAATCGCCACTGTACTTATTAACCAAATATTCAAATGATGGTCCTAAAGGATCGTTATAACGCTTCTTATTGACATCGTATATATACTCTCTTAACGGCCAAGGCGTGACATTTTTATATTTAACGCCTAAATCCCTGCGAGCTTGGTATAACGTCCTCGCCCTTTCCTCCAGACCCAGCCCTCGATTTTGGAGATCTCGGGCGAGGTTGGCAAGGTCGCGAACCTCATTCTCGTAAGCAGTTCTTAAAGGATTATTCTTAAAATCAGTACCAATTTGCTCGACAGTTCTATTGATTATTTCAGTTGGATCGCGGCTGAGTATACTTTCATCTCCGATATCATAGGGACGGATATTTAAAAGACCTTGGCTTTCAGGAGAGATCGAAGTGGGCATCTCTCGCGCGATCGCAACTGGGGACACCATCAAAACCAGTTGCACGGATAGTAAAAATATACAGAGGATGAGGATATTGAAAACCGTTAAAAAGCGTTTCATCTATTTTTCTTGGTTAACTCCATAGAATTGAGAATAGCACAAAATAAAGGGAGAACATTGAATCCCGATCTACTACTCGATTTGGATGTTTGCAATTGTTCGGTGCGATCGCACGCCTTTCGAACTTTATATATATTTATAACTGATAGTAGCTTTAGAGATCTATGATAAAAAACGAGATAAAGCGATCGTCTTCCTTTTGAGGAAGGCGATCGCCCTGCTATCCCAAATGACCTTACGGATAGCTCTAAAACCCATTCCTTTCTCTAGAGATAACAACTTGAAGTAACCATGCGTTTAAATGAGAACCATCGCGATCGAGACAATACCAAACGCAATCTGTTGATTTGCGAAAGTTTTACCGATGTGGATCGCTTCTCGGAATTCTTGCTCTATCGTCGCTATCAAATCGTGCAACTGTCTGGCAGTCTCCTCCAGAGCAAGTTTTTGGTCGTTCAGATTGGTAATCTCTATTTTACGCAGGTTAGTAACTCTTCATCTATCCAAACCATAGGTTCGAAACATGAGGGATCGTCTTATTTAACATTTACCCTCATTTGGGCTGCCCGGGGCGGACATTTTTGCAGCCACGGTCAGCCTCTAAATCTACAAACCGATTTATGTAGTTTTGATATGAAAAGAGAAGCACATCTCATTCTGCCTCCTGATGGCATCATGACTAATATATTGGTTCCCATCAAACTTTTTCGAACTTGTGCCAGCCAGCTACAGCGCGACGATCTTGGCGATCGCTTCCTCACTACCAACCATGCCACCCTATTGCCCGATCGCATGGGGCAGCTTAAAGCCTATCTGCAAGAACTCTTCTGGTTAGCTCAACATAAACCGGACTGGTTGCAACAGCCTCACATCTCGAAACTGGTTGTCGAGGATTTCGTTCCCCTGCTGGTGCGATCGATTCCCCTGCAAAGGACGACCAAAACTGCCCTCAAATCCTTCCGACGCGCTCCCCTTGTTGCCCGAGCGGAAAAAGAAATGGGGAATTGCTTGCAACAACCCCTCACTCTCAAGGAACTCGCCCGACGATTGGGATCGAGTAGTTCCGCCCTCTCCTACGGATTTAAAGACCTCTTTGGCATGAGTCCCATGCGCTATCTCAAAGTCCGACGGCTCAATGCAGTGCGGCGCTACCTTAAAGCCGGCGATCCGGAACACCATACTGTAGAAGTCTTCGCCAACCAGTTTGGTTTCTGGAATTCGGGTCATTTTGCTAAAGATTACAAAACCCTATTTGGGGAATTGCCTTCAGAAACGCTGCAAACTTCAACCCAACGTATGAATATAACCAATTGGGAGATAATCGAGACCGAGACTTTACAAAACGAATTATAAGTTAGGGTGGAATCCTTTTAAATCATCAATATTTTATTTTAATGATTTAAAAAGTTGGAATTTTTGAGTCCTGAAAATTCCAACAGATGGCTATTCTTACGCTGGGTATTGAAAACATATCAATTCGCTTGTTGATTTTAGGAGTTTTGCTTTCCGTGAAACGAGTTTTAAAATCGGGTATTGCCTTGGCAATTTCCCTGCTACTTCTCATGTCTGGAATGCTGCCTTGGCTTCCGACCGAGAGTGCTTTTGCACAGACGACTAACCCGCCTAACATCTTAGTCATCATGGGAGATGACATCGGCTGGTTTAATATCAGTGCCTATAACAACGGCATCATGGGCTACCGTACCCCCAATATCGATAAAATCGCCGAAGACGGCATCCTGTTCACCGATGCCTATGCGGAAAATAGCTGTACCGCCGGACGGTCTGCTTTCCTCACGGGTCAAAGCCCTGCAAGAACGGGGTTAACAAAAGTAGGACTGCCAGGAGTCGATCTCGGACTCAGCACCGAAGATCTGACCCTAGCAGAGGTTTTGAAAGAACAGGGTTATGCTACGGGTCAGTTTGGGAAAAATCACTTGGGAGATTTACCCAAGCATCTTCCTACCAATCATGGCTTTGAAGAATTCTACGGCAACCTGTATCACCTCAATGCAGAGGAGGAGCCGGAAAACCCTGACTATCCGACAGATCCGCAATTCTTTGAACTATTTGGACCCAAAGGTGTCCTGCATTCTTATGACATGAGGGAGGAAGACGCACCTCAGACCATCGCAGATGCAAATGCCCTGCAAGATCCCAACTATCCCTGCAATGAAGATTCTCAGATTATTGAGGAACTTTCCCAAGAAGATGCAGAGGCAATGGGTGAGAATCCTCTCGCTCCCCAAGTCATCTGCAACACCGGTCCTCTTGATATCGCACGGATGCCAACAGTTGATGAGGAGTTTCGAGATGCCGCTCTCTCCTTCATGGACAAAGCGGTTAAGGAAGATGGCAAGCCTTTCTTTGTTTGGTACAACGCCAGCCGAATGCACGTCTTCACTCACCTGAAGGAAGAGTCGCAAAACGTCACCGGTCAGGGAATTTATGCTGATGGCATGGTGGAACACGATGCTCTTGTTGGCGATCTACTTGACAAATTAGATGAGTTGGGGGTTGCTGAAAATACCATTGTCATTTACACCACGGACAACGGTGCTGAGGTTTTCTCATGGCCTGATGGTGGTATGACGCCTTTCCACGGCGAAAAGAACACCAACTGGGAAGGGGGTTTCCGAGTCCCCTTTGTCGTTCGCTGGCCGGCTCGTTGGGACGGTGGCGTAGTTTCCAACGACATTATTTCCATGTTGGATTGGTTTCCCACCTTAACTGAAGCAACCGGAATTCCAGCACTTGAAAATATGGGCGAGCAATTGCTCAACCCTTGTCTGGCAGACGATCCCGATCCGTCTCTGTGCGATCTCGAGGCGACTCCTCCCGTCCCCTACGCTCCGGTTTATCATGCCAACGATCGCGATTTCGCCCCGTTGCATCTAGATGGTTACGACTTCTTACCTCGTCTAGACTACCTTGATATTCTCAATCACCTTGAATCCAGTTCTGACAAGATCCAACCCTTGATTGCACTGATTCCTGTAGAAGCCCCCCGTCACGAGTTCTTCTATCTCTCCGACGATGCTTATCCCTCAGCATTGCGCTTTGATGATTGGAAAATGATCTTTGCCGAGCAACGCGAAGAAGGGTTTAATGTCTGGGCCGAGCCTTTTGTCACATTGAGGGTTCCCCTCATTTTTAATCTGCGTCGCGATCCTTTTGAAATTGCCCCAGATGAAGCAGAAGAGTACAACATATGGCGATTCCGTCACGCGTTTCTCGTCGCCCCAGCTCAAGCCTATATCGGGCAGTTCCTCGACACCTTCAGGAACTATCCCCCGCGTCAGCTTCCGTCTTCCTTTGGTATTGATGGTCTATTGGAGGAGCTTTTAGAGGATCTCCAGAAAATCAGCTTGGACTAAGTTGAAAATGCCATTTTTTGAATTGTGAATTTTGGATTGGCGATCGCCCCTCGGATTTTCTGGAGGTCGCGATCGCCTTTGTTGACCTTTCCCAGAATTGGCTCGATCTCCTTTTGGGATGACCCCCTGCGATCGAGACTTTGTTTACCCTTTTCACAAGATTTTGTTGATGTTTTGGAATCATCTTTTGCACCGAATTGGGAGAGCGATCGCAAACATGGCGATCGCCACCTCTCTCTTGTTGACCACTGCTGCGCCACCCGCAATAGCCCAGCAGATTCTCCCCCACCCCGACGCACCTTTCACGGGTAAAATCGGTCTGACTTATGAGGACTCTGAAGCGACCAAACCCGAATTGAAACAGCCTTCCACCTTTGGCATTGAAAATGCACCCAATATTTTGGTGGTGCTGCTAGATGACGTGGGCTATGGCCAGATGTCAACCTTTGGTGGCAGCATTTCCACTCCGACACTGGATGAACTGGCTAAGAATGGTTTGCGTTACACGCAATTCCACACCACGGCGCTCTGTTCTCCCACCCGTGCGGCTCTCCTCACCGGACGCAATCACCATACAATTGCGAGTGGTGCCATTACCGAAGCTGGAACGGGCTTCCCCGGATATTCGACTCTTATTCCCCAAAGCACTGCCACCTTTGCACAGGTATTGCAAGCCTATGGTTATGCAACTGCGTGGTTTGGGAAAAACCACAACGTGCCAGATTGGGAAACCAGTGCAGTGGGACCGTTCGATCGCTGGCCCCAAGGGTTAGGGTTTGACTATTTTTATGGCTTTGTCGGAGGCGATGCCGATCAATATACTCCCCCGATCGTGGAGAATACGACTCGCTTGATTCCGCCAGAAACCAATGCCGATGGTACACCCTACTACCTGAATACAGATTTAGCCGATCGCGCCATCAACTATATCCAGACCACAAGAGCACTAGCCGCAGATAAGCCTTTTTTTGTTTACTTTGCTCCCGGTGCGACCCATGCGCCCCACCAAGTTCCCCAAGAATGGATCGATCGATATACAGGTAAATTTGATATGGGCTGGGATGAGTACCGCAACCAAACTTTTGCTAGGCAAAAAGAATTAGGCGTGATTCCCGCTAATGCCCAATTAACCCCCCGTCCGGACTCTCTACCGGCTTGGAATTCTCTGACCCCAGACGAGCAAAGGTTATATGCTCGCATGATGGAGGTGTTTGCTGCTTTTACCGAACAGACAGACTACGAGATTGGTCGGGTAGTTGATGCGATTAATGACTTGGGTGAGTTAAATAACACCTTGATCGTCTACATTGCCGGAGACAATGGTTCCAGTGCAGAAGGGAGCTTGGAAGGGTTAATCAATGAAATGACCTTTTTCAATGGTCTTGAAGAAGATTTTGAGGATAAACTCGCCGCGATCGATGAATTGGGTAGCGAGATGCACTATAACCACTTCCCTGCCGCTTGGGCTTGGGCAATGGATACCCCGTTCCAATGGACCAAACAAATTGCCTCTCACTTTGGAGGAACTCGCAATGGCATGGTGATTTCTTGGCCCGATCGCATTAGCGATGTGGATGATGTGCGCTATCAGTTCAGCCATGTCATCGACATTGCTCCCACAATTCTCGAAGAGATCGGGATTGAAGCACCCACGATCTTCAATGGTGTCACGCAAAAACCCATCGAGGGAACGAGTTTGTCCTATACCTTTGATGCAACGGATGCCAATGGCAATGATTTAGGTGCGATCGATGCCTCCAGCCGCCACACTACCCAATACTTTGAGATGCTCACCAACCAGGGGATCTACGACAAGGGCTGGATGGCGAGTGCCATACGCGGGGAACCCTGGCTTTCAGAAAACCCACCGATCGATCTGTTGGACATGCCCTGGGAACTCTACAACATTCAAGAGGACTTCAGCCAAGCCGTGGATCTGGCCGAGCAAGAGCCGGAGAAACTCGATGAGATGATCAAGCTGTTTTATGCTGAGGCGAGTAAGTATAACGTCTTTCCGTTGGACGATCGCAAAACCGCACGGCTTGATGTGGCTAATCGTCCGAGTTTGACCGCAGGGCGTACCGTCTTTACCTACCCCGATCGTTTTCGCGTTCCCGAAGGTTCAGCCCCAGATCTCAAAAGCCAGAGCCATGAGATTATTGCCGATGTGGTATTGCCCGCAAATGGCGAAGGAATGCTATTGACTCTGGGGGGCCGTTTTAGTGGATACGGTTTCTTTGTAGAAGATAATCAACTGGTGTATCACTACAACTTGGCAGGAATCGAACGCTACGACATTTCAGCACCTTTGCCTGCCGATTTGCCCACAGATACACCAATTATCTTGAAAGCTGTTTATAAAACGGTCTCAGAGGATCCGGGTGCAGGTGCCGAAGTGGATCTCTATGTTGGCGAGCAACTTCTTACCATTGCGGGAAGCAATGTGATTTGTACGAGCATTCCCAACCGTTTTACCTTAGATGAGACCCTTGATGTGGGCCTTGATACGGGTACGCCTATCCGAGAAACCTATGCAGAGGACATGCCTTTTGACTTCACCGGAACTTTGAACTCGGTGACGATCGAACTCACTGACGATGTTGCAGATCCAGATTACGTAGACGAATTCTGTCAGCAACCCGTCTTATTTAATTCTGTCCCATTCTATGATTAACCCCATCGAATCCTAGGATTATGGGGTGAAGTGGCGAACCCAACGCACTCAGTGAATGTGTTGGGTTTCTTACAGCTATTTTCTGTAGGGTAGGCACTACTTACCTTTACACCACAACAAATTTCTCACTCATTCCAAAACGATCTCGATCGTTTTGGAACCCCTGCGATCGAGACTTTGTTAACCCGATCGCCCCGTAAATTTATCGTTTTTGCCTACTCATGATTTCCTCTCAGTTTTGTGGAACGGGCATCTTGCCCGTGTTTCGGCTCACCATCGCACTCCTGAGTCTCATCGCCTCCCTCAGCATGGCGATTGCCCCTTTCAATATGGCGATCGCTGCCCCTCTCAACTGCCCCGACGGCATGGCCTTTATCCCCAAAGGCACCTTTAACATCGGTTCCGAGACTTACTATGCCTCTGAAGCCCCTGCCAGTGATGTTACGGTAGATAGCTTTTGCATCGATCGCCACGAAGTCACCAATGCTGAATACCGCCAATTTGTTGAAGCTACAGGCTACCAAACCGTGGCTGAGCGTCCCATTCCCAAAGACCAATTCCCCGACTTAACCGAGGAACAACGGCAACCCGGCTCTCTCGTCTTCTGGCCGCCCGAATCTCTCCAACAGATGACTTATCTGAGTTGGTGGCATTGGGTCGTCGGGGCCAACTGGCAGCACCCCT
Source organism: Cyanobacteria bacterium P01_E01_bin.42 (assembly GCA_039194995.1). Lineage (GTDB taxonomy): Bacteria > Cyanobacteriota > Cyanobacteriia > Cyanobacteriales > Spirulinaceae > CCY15215. The sequence continues at coordinate 57 of JBCCVR010000024.1, read as the reverse complement.
ACGGTTCGGCAAGTACCTTGGAGGGTTTGGACGACTATCCCGCCGTTCACATTGCCT
>JBCCVR010000023.1:0-50443 GCA_039194995.1 Cyanobacteria bacterium P01_E01_bin.42 | reverse complement strand
TATATAATAAGTTGTTGTCCGTAATTATTTTGAGCGATCTAGAATGTTGGGTTTTCTCAACCTCAATAAATCTGCCGGATTCACCTCCCACGATTGCGTGGCGAGAGTGCGGCGACTGCTAAAATTAAAACGAGTCGGCCATGGGGGAACTCTCGATCCGGCTGCAACGGGAGTATTGCCGATCGCCATTGGCAGAGCAACCCGCTTATTACAATATCTCCCCGATGGCAAGGGCTATCATGCTAAGATTCGCTTGGGGATGCGGACGACAACAGACGACCTCGAAGGGGAAATTTTAGAGCAGCGATCGCACTGTAAAATCGAGTTGGAACAGATCGAGGAGATTTTGCCGCAGTTTATCGGCAAAATCGAACAAATTCCCCCCATTTACAGCGCCATTCAACGAGATGGCAAGCGAATGTACGAATTAGCAAGAGCCGGAGAAAAAGTAGAAGTTCCCCCCAGAATTGTAGACATTCACAATATAGAGATTTTAAACTGGTCTCCGGGAGAATTTCCAGAATTGGATGTAGCGATCGCTTGTGGGGGAGGGACTTACATTCGCGCGATCGCGAGAGATTTAGGAAAATTACTCGATGTTGGCGGCACTTTAGCCAACTTAGTCCGGGTGAAGAGTTGCGATCTGGAGTTAAAAGATAGTATAACTTTAGAAAAGTTAGAAAATGCGATCGCTACAGAAGAATTTCAACCCATCGCCCCAGAAATTCCCCTCAAACATTTAGAGAAAATTGTTTTAGAAGCAGACGCGGCAAAACGATGGTGTCAGGGACAAAAAATTACCGATAAAAACCTGCAAACAGCAGAAGGATTTATACGAGTTTATGATGAGAAAATGTTTTTTCTCGGTATCGGCAAATGGGAAAATATTGATGGAGAATTCAAGTTAATTCCTAAAACCGTTATCGGCAACCAATAGCGGTGCGACCCCGCGTCGGCGAAAGACGCAAGGGAACGCGCACCAAGACAACTAATAAAAAAACATGAAAAATCTGCTGATTATTTTCGTTGCGGGTGGTTTGGGAAGTGTGACTCGATATCTCGTCGGAACTTGGATCGGCGATCGCTGGCAAAGTAGCTTACCGCTAGGCACATTTACGGTTAATATTATGGGTTGCTTTTTAATTGGTTTTTTTATCGGCGCGATCGAACGATATAATTTACCCAGAGAATGGAATTTACTATTAGTGACAGGATTTTGTGGAGGGTTTACAACATTTTCTTCTTTCATTTACGAGCAGAATCTTTCCTTGAAAGCGGAAGCCTATTTCGATTTAATCCTCTATCCGATGTTGAGCATTTTTACGGGCTTAACGGCAGCATTATTAGGCTTTGAACTGGCAAAAAGATAAAATTCATTTTATAGTTTCACATTGTTCATTAATAATTGAAAAGATGGTTCTGATTTTAACTAACGATGATGGAATTGATGCACCTGGCATTCAAGCCTTACAAAAAGCAGTCAAAGATCGAGGTATTATGGTGGCACCGCAAGGGCAATTATCCGGTTGCGGCCATCAAGTGACGACCTCAAAATCGTTTGTAGTTGAGAAGCGATCGCCGAAAGAATATGCAGTTACTGGAACTCCCGCAGATTGTACGAGAGTTGCTACTTTTCAACTGTATCCTAATGACATTGATTGGGTTTTATCGGGAATTAACACGGGAGGAAATTTAGGAGTTGATGTCTATATTTCCGGGACGGTTGCAGCCGTCAGAGAAGCCGCGATTCATAACATTCCCGCGATCGCAATTTCCCATTGGATTAAACGTCCTTGGGTCATAGATTGGGAGATTGCCACGAAATGGACGGCAATGGTATTGGATAAATTATTCGCTTTACCGCTTCCTCCTAAAGCCTTCTGGAATGTGAATTTACCCCATCTCGAACCCGGTGCGGACACACCAGAAATTGTTTTTTGTCCACTGAGTTGCGATCCTTTGCCATTGAACTATGAAATTGAAGGCGATCGCTATTCCTATCGGGGAAAATATCCCGATCGCCCTCGTGCGGCCGGAACTGATGTCGATCTCTGCTTTAATGGGAATATTGTCGTTACCCAACTGACCGTTGGAAATGGGTAGCAATTCATCTAAAATTAGGAGGGAAAATGCGAATTTTAATCATGGGTGGGACTCGTTTTATTGGCGTGTCCTTGACCAAAATTCTGGTCGATCGCGGTCATGAGGTGGTGTTATTCAACCGAGGGAATAAACCCGCACCCGTCGAAGGAATCGCACAAATTCACGGCGATCGCAAAAATGCCGACGAGTTAAAAGATAAACTAAAAAACGAACAATTTGACGCTATTTTTGATAATAACGGGCGAGAAGTCAGCGACACGCAACCCCTTGTAGAATTATTTAAAGATAAAGTTCGACATTTTGTTTATGTTAGTTCTGCCGGCGTTTATTTAAAATCTCAAGAAATGCCCCATATTGAAGGCGATTCGGTAGATCCGAAAAGTCGTCATAAAGGCAAGCATGAAACGGAAAACTATCTGGACAAAATAGGAAGTCCTTGGACTTCGGTGCGTCCGGTTTATATTTACGGTCCCGGCAATTATAATGATGTAGAAGCATGGTTTTTCGATCGCATCGTCCGCGATCGCCCCATTCCCATTCCAGAGGATGGTTTGGCAATTACGCAGTTGGGACACGTAGAAGATTTGGCAATGGCAATGGCGGCAATTTTGGGGAATGAAAAGGCCAAGGGACAGATTTATAATATTTCTGGCGATCGCTATATTACATTTAAAGGATTGGCGTTAGCTTGCGGAGAAGCGGCAGGAAAATCAGAGGAGGAACTCAAACTCGTCCATTTCGATCCGAAACAATTTGATTTTGGCAAGCGTAAGGCTTTTCCGTTACGAGTGCAGCATTTTTTCACCGATATTCACAAGGCAAAAACAGAATTAAATTGGCAACCCAAATACGATCTTGTTGCGGGTTTAAAAGATTCTTTTGAGAATGATTATCTATCATCGGGGCGGGATAAAAAAGAAATCGATCTCTCGATTGATGAGGAGATTATTCAGAAGAGTTGAGGACTTTTTGGGTTGCGATCGCTTTTCTAAAATTAGTCTCAAATCCGTTTAATTAAACCAAATAAGAGGGCGTATGCGCAGTAATCCCCGTAGGGGCGCAATGCTTGCGCCCTTTCTCCCTCTCTACATCCTCTACACCCTCTGTACTCTCTACTTACACTCTCTGCGTCTCTGTGGTTCAATCTCTTCTAATTCCTCAGCAAGATTACATTTCTTTTATTCATTATCCTCAGAAAAACCTCGTGAAATCGGCCGCCAAAGTTTCACTTGATTGTCAAATCCGCCAGTGGCGAGGATGTTTCCATCCGGACTAAAGGCTAAGGTTTCCACCCAATCCGAATAGTCTGTAAAAAGATTAATAATTTCTCCCGTTTCGATGTCCCAAAGCCGAATACCTTCTCGAGAGCCACTGGCAAAAAGAACGCCACTAGGATGAACCGCGATCGCATTAACCGTTCTCGCACTATCTAAGGTCTTTAATAATTCCCCGGTCTCCGATCGCCAGAGTTTAATCGAGCGATCGCGACTGCCAGAAATTAATGTTTCTCCATCCGGCGTAAATGCTAAAGTATCGATCGCCTCTTCATGTGCCTCAAATTCTTTGACTAACTTGCTCGTTCTTAAATTCCAAAATTTCAGGGTTCCATCTTGACTGGCACTAGCTAAAATATAGCCATTGGGATGAATGGCTAAAGCCGTAACGACATCAAACCGAACCAATGTATAAAGCGGTTTTGTGACTCGTAAATCTAAGACGCGAATGCCATCCAATCCACCCGTAATTAACACGCGATCGTCCGGCGTAACCACCATAGCAAGGATATTATGTTGATGTCCCAAAACCCAGCGTTCGTTTTCCCGTCTGCGGCGATTTTGCCACTCCCATAAAGATACTCCTGCAACATCGCTACTGCTGGCAATGATATTTCCTTCCGATGCGATCGCGATCGAGGTTACACGACCATTTTGAATGCGATTTCTCCGAATTCTACGCCCCGAATTAGTATCCCAAACATAAATACTACCATCGGTTTCGCTGCCGCCACTGGCTAAAATTTGACCGTCTGGACCGAATGCCAAAGACATAATCGGAGCGTTATGTCCTGCTAAAGTATTTGAAATCCCGACGTTGCGCCATTGTTTAATAATGGGATTTTCCTTAAAAGAAAGGGATTCGTCTTCTAGATTCGACTCGATAACTTCTTCTGACGTTGTTTCTGTCAATTCGGCTGCATTGACGCAATCAAAAAATAACTGGTCAGCAGACCAAGAAGAAAAAAAGAAAATCGACAGAAAAAGGAAAATTTTCATCAATCAAAATCACTCGCTCTTTAGGATCGTGTTTTCATTTTACTGAATGCTTCGTAAATTGCCCAAATGGTGAGTCCTTCTAAAGAATGACTGCCTTGAAATGTTCCTTGGGGTGACAAAATTTCAGGGGTGCGGAATTGCAAGCCGTTTTCATAGATTTGCTTGACCCATTCCCCCGCGATCGCCATACTTTCATCTTTCATTCCCGCCAATAACAGAGCCGTGGCTAATGCCCAAATCATACCCGTATTAATCTCTGAGGAAGGAGAATTCTCGCTTTCATTTCCCTTAGGAAACGGTGGAAAATAATGTTCTGCCAATGCTTTTAATGAGGTTTGAAAATTGTTGCGATCGCTCTCATCTAAAAATCCCAATAATTGACCGTATAAATATTCGGCGATCGTTTCATAATTATTGTTCTCTGAAACCGGAACTCCTGCGAGCCAAGATTGATAGGTCTCGATAATATTTTCCAGATCTTCGGGATAAAGGGGGGTTTGTAAATTGGGATCGGCAGGTGGATTTTCGAGGAGAATCTTGCCGATCGCGATCGCGGATTTCAATCCCATTTCCCACAGTTTTTCATTCCGCTTTTCTGATTGTTCGCGCTTTTTTTCATAAGCGAGGGTAAACGCGATCGCCGACCAACATTCCCAAAGAAATTCTGTATCGGTTTCTCCTGTGAGTCGGTAATCTCGATAAACTTGTAAAATGAAAAGGGCAGCGCGATCGGGATTTTTCTCGAAATTGGCATTCGTTTCGATCCAAGGATGTTCGTAAGATGCGCCCAAATCTTGCGGCGTTTCTCCAGCAATTTTACGAATTGTCTCCCCGTCTCCAGCTTCAATCGGAATGGATCGGGCAATGGCTTCTATAACGGCTTTTTCCAACCGAGGAAAGAGCATTAAAGTCGCAAAAGAACCGTATAAACGTTGGGGTAAACTTTCATAAAAACGGGCATCTAAACTCTCCCAAATGGCAAATTGTCCCACGGGATCCGTTTCCGTGGCTGCCGTCCATAGGGTTCCTCCATCGGCAAGTAGGTATAACTCATTAAAAAGAGCCATTTTCAACCAGTCTGGCAGATTGCGATCGCATACGGATTTTTGCCATGCTTCGATCTTCTCTTTCCAGATATCCCCGTGCTTGAGTGCCGTCCGCACCACCGTCCAAGCATTATTCCCCGTCCTCGCAAAAAAATCGCTGTGACGGCGAAAATAAGTGACCCCCTCGGCAAATTCGGTGACAGGGAAATCCCAAGCGAGAATAAAGGGGATTTTGCGAGTTCTCCCCGGACGGATTGTAAAACGAGAAGCCATCGCGGCGGCAATTTGTTCCCCCGGAGAGGCAGGAGTTTCATTTTGCAGATCTGGCAAACTACCATCCATCGCGAAATAATCCCAAACGTCTCCCCCGTCTCCTTCTGGGTCCCAGCGTGCCGTATAAAAGGCTTCAACCGCAGGATTAATAATGCTGGCGATCGCCATCTGTCCTTCCCCTTCCTGTAATTCGTCGTAGAGACGGACGCGGTTAAACAAACAGCCGATGCGATGATGGTCTTGAATCCATTGATTAAAATTGCCCGTACTGTCCCGCCATTTGGGTTGATAGTCCTCTTGAGTTTTATTGGCATTGGCAAACCAACCCACCACATTTTGCCAAGTGAGCATAATGCTGAGGGTGAGAGGGCGATCGGTCGGATTGTGAACCGTCCAATCAAAAACCGCCACGGGATAGCTGGATTCTTGGTAGCATTTCGCCCATATGGGAGAAAATTGTTCGCAGATAATTTCGCTCTGAAAAACTCCTTCGTACTTAAACCAACTGCGAGGATAAAGAGCGTGATAAGTGCCGCCCCCTTCGGGATACCACGCCCATCGGGAGAGACTGCCATCGGTGGGGGGCTGGGTAGAAAGGGCGTAAACTTTGGGTTGTTCTCCTTCACTTGTTCGTAAATGCTAAATTGACAAGCGGGCAAACTGCGAAAAATATGCTCGCCCCCATCGAGATGCCAGAGATTAAAATTCCCATTGTGCGATCGCCCGATACACCCAGCACCTAAACCGCCGAGGGGCATTCCGTGCCAAACTCCATCATCATTTTTGCGGGCAGTGTAGGGACGATCCCAACCGAGTCCGATGGGTCGCTGCCAAGCATAAGCCGGAATTTGGGGGCGGGGGATTTCAAATTTCATCGCAGAATTCTCCATAAGGTAGATTGAGATTGAACTTAAAGATTGATTCTTGGAGATTTCTCAATGGCTGAGATCCAACTACTTAAAAACAGAGTATATCCTGTTTTAGCTGACTCGAACGCCAAACTTTAATAACATTTTTGGTAAAAAGTCATCGAGATCGCGTATATTTTTGTCGGTGATTTCAATTAAATTGAGTTCGTATTGTTGGTAAAGTCTTTGTTTTTCTTTCTTCCGTTCTAAGTATTTTCGATCGTTTTCATAGCCCCAGTATTCAATATAAACCTTACCTGCCGGGATGTAAAAATCGCAATAGACTTCTTCTAGGATGGGTAATTTGCGTTCGTAAGCATGAACTAGCTCAGTCATATATAACCAATTATCAATCATAACCTCAGCTTTCGATCTCACCCAATGGCCGTCCGTCGTGCGAAATTTAGCGCTCTCGCGGAACTTTTGGCGAAAACTTTTTTCGTTTACTTCGCTTACTGTATCCGAAGTCTTCGAGTCTGTTGGTTCGCTAATGATACTTTGAATTGTCGCTAAAAAAATTTGATTTTCTAAAATAGTAGGCGACCAAAGAACATAGGAATTACCAGTTTTTGAATCTTGCTTCTGTGTTGCACCAAAAGCAATTCCTCGCCGCGTTGCAATCCAATCCGCCCCTTGTTTTTCCAAAAGCCCTAATTCTGATAAGATACGATTAATATCATTGCGGTTAATTTTATAATTCAGTTCGTTTAATTTCTGACTGATTTTTGTGGCCGATAAAAGTGATTGAGAATGGGCAGGCTTAGGCTTGGGGTTAATATCCGTTTTGGGATTAGACTTGGGTTTGGGCTTAATCTCCGTTTTGGGAGCAGGCTTCTGGTTTGCAGCCTTCCAACAGGCATAACACAGAGTATGTCCGGGTTTTGATACGGGGTTATTGCAGCCCGGCTGAGAACAAATATTCACGATCTCGCTCTGATTCCTCCTGACATTTTCGACGCTGTGAGCTTGGTACAAAGGTTGCATTTATCTCGTACCGTCATTCCGACCTCTGCCTCCATTTTACACGAGCGATCGCTAGTTAGAGTCTCGCTTGTAATACTTCTTTCTACAAGCGATCGCTGGGTTTCACCTAACTTGACTTTAAGGCTTGTAATTCGGTTTGAATATTAATTCTGGCCAAGTCTTCTAATTGCGAAAATAGTGGCTCGATAAGGAAGATTTTTGGGCGTTGGAGCAACGATCGCAAGACCCGATCGCGACCTTCATTAAATTGGCGATCGCTCAGCCAATTGTATTCTAAACGAATAGCTTGACTGTACTCTCGATATCGCTCCGAATCGCTGCCTAAAATTGCTAAATCGATGCTAATAACCGTCGCTGCAAGTAAGTTATCGGGAGGGATATCGTGGCGAGTTGCTAAGATGCAATTAGCGATCGCTTTTTGCTGTTTTTTTCCGATTCCTACCTCTTCTAAAACTTGACGGGCATAATCTGCACTTTTTTCCTCGTTGTTTGCTTCTCGGGGGTTGTAGATAACATCGTGAAACCAGAGTGCGGCTTCGACTTCTGGAGAATTGAAAGAGTGGCAATCGCATAATGATAGGCATTCTTCTAGATGCCGCAAGCCATGATAATAGCGATGGGATTCCCCATAAGCCAGAAGGATAGGAGTCAGAGGAGGAATGGTTTTTCCGCCCAATTGAACGAATAACTCTTCCCATCGGTGGAAGTAACTTTTCATACGATCGCCTCAAAATAATGCTATTCTTACTACAAGGTAAAGCAGCGCCGATACGACCATGAACGAGCCGATAAAACTCCTAGGAAAAATAGCCCTTTGCCTGTTGAGCGTCTGGCTGCTCTTTGATATTATTGCTCGTTTTGTTGTTGAAATTCTTTGGTTTGACGAACTGGATTATCTGGCGGCTTTTTTCGTGAGGTTTCGCACTCAAGCCAGTTTGTGCGCGATCGCCAGTAGTATTTCCTCGATTTTTTTATTGGCAAATTTGCGCATTGCCCATTTTCTCAAATATCCTTCTCCTTCCCTATCTTCTCGCGATCGCCCCCAGAACCCCCGACGGGAAACATCCCTTCAACCCTATCTCTCCCTCAAAGATTCGATTTTGCAAGGTCGCCAGAATGCGATCGTTAAATCCGCCACACCTGCGATCGCAAAACCCGCCGCTCTTTCTTTAAACTGGCTCTTTTTAGCGGTGCCGATTTTAGCCAGCGTGCCGGGATTGAGCCTCATTCACTACGGTCGGATCGCCCTTGATTACTGGCAGCCCAATCTCTCTCTAGCAAAAGTAACACCACCTTTACCACCTCCCTTCGATCTCGTTAATGTCAGTCATATTCTCGGTGAGAATATCGGGCGAGGCTGGGGCATTCACTGGCAATGGGCCGTTTTAGCAGGCTCGGCGATCGGGTTCTTATTTGCAGGGGAATTCATCGCCACGGCGATCGCGATCGTTCTCAGTCTTCTTTTCGGGTTAACCCTCTCGGGCAACTGGACGAGAATCCTCGAATTTTTTGCCGCAACTCCCTTTAACCATCTCGATCCCCTCTATCATCTCGATATCAGTTTTTACCTCTTTCGCCTGCCCCTGTGGGAACTGCTCTATTTTTGGTTGGGCGGTCTCTTTCTCTATGGTTGGGCAGTTTGTACTCTCATTTATTTATTGTCCGGAGATAGTCTCTCTAAAGGAAGATTTGAGGGATTTTCTCGCGGGCAATTGCGTCACATCGATATATTGGGCGGCTTAGTGATGCTGGCTCTTGTTTTTTATCACCTCCTCGCCGCAGTCAAAACCATCTATTCTACTCGCGGCGTGACTTACGGGGCGAGTTATACCGATCTTCACGTCCAACTTCCCGTAGAAGTGATTTCCGGCACGATCGCGGGAGCCGTTGCCTTATGGTTACTGTATCGCGGCTTTTATCGCCTCGGACGCGATCGCCAAAATCCTAAAATCCATCATCCTCTCACTCTGGTTTTACTGGCAGTTTATATGTCTGTTTTTCTATCAGGAGAAGTGATGGAAAATTTCGTCCAGCGCCTCAACGTCCAACCCAACGAACTCGAACGAGAAACCCCCTATCTCAAGCGCAATATTAGCGAAACTCGCGCGGCTTTTGCCCTCGATCGCATCGAAGCAGAAACCTTCGATCCCCAAGATACCCTCAATCCCCAACGACTGGCAAACAATCGCCTCACGATCGAAAATATTCGCCTCTGGGATGCCCGTCCCCTCCTCGAAGCCAATCGCCAATTGCAGGAAATTCGCCTTTATTATCGCTTTCACGATGCCGATATCGATCGCTACACCATGCAGATTCGCGATTTAGAAACCGAGGAAAAACGGTCAACGCAGAAGCAACAAGTTCTCATTTCCGCTCGAGAATTAGACTACAATCGCGTTCCTGAAGAAGCGCAAACATGGGTTAATCAGCATTTAGTTTACACTCACGGTTACGGGTTTACGCTTTCCCCCGTCAACAAGGTCGATCGCGGCGGTTTACCGGCTTATTTCGTCCAAGATATTGCCACAGAAGAAGAAGGAGGAACCCTCCGGCTTGCGGATGAAATTATCGAAGGAAGTATTCCCATTGGCAAGCCGAGAATTTACTTTGGCGAGTTAAGCGATACCTATATCATGACCAATACTAAGGTACAAGAATTAGACTTTCCGAGCGGTCAAGATAACGCCCAAAATATTTATGATGGCATCGCCGGAGTCTCTTTAAATTCTCCTTGGCGGCGCTTTATTTTTGCCGAATATCTCAAAGATTGGCAAATGCTATTTACCCAGAATTTTACTGATGAAACTCGGGTTCTCTTTCGCCGTAATATCAATCGCAGAATTCGCCAAATTGCACCCTTTTTACGCTACGATAGCGACCCTTATTTAGTCAATGCCGATACGGGAGATAAAGAAGCCAAGCGCGTGGGCAATTACTTATATTGGATTATTGATGCTTATACGACCAGCGATCGCTATCCCTACTCCGATCCGGGGGAACGAGAATTTAACTACATTCGCAATCCGGTAAAAGTGGTTATTGATGCTTACAATGGCACGGTTGATTTTTATATTGCCGATCCCGACGATCCGATTATTCAAACATGGGCAAAAATTCTCCCCGGTTTCTTCAAACCCCTTGCAGAAATGCCCGATCGTTTGCGCGAACACATTCGCTATCCCACTGATTTTTTCAGCATTCAATCGGAACGGCTTTTGACCTACCATATGACAGATCCCAAAGTGTTTTACAATCGCGAGGATCAATGGCAAAATCCCCAAGAAATTTATGGGGATGAGTTACTCCCCGTTGCTCCCTATCATTTAATCGTACGCTTGCCCGGAGAAAAAACGGAAGAGTTTATTTTATTGCATCCCTATTCGCCGCGATCGCGTCCGAATTTAATTGCTTGGTTGGCGGCCCGTTCCGATGGCGATCGCTATGGTAAGCTACTACTCTATCAATTCCCCAAACAAAAACTTGTTTTCGGCATCAGTCAAATTGAAGCCTTAATTAATCAAGATCCCGACATTTCCCAACAAATTTCCCTCTGGAATACCCAAGGTTCTCGGATTATTCAAGGCAATTTACTGATTATTCCCATTGAAGATTCTCTACTCTACATCGAACCCCTCTATCTCGAGGCGGAACAGAATAAAGTCCCGACATTAGCCAGAGTGATCGTGATTTATGAAAATAAAATTGTCATGGCAAATACGTTAGATGCTGCCTTTATAGAACTCTTTCAACCGCGATCGCAAAATACGGCAGATGAAACCATTATTCGTTCTGTTGATGAGGTTGACGAACGCTTATTAGAGGGAGTAACGCCGAATAATTAAGATAGAATGCTCTACAATGGGAGGGTATTTTTATCGGGTGCATCTCAGTTTTGCAAAAAGGCGATCCCCCTCCAGTCCCCCTTAATAAGGGGGAAGCCTAATTCCCCCCTGAGTTAGAGGGGATCGATATCTACATCTGCAACTTTGAGATGCACCCATTTGTATCTGATAATTTGGCAGTCGAATTTTGGATGTTAATTCTTGTTGTTGTTTTTAATTGTATTCTTGCGATCGCAAACTTCTATATTGCGTGGAGAATTCTGCGCCTGCGAAAAACCCTTGCCGGAGTAACGCAAACCCTCATTTCTGTCGATCGCACCCTCTACAATACCCTTCATCCCGCGCCGCGCTATATTTACATGGCACAAACCGGATCGGCCAGATTGCGCGATCGCTATGGCAAACTCGAAATACAACTGCAAAAAGTACAAAAATTCCTAACTATTCTGAATCTCATCCTCAAAATCTGGCCGAAAGTCAAGATTAACGACCCACTATCAAAGACTCCCCCAGCCAATTGAGATAATTTTGAGAGCCGGTCATAATAGGAAGGGCAATAATTTCGGGAAGCTCGTAGGAATGCAGTTCTTTAATTTTAGTTTCGAGAGCGGGAAATAAAGCCAGATCGGTTTTAATGGTGAGTTGCCATTCGCGCTCGCGCTCGACTTTGCCCTGCCAGCGATAAACGGATTGAATGGGAGCGAAATTGACACAAGCAGCTAATTTTGCTTCTACGAGAGCCGAGGCGATCGCGTGGGCTTCGTCCTCCGAGCCGACCACCACCAAAACAAGTCCGTATTGTTCTCGGGTTAAATTTTCCATTGATAATTGAGATTAAATAGCCGAGGGATTGGCAACGCTCCACTGAAGATCGGAGTCAGAGAATCGACGATCGCTAGATTTTGTTTCGACGGAGAGCGTTTTCCTCTTGTTGGATTCCAGCTTGACTTGCCCTAAATTAACGGATTGCCAACTTGCTCCCGCGAAGTTGGTTCGCTCGAATAAAGCCCCCGTTAAATTCGCACGGGCGAGATTGGCACTCTGGAAATTGACATCTTGTAAATGCGCGCCCTGCAAGTTGGCACCCGCTAAATTCGCACCTTCCAAAGTCGAGCCGCTTAATCTCGAGCCACTGAAGTTCACACCTTCTAAATCAACTCCGGCGAGATCGACTTCTTTGAGGAAAGTTTGGCTCAAATTCGTCCCATTAAAAGATGCACCGTAAAATAAAGCGCCAGTCAGTCGAGCCTCGTACAAATTCGCCCAGTTCAGATTGACACCGCTTAAATTGGCTTTTCGTAAATTGGCTTTTCGCAAGATCGAACCACACAGATTGCATCCCCACAAATTGGCACGCTTTAAATTGGCATAGGATAAAATTGCGCCGCTCATTCGCGATCGCGGTAGCTTGGTATCCACCATAAAAGAGCCGCTTAAGTTGGCTTTCGTTAAGTCAGTTTCAACAAATTTACAGCCGCTAAGTTTGGCAAAATTCAAATTCGTCCAATTTAGAGAAGCACCACTTAAATCCGACTTCGTTAAAAATGCACGGCTCAAATTTGCGCCCGTTAGATTGGCTTCTTTTAAATTAACGCCAATTAGGGTAATACCTTGTAAGTCTGCTCCACTGAGATCCATTCTGGAGAAATTTCTCTCTCCTTGCTCGTATTGTCGAAGTAGGTGACGAACTTTCATATGTTTCTATTGCGGGAATTCTACGAGAGCGTCCTGACGATAGCAGGACACAAGAGATTTACCGCGATCGCTCCATCCTTTATTTTTCCCATCTTACGGGCTGAAACTCTTGATATTTGTCAAATCCTCTCGAATTGTTAAAAAACTTTTAAAACTTTATCGATTGTATATCGGCAAAGTTTACAACTCTTAACATTGAAGGGAAGAAGAATTCTAAAACAGTTCAAAAATACCAGCTAATCATCTCTCCCTAAAGAATAGACTTGTCCGTCAAGTAATAAGCGCGTAATTCCTTTGTTTCTTAAATGAATCTTTGCTTTCTGAAATACTTGTGAATCGGGTACTTTAATGACGCGCTGAGAACGCTTGGAAAAGCGACGGGCAACTTTATGATTATCAAAAACGGGCAAAGTTTCTTGATGAAATTCTTCTGGGGGAATATCGCCGAGATCGCTGAAGGCTTCAAGAGGTTGGGTGATTAATTCTGCCGCGCGATCGATCACGAGGTAGCAATTACGAGGAAAACTGGCTGCTGAAAGGGGTAAGATATTCAGATCGGAAATTCCCGATCTTAAGCGAGAAACGATATCCTCTCGTTCCCATTCTCCTTCATCTAACTCATCTAACTCGTCTTCTTCATCAAGTTCGTCATCGAGATCGGCCAAATCCTCACCCAACATTTCTTCGAGGGCGTAAACGTCAACTTCTGTTTCATCTTCTTCTGTTTCATCTTCCTCAAAATCAAAATATTCTTGAGGTTTCTCTGTTTTTAGAGTAGGCATGGGTTTGACCGTTGGCGCGGGAACATCCAGCACTTTAGGGGTGGGATTAAGATTAGGTTGGGATTGGGGGTTGGGTTGAGATTGGGGTTGGGGTTTGCTAACCGCAGAGCGTCGGCGGCGCGATCGCCGGACATTAGAAGCACTTGGGGATTCGCTTGATTGTTCTGCCTCTTCCGCTTCGGTTTCGATCGCTGTTGTGCTGGGAATATCGACCTGTTCTTTTTGTTCTTGATATTGACTCATGACTTGAGCGGCACCACTGGGAGTGCGGCTTAGTCGTTTTTGTTGAATGAGTTCCTCATACTCGTCGCCAGCGAGCCGACTTTTTAAAAATCGGCTGATCGTAGAACTGCTGACACTATATCGTTCTGCTAACGTTGAGGTTGTTTCTTGAGGCAGTCGATACAGATCGAGAATTTCTTTTTTATCGGACTCCGTTAGCTTTCTGGGACTCATTTTTTTTGTTATTGGTTATTGGTTATTGGTTATTGGTTGCTTGCACTGAGCAAAGCCGAAGTGTTGGTTATTGGTTGCTTGCTCCCCCCTTCTTGCTCTCCCTCTCTTGGGAGGGGGTTGGGTTGGGGTTGGAGGTGAGTCGGGTTATCGGGCGTTGGCGACTCCCCAATCTTGGCTGAGAGACGACTGCTTTAGCCAAGCGGTAAATTCTTGTCGCTCTTTTTCTCCCATATCTTGTAAGATTTCTTCCATTCCTAGGACAAAGTTGGTATTGCCAAAAAAACTTTTGCCGAGCCGATAAAGTTCTGCTAAGAAATTGGTGAGATGCTCCTCTTGCCATAGGGGCACTTCAAAATCATCATTGAGGGGATCGACATGTAGGAGGCGATCGATCGCTTCTTCTGTGTCAGCTTGGGGAATTTGTTTGTCGCTCAGGGCGTTACTCACTTCTTTTTGAAATACTTTCGCCTGTCGTCCTCCCAACAATTCATCGAGATCGAAATACACGGCTTGTAAAAGGAGCAAACTGGCTTGAATGCAAGGCGCGGGAGCGATGGGTGCATCCCCGGTTTTGGATTCTTCCTTCAGGAGATCGATTTTGGCGCGCTCCCAAATGCTGTGGCGCTTCGTCTCTTGCAAGAGAATGCAAAATTTCCCCTGATTGTCTGTTAAATCTTTCCAGTAATTTCTTGCCTCTTCCGCTCGAGCGGCATCATAAATATTAATCAGGCGAAAGGTTTGTTCTTGATATTTGAGAATGGGAATTTGTCGATCTTCCTGCTTGGGGTGCTGAATGTTGACAATCTCAACATCCTGCCTTTTGAGAATAAACATAGTGGGCTCGAGCGTTCGGAGAAGGAGTTGCCTCGACAGATCGGGGAATTCCCAATACGGGAATAGCGAAATCTCGGGTTTTGCGATCGCCAGTGGGTCGCTTTCCTAGTTTACCTCGATCTTTACCTCTTCGTAGGGATTTCCCTCGATCTCGCCAACATAGATCCGAGAGAGGCCGCCATCCCCATCTAAACCCTTCTCAATGGCACGGTTTCGATAGATTTCATCCGAGGTTATGGTTCGATTCATAATGCGATCGCGCCCTACACACCAGAAATTAGGGTACGATTGCATACCCCTGCCCGTTAAGTTATTTGTTGGCTTTGCTGATGTTCTAACTGACGATCGACGCGTGGGAGATCCCTTGAGACTCTTTCTCATGGGCGATCGCGCTTCCGGACGGGAATTATTAAAAATATGGCGTTGTTTGGCTTGGCTCTAAAATCTTATGAACGAGATAACATCAGACTCTCCTGAAATATGGACAAAAAAAGTAGATATTTTAGTAAATTTAGAGAAATATGAAGAAGCGATCGCTGCTTGCGATAAAGCCGCAGAAATTAAACCAGATTGCGATGAAGTATGGTATTATCGCGGGCAAATCCTAGAAAAAATGGGGCAATATGAAGAAGCAATTTCTAGTTACAATAGAGCTATAAGAATTGAACCCAATTTGTATGAGGTATGGTATAATCAAAGTGTTCTGCTTTTCCAATTAAAACAGTATAAAGAAGCACTAAATAGCAGTGTTAGAGCCTTAAAGATAAAACCCGATTTATATCAAGCATGGATCGTTCAAGGAATTTCGTTATTCTCTTTGGAACGACATGAAGAAGCGATTGCCTGTTACGATAAAGCAATAGAAATTAAACCAGATAACTGTGAAGCATGGTACAATCGTAGCGTATCTCTATTTTCTTTAGAACGATACGAAGAAGCGATTACGAGTAGTGAAACAGTTATAGAGCTAAAGCCAGATTTTAGTGCCGCATGGAATAATAAAGGGATGGCTTTAGAGGAATTAAATCGTTATGAGGAGGCAATTTCGAGTTACGATCGAGCAATAGAACTCAGCCCAAATAATTGTGAAATATGGAATAATCGAGGCATTGCACTAGAAAAATGGGGACGTTATGACGAGGCGATCGCTTGTTACGACAAGTCCATAGAATTACAAGCAGATGATAATGGTGCTTGGTATAATAAAGCCTTCTGTTATCCTTTACAAGGAAAGAGTATCGAATTAGTTCTTGAAAACTTACAGAAAGCAATAGAAGTAGAACCCGAAGAATGTCGAGAAATGGCAAAAACCAATCGAAATTTCGATCGCATTCGCAACGACGAAAGATTCCAAAAACTCATCAACCCAAAATCGAAATAATCAACCGACTCGCTAGCAATCATCATACGAGATCGCATATTTCCCGCCTCGAAAACAGACGCGATCGCCCCACAACTGCCAAAAACAGCGAAAGTCAAGCGCGATCGCCAATTTTGAAATTGTCCTTGACATAGTCAACAAATTGAGTATAGACTCAAAAACATATACAACAAATTGAATAAAACTTGTTGTAGACAATGAATTGAGTATTTTTACTATGACTTCCGAAGCAACGGTGTCCGAAGTAACGGGAACGACTGTCGAAATTGCCCCAACAACCCTTGACGGGAATCATCTCAACGCTCATAGTCTCAAACCGATCGCCCGTCCCGAAACGAGATCGCCCCTGTCGAGATTGCGTTCCCTCCGGTGGTACTGGTTTCTTCCTCTCGCCGCCATTCCCGCCGTTGCGATCGCTGGAAGTCAAATATTTGTTTCCTCCCCCGAACCCGCCCCAGAAGTGCAAACCCTGCCCGTGCGAACCTTCGCCGTGCAACCCGTCAGCAGCTACACCACCCAACGCACCTATAGCGGGGAAGTGGTGGCACGACGCAGCAGCAACTTGGGATTCGAACGGGGAGGAACTATTATTAGCGTCCTTGTTGAGGAAGGCGATCGCGTCGGTGCGGGACAGCCCCTCGCCCGCCTCGATACGAGGAGTTTGGACGCACAGAGATTGCAAGCGATCGCTCAACGGGGAACATCAGAAGCGCAGTTACAGGAACTTAAAGCCGGAGCGCGACAAGAAGATATTAACGCCGCCCGCGCCAGTGTTGCAGAGATACAACAACAGCTAGAACTCGCCCGCCGCAAGCAGTCCCGCCGCCAGTATTTGTACGACGAGGGAGCCATCTCGCGAGAAGCACTCGACCAAGAAGAATATAACGCCAATGCCCTGCAAAATCGCCTTCAACAGGCCCAAAGCAACCTCGATGAACTTTTAGCCGGAACGCGCAAAGAACAGGTAGCCGCCCAATCCGCGCGGGTACAGCAAATCGATGCTAATATCCGAGGCATTGATGTAGAACTTTCAAAAAGCATTCTTCGCGCCCCCTTTTCCGGGCAGGTGAGTCAACGATTTCTCGATGAAGGGGCGATCGCAGGTACAGGAACGCCCGTGTTAACCCTTGTCGAACAGGGACAACTCGAAGCCCGTATCGGCATTCCCAGCGATCGCGCGGACTCACTCGCGATCGGCACCCAACAACTGGTAGAAATCGGCGATCGCACCTATCAAGGTCGAGTGAGCGCCCTCCTCCCAGAACTCGATAGCACCAGCCGCACCGTCACCGCCGTCATCCAGTTAGAAAGCGCGTCGGATTTACGAGTGGGAGAAACAGCGCGCCTCAACTTAAGCGAGACTCAAAACGCTGAAGGATTTCTCTTAAATTCAACCGCTTTAATTCCGGGAGAACGGGGTTTGTGGTCTGTTTACGTCCTCGGAGAAGCAGGAGAAAAACCTGATGTGTATCAAGTTGCGCGGCGGGATGTAGAAGTCTTACACGCAGAAGGCGATCGCGTTTTGGTGCGAGGGACATTGCAAGCGGGCGATCGAGTCATTCTCGATGGGACTCACCGTATCGTTAGCGGACAGTGGATTTTTTCTGAAAGGATGGAAGATGAAGGATAAAAAAATTCTGGCAGGAAAGTGAAATGGTAAATTACTGATGATCCATTCTCAAAAAATAGAGATGAAACATTTCCATCGCCTCTACCGCAAAAATAAGAACCTTCTCGTCCTTGCGATCGCCGCACTTACCCTGCTTTGTTCTTGGGTTCTCGTGCATGACTTTTCCCCCAAGCAAGGCGATCGGGCGATCGCTGCCCGTCCCGGTCATATCAGCGACCCGGAAAAGTATCTGAATTTAGATGCCGACCAAGTGATGCACTTTCCCGGTTTTGGGCCGGATAGCGCCGAATTATTGCTCGATCGCAACGTGGTGGGAATTGGCATCGATACCCTCAGTCTCGATCGCGGTATCTCGAAAAAATTCGAAACTCACCTTGTGATGCTGAATGCCAATAAGTACCAAATCGAAAATTTAGCGAACTTAGATGCCCTTCCGCCTATAGGTGCGACCATAATTGTTGGCGTACTTCCCGTTAAAGACGGCTCTCAGGCACAAGCGCGAGTTTTAGCCCTACTTCCGTAATGTTCGATCGCCTGTCATCAGTTGGGGCATAGGTCAGAGAGAACGAGTAGCACACAGCAAATAACGAACTACAAACAACAAAAATGTTTAACCTTTTCTATCGCAACCGCCAACTCTTAATTCTCACCCTGACCTTGATTATTGTTTGGGGATTGTCTTCCTTTTTCACCGTTCCACGTATGGAAGATCCCCAGATTACTCAGCGTTTTGGCAGTGTCATCACTTTTTTACCCGGGTCGAGTCCGGAACGAATGGAATCTCTAGTAACAGAGAAGATTGAAGACGAACTTCTCGAACTCGAGGAAGTGGAATCGATTCGATCGACCTCCAGCACGGGAATCTCTCGCATTACCGTCGAACTCAAAGAAACGATTACCGATGTCGATCCGGTTTGGTCTAAAGTTCGCAGCCGTCTCGATGATGTCGTTCCCGAATTGCCCGCAACCGCCACGAAACCGGAATATCGCGATAGTACCGTCTCTGCCAGTGCCTTAATTGTCGGGTTGAGGTGGGACGTGGATTCTCCTCCCAATTATGCCATCCTGCGCCGCCTTGGGGAAAGTTTGAGCGATCGCATTCGTGCCATTCCGGGGACGGATAAGGTCGAAAATTTTGGCGAACCCGATGAGGAAGTGAGAGTGGAAATCTCCTCGGCGGATCTGGCACGTTTGGGACTGACGACAAGAGATCTCGCCCGACAGATTCAAGCCAGCGACGCGAAGGTGTCTTCGGGGCAACTCCGCAACCAAGACTCAGAATTTTTATTTGAAGTCGATAGCGAATTGGATTCTCTCGCCAGAGTGAGAGAAATTCCCATTCAACTGGGGGCGGACGGACAAACGGCAACTCTCGGAGATATTGCCACAATTGAAAAAGGCGCGATGGATCCTCCTTCCGATATCGTCCTTACGAACGGTCGTCCCGCGATCGCCATCTCTGCCACAGTAGAATCGGATTATCGGGTGGATAGTTGGGCGAAAGATGCTCGCAAGGTTTTAACGGAGTTCGAGAGCGAATTAAGCGACGGGCTGAGCTTAGAGGTTATTTTGGATCAAAGCCAGTACGTGCAGCAACGTTTGGATGGGGTCATCAATAATTTAATCCTCGGTTCGAGTTTGGTGATAGGGGTTTCCCTGTTTCTCTTGGGGTGGAAGTCGGCGTTAATCGTCGGATCGGCACTGCCTTTAGCAACTCTGATGGTATTTGGTTGGATGAAGGTTTTGGGGATTCCCCTGCACCAAATGTCCGTCACGGGTATTATTATCGCCCTCGGCTTGCTCATCGATAACGCGATCGTGGTGGTGGACGAGATGCAAGTGAGTTTAGCGGAAGGCTATAAACCTCTGGATGCCGTGAGTAAAACCGTCAAGCATTTACTCGTCCCGCTTTTGGCTTCCACCCTGACCACCGTTTTAGCTTTTATGCCGATCGCCTTTTCCCCCGGACCCACGGGAGAATTTATCGGAACTATCGGCTTGACGGTAATTTTAGCCTTATTGAGTTCGTTATTTTTATCTTTAACCGTTATCGTTGCCTTGGTGGGACGCTTGCATTACTGGCAAATTGCATGGATGCGTTGGGAATGGTTGCGATCGGGTTTCTCTCATCCCCGTTTGACGGAAGCATATCGCCGAACCCTACGATTGCTCTTTCGCCGTCCTTGGTTGGGCATCGGTTTGGCGCTGATTTTACCGATTTTTGGCTTTTCCCGGTTTGCTAGTCTCGAACAGCAGTTTTTCCCCCCCACCAACCGGGATCAGTTCCAAATTGAGATGGAATTTCCCTCCCAAACTGCCCTTTCTCAAACGCGATCGCAAGTCCTCGAAGCGCGAGATTTAATGCGCCAGCATCCCGATGTCCGCGAAGTTCATTGGTTTTTAGGAAAAAGTGCCCCCGCTTTCTTCTATAACGTCATCCCCACGCGGGAAAATGCTTCAGAATACGCCCAAGCGATCGTCCAGTTGCATTCCGCCGATCGCCTGCAAGAAACCTTACAATCCTTGCAAACCGAACTCGATGCCGCTTTTCCCGCCGCGCAAGTATTGGTGAAACAATTAGAACAGGGACCGCCTTTCGACGCACCGATCGAACTGCGTCTCTATGGTTCTGAGATCGATCGCCTGCGAACTCTCGGAGACGAATTACGGGGCTATTTATCCCAACTACCTGCCGTGACTCACACTCGCGCCGATCTCAGCGAAACTTTACCGAAATATGCCTTAACAGTGGATGAAGTGCAAGCGCGACGGGCGGGACTCGATAACAGCGCGATCGCCGGACAATTAGATGCAGCCTTGGAAGGGGCGATCGGGGGGTCGATCCTCGAAGATACGGAAGATATCCCCATTCGCGTGCGAGTTCCCGATACAACGCGGGGGAGCGTGTCGGGGGTTGCCTCTTTCGATTTGGTTTCTCCTCACAATGGCGCGACGATCCCTCTCGATACCTTAGCTGAGGTCAATCTCGTACCGAATTTAGCCTCGATTTCTCACCGAGATGGGCAGCGCGTCAATACTGTCAGTGCTTTTCTCAAAGCGGGAGAATTGCCAGATACAGTGTTGAAGGAGTTTGAGAGTAATTTACAAGCCTCGGGGTGGGCATTACCAACGGGTTATCGCATGGAATACGGCGGCGAAGTGGATGCCCGGGGCTCTGCGGTGGGAAATTTGCTCTCAACCGTTGGAGTTTTGGCGATTCTCATGTCGGCAACCTTAGTTCTCTCCTTTAACTCCTTCGGTTTGGCAGCGGTTATCGGATCCGTGGCGATCGCGGCGATGGGATTAGCGTTTTTTGCCCTCTGGTTCTTCGATTCCTTGTTTGGGTTTACGGCAATTTTGGGGGCGTTGGGTTTGATAGGATTGGCAATTAACGATTCGATCGTCGTGTTAGCGGCGTTGCGAGAGAATCCCCAAGCGCGAGAGGGCAACTGGAAAGCAACTGAAGAAGTGGTACTTAAAGCTACACGCCACGTTATCGCCACTACCCTCACAACAATTATGGGATTCGTTCCCCTATTGTTAGATAAAACGGGATTTTGGCCGCCTCTGGCGATCGCGATCGCCGGAGGACTTGGAGGCGCAACCTTACTGGCGTTATATTACGTCCCATCAGTACATATATTGCTACATCGTCGCAAGCGAAAGCCAAAAGTCTGGGTTAGCGAAGAATTAGGAGAGGGTATCGCGATCGATGCCTAATGGTTTCAGAGAGAATTTGATTTAGCGATCGCCAAACTTCCCTCAAGATCCCTCTCCCCTCTCTCCCAATACTTCCCCCGATCCATCCCACTCCCCTTGCAAAACAAACGGTGCCCAAAAGAAAGGCGATCGCCATTCTTCACTCTGCCACATTTGCAACTGTGCCGATCGCAATGCCGCAGCCGGTTCTAACTTTTCCTCCAAAATGCCCCGATAAAAGCGAATCATTAACTCAGCAGTCCCGCGATCGTCCACGCTCCACAAACTCACCAAAACCCGCGCCGCCCCTGCATACATAAAACCCCGCGTCAACCCGATCACCCCTTCACCGCGCACGGTTTCCCCCAATCCCGTCTGACAGGCACTCAACACCACCAGATCCGCAGGAAAGCTGAGATTAAAGACTTCCGGCAGGCGCAAAAAACCATTGAGGGGGCGATCGCGCTCGTCTACGAGAGAAAAGACCAAGCCTGATAAGTGAGGATTTGTGCTATTGAATAAACCATGGGTGGCAAAGTGAACGATCTGATAATTTTGCAGTTGGGGATCGATGGCAAAATCCCGCGTTGCTTCAAATCCGAGGGCTTTTGCACCCTTTTCCGGGGGAACGAGGGCGAGAATTTTTTCGACTTCTTCGCGGGTAAACGGTAGGCGATCGAACAGTAATTCAGCCTCCTGTGCAAACCGTTGCACTTCGGGAGGAAGGGAGATCGATCGCGTCGAAGCCCCAACCCGATTATCGCTATTACCAAAGATGGGATCGGCGATCGCAACCAAAGTTTTAGCAGGAGTCGGGCGATCGCGAACTTCCTCCCGCAAAGCCGCTAAGGTAGAGGCAGAGGGAATATTGACGATTTCGTACCTTTCCATCAGGGGGATATATTCGGCAATCTCCGCTCTTTGCCCCGGAACGTTCACTAACGGATTATTCTGTTCCGTTTCGGGAATGGCGATCGCGGCAAAGGGGACAAAATGTAAGATATCGTCACTCGCAATTAACAGGCGTTTATTTTGTAACTGTTCGGCGACAGGAACGACAAGGAGATCCGCAAGGGCGATCGCTGCCTTCTTGGTTTGGGCAAAGCCGGAAACCCGCCGCGATCGCAATAATCCCCGCCGAAAATTCCGGGCAACGCTTTTAATCTTCTCTCGCCCCGGTAACGTATAACTCTCAATGGAATCGGCAGTTACCGCCCAAAGATAGCTCTGCTTTTCCCCAATAAAATATTCTAGAAGTAAGGTATCGCGATCGAGAACTTGGGACTGAATCTCTTCTAGGGTTAGGGTTTGCGGTTGCGTGAGGTTGGCATAGCGAGGACTGGTGCGACGGATGAGATTTTGTACCGAGCGATATTCCTTGAGAATCACTTCAATTTCTCGATTGATATCGATTTCGAGATTGAGAGGTGCTTGCCCGCTTGCAATTCTAATGCGACGTTGTTCGAGAACGTTTAATCGTTGTTGCAACCTTCGCTCTCGTTGCAGCAACACCGGATCGCCCCCGGATCGGATGTCTGCGTTAGCTTCTGCCAAAACGTCCAGCAGCGATCGCGATCGCGATCGCTCGCTAATTTCCAAGGCTTTCCCATCGTAACCCTGACGCGGATTTTCCCGGTGCAACTCCATCAAAAGGTCGATATAAAACTCGTAATAGTCCTGTTTGCTGGCAAAAAAGGAGGTGCGCAAATCGCGATCGCCCACATTCCCGCGCAGATTTTCCACGATCTCCACGGCAATTTTAATTTGTTCTAGGGCAATCTCTGTATTGCCTTTTTCCCGTTGGGCGATGGCGATGCGATAGCGGCTGAGAGCTTCATTCGGGCGATCGCCGATATCTGTTCGCAGAGATAGCGCTTGCTCGTAATAAGAAAGGGCGCGATCTTGTTCCCCTTGGTTTGCATGGATAACCCCCAAATTATTGAGGGTACTGGCTAAGCCCGAGCGATCGCTGGTGGTTTGCCAAATTTGCAATGCCTCCTCATAGCGTGCCAGTGCTTGGGGATTTTCTCCCTGTTTGGCATGGATAAAACCAATATTATTCAGGGTTCTAGCTTTATTGCGATCGTCTTGTACGTCTTCCCAGAGTTGCAAGGCTTGTTCGTATTCTTGCAGGCTTTCAACATCTCGCTGCAAACTACTATAAGCCAATCCCAAATTATTATGAGCGGCGGCTCGTCCTTTCCGGCTATTGGCAGCCTCAGCCATCGTCAAAACTTGTTGATAGTATTCGATCGCGCGATCGCTCTCCCCCAAACGAGCGTAAATGCGTCCGATCCCGTTCAAACTGATGGCTTCCCCCGTGCGAAAATTGGCTTCCTTCCAAAAGGGAATCGATTCTTCGTAGCGATCGAGAGCCGTTTGATAGTTGCCCAAAGTTGCGTGAATTTCGCCGATCTTGGCTAAAGTATTGGCTTGAGAATGGGGATCCTCGAGTTCTCGGACGAGGGGTAATGCTTCATTATAGATTTCTAGGGCGCGATCCAATTCACCCAAGTTTCTGTGCGCTGCTCCCAACACATCGAGGGTACTGGCAATGTTTTCGCGATCGTTTTGTTCTTCCCATTCTGCCAGGGCATCTTCCCATTTTTGAATCGCCCTGCGCCAAGCTGATGTTGTTTTGGGTAGAGAAAGTTCAACTCCTTCTCGAAAAAGAACGTCGGGATCTTCTGCTGCTAAACCGGGGGAAATAATGATTCCGCAAGCGAGAATTTCAATGAAGAGCGCGATAAGACTGCAAGAAATCCCTTTCCACCACATGGGAACAACACTCAAAAAAATGTTTCGTAACAGTTGAAAATCTATCGACACTCTCTGCATCCTCTAAACTCTCTGTACCCTCTGTAATCTTTACAACACCCTCTAAACTCTCTGTGCTCTCTGTGTCTCTGTGGTTCAATCTCTTCGAACTCCTCAGCCAAATTTACATTTTAAATGCACTTGTTAAATGTACGGAGAGGGAGGGATTCGAACCCTCGATGGGGTTTAACCCCCATAACTCCTTAGCAGGGAGCCGCTTTCAACCACTCAGCCACCTCTCCAAGGTTATATCCGACTACTATAGCAAAATTTTTCCACATTAACAAGTATGGCAACCTGCATAAATTTTGCTCGTCTTCCCAGAAGAAAGATATAGAGAGAAACAAAACATACCACAAAGGAGGTAGAAATTATGTCTCAAGGGACTCATGGCGCTCCTAATGGGATTGAATGCCCGAAGTGCAGTCGGCCAACCATCATCTCAATCAATCAAAATCTCTGGAAATGCCTCAATTGCGACTTTTCCAAGGATTTCTCGGAAGAGGAGGAAGAAGAAAACAATACAGGAGTATTTATTGCGTTTGGCGGGGTTGTAATCGCCGTGCTCTGCCTGTTAGGTCTTTGAGCTTATTCCAACATTCGTTATTGAGGGTGCATTACTATTTCAACACCTCAACATCATACGCCCGACTTACACCGATAATTCTCTCCCACAGTAGAATATAACCAGGCTCGATATTTACAACAATCATGTTTTCTATTTTTATCCCAACCTATAACGAAGAACTCGACATTGCCGCCTGTATTGAGTCGGCTTCATTATCCGATGACATCATTATTGTAGATTCTTATAGTAGCGATCGCACTCGCGAAATTGCCCGCAATTATCCCGTGCAAGTGGTTTGTCATCAATTTGTCAGTCATGGAAAACAGCGCACTTGGATGTTACAAAATGTTGCGACCCGATATGAATGGGCGTATATTCTTGAAGCAGACGAACGCATGACCCCAGAATTATTTGCAGAGTGCTTGCAAGCCATTAAAAATCCCGATCGTGTCGGTTATTATGCGGCCGAACGGGTGATGTTTATGGGGCATTGGATTCGCCATTGTACCCAATATCCTCGCTATCAATTGCGCTTATTACGGAAAGATAAAGTTTGGTTTTCAGATTACGGTCATGCCGAACGAGAAGTCTGTTTGGGAAAAACGGGTTTTCTTCAGTCGAATTATCCTCATTTTACCTGTAGTAAAGGCTTTAGTCGCTGGTTGGAAAAACACAATCGCTACTCCACCGACGAAGCCAAAGAGACGATTTACCAATTGAAAAATCAACCTGTTAACTGGAAAAATTTATTTTTAGGTAGTACGGAAATTCAACGACGGCGCGCCCTCAAAGATTTATCATTACGATTGCCCTTTCGTCCCGTCATTCGCTTCTTTTATATGTATTTCGTCTTGGGAGGCATTCGCGATGGCAAAGCAGGCTTAACGTGGTGTCTCCTACAAATGTTCTATGAATACTTAATTGTTCTCAAAGCCGAAGAATTACAACAAAACATAAATCGAGAGCAGTTATCCAATGTCAAGTTATCCCCAGAGGAGTGCAAAGAAACCAAGCTCGAAGCGATCGCGCCATCCCACTCTAACAATGATAATAATTTAGCGGCTTAATCGATCGCCTCTTCCCGCTAAGGATGAGCAATAATTTCCTTCTCCCCAGAGGCTGCATCTAACCATTCTTGCATTGCAGGAAGTTGCCAAATTGTTGTCGCATAGGTTTGTTCGACATCTGTTAAAAGAACGTCATAGGTCACAAACCGAGAAACAACTGGGGCAAACATCGCATCGGCAAGAGAAAATTTGCCAAACAAAAAAGGCCCTTCCTCTGCGAATTTGTGGCGACACTCGCGCCAAATTTCTTGAATTCGCGTGATATCGGCACGGACATTAGGGTTCATCCCTTCTCCCGGAAAGCGGCTGCGACAGTCCATCGGCATATTTTGCCGCAGTGCCTGAAAGCCTGCGTGCATCTCCAAGCTCACTGCCCGAGCGATCGCCCTCGCTTCGCGATCGCTCGGGAGGAGTTGCGGAGCAAAATTTTCGACGATATATTCGCAAATTGCCCAAGATTCCCAGATCGCAATCTTATCGTGCAGTAACACGGGAACGCGCCCCGATGGAGAGTAGCGCCGAATTTCTCGATGGGTGTCGGGGGTATCGAGGGGAATGCGAATCTCTGCGAATTCTAGGCCCGCCTGTTTCATCGCCAGCCAGGGACGCAGAGACCAAGAAGAATAGTTTTTATTGCCGATAATGAGGGTGAATTGAGTCACGATCGCTACTTCAAGTCATACTTTAATCTCTGTTACGACTTTAACATTTTTGGCGATCGCAATGGAATACCAAAGCCCTTCAATTTTCTTGCAACTCCATCGCTTCGGGTAATTCAACTAAAAGCGTCATTTCATCTCGTCCGATAACATTCACCCAAGCTCCGGGCGCCACATTGAGTGCTGCAACCCCCCGAGCAAACCACCAAGAGCCGCGAAATTGTACGCGGCCGCGGCGATCGGGGTGAATGGCTTCGGTAACAATAGCATTTCCTTTCCAAAGATCGAATTTGTTCTCTGGGGATCGATCGGTTTTTCTAAAGAGACCAAACATGATTGAACTGCTCCGTAGGGACGATTTGGGAAAATGATGCGATCGCGATCTTATAACTCAGTCTTTCTCGATCGATGTTTTGTTTCCGGAACATTCCAGTTGAAAAAGTGGCTTACTTCTACCATGCCAAAACGATCCTTTCCTTAACAAGATCGGTTCGGGAATGTCTGCATGACGATCGCCAAGATCCAAAACCGATCTTGCCATTTCCCTAAAAAATTGGTAAACCAAAACTCAACGAGAAATTTTGGGACAGGGTTGAGCTTGTTGGTCGCCCACAGAACCCATATCTGCCAAACAAGGTTGATGATACGCCGGATCCTCCGTCCAAGGTGGGGGAGTTTGACCGAAAATCATTTCGCAACTGAGATCCTCAAAATTGGGAACCATGGTCAGGGGAATGCCAAATTTTTGCGTAAAGAAGTTTTGCGTGGGCAGTTTGCACATATTAACGCACATTCCCGTACAACCGCTATTCTCTAAATATCTGCATTTTTCGATTCGAACGCCGCTTTTTTGTGTTCTCGTGCTTTCATTTTCTGCGGGAACTTCCACCTCAATGCGCTTGCACGGTCCCACCAACCATTGAAAAAAAGTTGCGCCAAACCAAGCATTGAGTTCGCACACCAATTGAGTCGGAGAAAAAACCGCCCGCACGATCGCGAGGAGTCGCTCGGGAACTAAAGATTGTAAGATCGCGGCAACAAGGTCTTGCTGCTCTTGGGGAGTGCGACCCCGTACGATTTGTTGGGATAGATCCACAAAGCCCTCATAGCCCTTCAATTGGGTTTTTTTTCCCAAAGCCGCCGACATTTTCCCAACCAACAGGGCGATAAATAAGCGATCGAAGGAATTATCGTTATAGATTGTTTTTTCGGCTGCATTCATCCTTGGATTGGGTCTCGTGCCTTTTTATCATATAGCGAATCGAGTGCCTAAGTTGGAACGAGTTCCCCCGGACGCAACTTCGCCCATTTTCCGGCTTCTTGTCGAAAACTGGCGCACCCGACCACATCCCATTCCATCTCGACATATTCTTGCTGGGTGCGAATATTGACGTTAATGCTGGGTTCTTGGGGATCGAAATCCGGCACTTCCGTCAAATGCGGTTGTTGATGTTGGGCTTCTACTGCATGATAGGTAACGCAGCGATCGACGTAGTGACAGTTTACACAAATACACATAGGCGATTCCCCTTCGTCTGAAAATAATACTAAGTGTAACAAAAATAAAGTTGACGAGCGAGCCAATTTCGCCTATTGGTGGCGGGAAATAACTTGCTTGTGACAAGCATTACACCATTTTTGAGGAAATCGAGGATAATGAACTGTAGTTAGCGGCATTCTTTATTTTCTCCCTTCTAAGTCAGTGCATCTCTACTCCCATCAAGAAGAATACATCGAAAAAATATTCTTGCTGTCTGCTCCCAAAGCAAAACAGTACCCCATTGAGCAAACGTCATGAATTCTAGAGTTTCTTGGTTTCTCTCTGCACTGGCGATCGCGATCGCTGCGTCCTCTCAACCCCTCAATGCTCAACCTCCCGGTTCGATTAGCAGCCCCGAAGACCATAGCACGAATGTCAATCTTTTAGAGGATGGAAGAACGTATCGTATTACCGGAGGACAGCGATCGGCAGATAATCTCAATCTCTTCCATACGTTTCAGGAATTCGGACTGAATGATGGAGAAATTGCCGATTTTAGAGCCGACTCCGCGATCGCCAATATTTTGGGGCGAGTCATCGGCGGAAATCCCTCAATTATCAACGGACTCATTCAAGTTTCCGGCGCAAATGCCAATCTTTTCCTAATGAACCCGGCAGGCATTATCTTCGGTGCTGGCGCTGTTCTGAACGTACCGGGGGACTTTACCGCCACAACAGCGACAGGCATCGGTTTTGGAGGGAATCGCTGGTTTAATGCGTTTGGGACGAATAACTATGAAAATTTAGTGGGAAATCCTTCCCAGTTTGCCTTTGACCTTGCCGATCCCAGCGCCATCATTAACCTTGCTGAATTAACTGTCGAGAATGGCAATTTAGCTCTCCTTGCCGGAACGGTTGCCAGTCTGGGCAATCTCGCAGCCCCAAACGGCAATCTCCTCGTTGCCGCCGTTCCGGGGAGTAGTTTAGTTCGCATTTCCAAGCCCGGATCGCTTCTCAGTTTGGAAATCGAACGGCCGAGGGATGCGACGAGCATTAATTGGTTGGAAATACCGGAATTGCTAACCGGATCCGAGGGCATGGAAGAGATCGGTTATTTACCGTCTGGGAGTGTCTGGGGACAAGCGGGTAGAGCGCAAGATATCTTTGTCTACGCCGATCGCGATTTAATCCTCCATGGAGAGTGGGAGACGACACGTTTAGAAGGCGATGTCGGCAACATTACCCTACAAGCCGGCCAAAACCTCGAAATTGGTGCTCTCAATACATCTGCCGTTACTGGAAGAGGCGGACGGGTTTCTCTGGTTGCGGGGGAGAATTTGCGGGTAAATGGCGCGATCGATACGAGCAGTATTTACAGCGATGCTGGGACAATTTCCATCGATGCGGGTGGAGAGATAACAACAGCAGATTTAATGGCCTATGCTTGGGGAAATGGCAAGGGTGGCGCGATCGACCTGACCAGTGAATGGGGAAATATCATCACCCAAACCATCAACACGAGTGCTGAGCGGGGTTCTGGCGGTAATAT
This sequence comes from Cyanobacteria bacterium P01_E01_bin.42, assembly GCA_039194995.1. Lineage (GTDB taxonomy): Bacteria > Cyanobacteriota > Cyanobacteriia > Cyanobacteriales > Spirulinaceae > CCY15215. The sequence goes on along the minus strand of JBCCVR010000023.1, from coordinate 20,397 downwards.
TTCCCTCTCAACAGAAGGGTCTCTGTTGGTCGGCAATATCACCGCATCCTCTGCCCTAGACCGAGGGGGGCGAGTTATCCTGAGTGCGGGGGAAGAGATTGTCGTCGATGGCGCGATCGATACGAGCAGCATTTACGACGATGCTGGGTCGATTTTCATTGATGCAGGCGGCGATCTCATAACGGGAGATTTAAGCGCCGACTCTCGAACCGATGGCAATGGTGGCTATATTAATCTAACAAGTCGAGAGGGAAATATTATCGCTCAAAATATTGATGCCAGTGCGGAGGCAGGTTCTGGCGGGAGTGTCTCCCTCTTTGCCGAAGAGTCTCTGATTGTTGGCGATCTTACCACGGCTTCAGAGACCCAACGGGGTGGCACTATCTGGCTTTTCAGTCAATCTGGTAATCTTGATGCGGGTTTCTTGGACTCGTCTTCAGCAGAAGGGGATGGCGGTCACGTCGATCTGCTGGCCTCGGGAGATATTGACATTATTGCTCTCAACGCCGAGGGTGGGGATTTTGGCGGTCGGGTTCATATTTCCACCGATTCCTCTTTTCGGGCCGCAGGAGTCTTTTTCTCGCGAGACGATCTTTATGCCAGTATTTCTACGGTTGGCGATGTGGCAGGGGGCGACATTTCTATCTATCACGGCGGTGACGGCGAAACGGATTTTGAGGTGGGAAATGCTGGCGTTAACGGTACGACAGGGGCAATTACGACAGGCTCTTCAACCTTGCTTTCGTATCAATCGTTTGATGCCGATGTGAGAGAAGGGAATATTACCATCGGCACTGACGATCCCTTTGCCGAAACCTCCGATGACACCTCAACAACGATCGATCCAAAAAATAGGGAGACCGCAACGGAAAATGAGGAAGAGATTGAATTCGAAGATAACTTATCGGAAGAATTCGATCTCTTAGTTGAAAATAACGAATCCCCTCGAGAAGAACTCGTTGCGGAAATTGAAGAAAGCGTAGAGGAACATTTTACCGAAGAATTTTCCTCCCATTTGCGAGTCGGTAATGTCGCCACTGTCACCCCCGAACAGGCACGACAAAGACTCCGAGATATCGAACGCTTGACAGGAATTAAACCCGCTCTCGTCTATGCCATTTTTACCACCGACGAAGCCGCCGTAGATTCCCTCAAAACTTCTCGGAAAGAAGATGGCAAGCTCCTCTGGCAATCGCCGCAAAATACCAATGCCAGCCATCAGAACTTCTTACCCAAGGGAGAGAACGAACAACCCAGCGATCGCCTAGAATTGGTCGTCGTCACCGCCGAAGGAGGCATTACCCGCAAATCCCTGAACTTCACCCGCAAACAAGTTCTCGATACCGTGCGGGCATATCGTCGCAGCGTCACCAATTTACGTCGTCCCAATGCTTATCGGCAGCCCTCTCGAGACCTCTACCAATTCCTCCTCGCCCCCATAGAAAGCCACCTGCAAGCCCAAGGGATTAACAATCTTTCCTTCATTATGGATGCGGGGTTGCGCTCTGTTCCCCTCGCCGCCCTCCACGACGGCCGACAATTCGCGATCGAAAAATACAGCCTCGGCATGATGCCCAGTTTGAGCTTAACGGATATGAATTATCGGGATTTGCGCGATCGCAAAATTCTGGCCATGGGGGCGGCAAAATTTGCCAGTCAAAACGATTTACCTGCCGTCCCCGTAGAACTGGCCATGATTACCGAAACCCTATGGCAAGGCACGGCCTATCTCAACGAAGAGTTCACCCTCGACAACTTCCACGCCGCCAGACAGAGGGGCAACTACAATATCGTTCACCTTGCCACCCACGGCGAATTTAAAGCCGGAGCCCCCGATAATTCTTATATTCAATTTTGGGATAGCAAGCTCTCGTTAGATCGCCTGCACGAGTTAAAACTCAACGATCCGCAGGTCGATCTCTTGGTCTTGAGCGCCTGTCGTACTGCCTTGGGAGACACACAGGCAGAATTGGGCTTTTCGGGGCTGGCAGTCACGGCCGGGGTGAAAAGTGCCCTCGGTAGCCTCTGGTACGTGAACGACGAAGGAACGTTAGCCTTTATGTCTCAGTTTTACGAGCGCCTGCAAACCCAGTCAACGAAAGCCGAAGCCTTACGTCAAGCGCAACTTGCTATGTTAAAAGGCAAAACCCGCATTGAAGGAGGACAGTTAATGACCCCTCTCGGTAGCGTCCCGCTACCTCCCGAATTAGAAGGAATGGGCGATCGCAATCTCGCCCACCCTTACTATTGGAGTGCCTTCACTTTAATTGGCAATCCTTGGTAGCGTGGGGGAGCATCGGGAGCGGGGGAAGAAGAGTTTTGCGGAAAAGCCTCAGTTTCGGACAATAATTATCCGGATTTGGGAGAAAGGGCGCAAGCATTGCGCCCCTACGGTAGCGGCGTATTGCATACGCCCTTTTATTTGGGTTGATTAAACGGATCTGAATATTACCTTCAGTCTTTTGCTGCCCGATTAACCTTTTGAACGGGTTTGGGCATATCAGTGCGTTTGGCTCGAGGCGCTTCACTTCTCGGCTTACTGAAAGATTTCTTAAAGGGTTTGCCCTTTGTAAATCGTTTCTTCCGCTTTTTAAAGACTTCCCCGAGATTGTGCGCTTCTTGAATCGTTAAATCCGTTCCTTGGCGCAAAATATGAATATCCCAAAAATGTCCGAGGACTCTGCCTCCTGCCAGCATTCCTTTGAGATGCAGTTTAAAGTATTTTTTCTTGTCCGATTCTTTGCGGGGCGTTTGGGAAATTTTAATGATAATACTTTCTTCTTCTTGAGAGTAAAAAATGGCTTCCCCTCGGACTGAAAAATAGCCATCTTCTAGCGGCACGGTCTCATTTAAACTTTCCCGCACATCTTCGCCATTTTCCTCATCTTCATCAACTTCAAGGGTTTCTGGATGTAATAATTCCGGTTCCCAAACCCCCGTAATTTGGACGTGCAAAACATCATCTTTCTGTCGCGTGCGCGGATAAACGACCCAAAGATGAGACTCTTCCAAATTCAAGTGATTTTTAATCAAACTAATGGTGCGTCCGAGCAAAACGGCATCGATTTCCGTCCCGTCTTCACTCAAAAGAATGCCTCGGGTCAATTGTTCGTCAACGGGTTTGTACAAACCGCGAACCAAACCGATCGCTCGATACTGTCTCGGTTCGCTGGGAGGAGGAATGGGTTGCTTGCGGGGTGTTCTGGTAGAAGCAAGCTCTGACACGATCGCATCCGTCGAATCCGATGCGATCGCGGGAAGGGGTTGAGTGTTGTTGTTCATTTCAGTGCTATTATCGGCACGGGGCGGCAAATTAGACACGATAGATGGCGGTGATGATTGGTGATGGGGTGGCATTTCCCCTAACAAACGCGCTCCGGCAGACGGATTCGCGACAATAGAGTTCCGAAGTTCTCGGGAAAGAGGCATGATTCGATCCTTGCTGGAATAAGCATTTTACCCTAACAGGCAAATGTTGATACAGACTGATGAATCTCTGTGCTGTTCCCTTCGGATGAGTTCCCAGCCAATAAAATTCGCTAGGTTCTCAGTCTGCTTATTGTACTCAATGCAGGCGCTTTGAGGTGATATCCGTACAGTTTTGTAGAAATCTTTCCCGATCGCTGGTGGCGGGCGACCCTTTGGGGTAGTGCTTCTTATCTTTCAATTTCCGGGTTGAAAATTTCGCTCAATCCTTCCCCGACGAGGGAAAGTCCCGTCACCATGAATGTCATCGCCAAACCGGGAAATAATGCCGTCCACCAAATTCCCGTGGGTAAAGAATCCAAGGCTAATTTAAGATCGTGACCCCATTCGGGAGTATCCAGGGGCAGTCCCAACCCCAAAAAGCCCAATCCCCCTAAAATTAGAATCGCATCGGCAGCATTGAGGGTAAAGAGAACGGGGACGCTTTGAATGACATTGAAGAATAGGTAGCGAGAGAGTACCCGCGTGGGAGTTGCCCCCATGGCTCGGGCGGCCTCGATAAAAAGCTCGGTTTTAACGCTGGTGGTATGATTTCTGACCACGCGATAATATTGGGGAATATAGGAAATACTGAGGGCGATCGCGGCATTGCCCACCCCTCTGCCCACGACAAAGGCTAAGGTAACAGAAAGGAGCAATCCGGGCAGGGTATAAATTGTATCCATTAAAAACAATAAAACGCGATCGAGTCGCCCGCCTAAATAGCCACTCACGAGTCCCAAGGGAACGCCAACGATGAGGGAAAGGGATGTGGCCAAAACAACCACTTGTAGAGCCGCCCGAGAGCCAAAGAGCGTCCGCGAGAAAACATCATATCCTTGGCGACTCGTTCCGAACCAATATTCGCTACTGGGGGGATTGTGGATGGGATTAATTAAAGATGCGGTCGGATCTTGCAACCATCCCCATGCTTGCAATACGGGGGCAAAGATGGCAACAATGACGAAAAACGCCGTAATTACAAATCCGACAAGCATTAACCGACGGGAAAGAGAATGGTAGGTGAAAAATTGCCACCATTGGGAGTGAATTTTTGACGATACTGTCATTTCAACTATCAGCGATCGATTATCAATTCCTAATCTATTACAACCAATAACCAATAACCAACAACCCACCCCCTAACCCCAACCCACCCCCAGCCCCTCCGAGGAGGGGAGGCAAGAGAGGGAAAGCAAGAGGGGAGAATTCAATAACCAATAACCAATAGAAAATATCCCAGTTCGTACTGGGAACTGGGAACAGCAAATGCAACTATACACCTAAATTGACACCGACGATCTCTGCAATAGGGCCAAGGCTAAACTTTTAGCTCATGGAAGCATTGCTGCGATCGTAAGAGATTCGAGACGCGGAACTGGATTTGCCTTGAATGCTGTTGTGGTGTTGCGTGGGGTCCACATCCAGACCGATCTCAGCAGCAGTCCGCCCTAACATTGATTCTTGACGGTTGCGAATGAGCTTGGTGTGACGCATCATCAACGTGCGAGCTTGATTTTTCATATTCATCGTCGTGACCTCCGTGATTGCCGACCTCGTAAAATCGAGTGCTGTTTTTTGCTTACTTTTTCACTATAACTGGAAATTCTGTAAATTTTGATACAAAATTAGATCTGTTAAACAAAATTAATATTTTCTTTGGAGTTGGAACAGAAATCGCCCCCGTAGCGATCGCTGTCACTTCAGAAGTGGGGGAGGTCGCAAGAAGGCCAACTTTTATCAGATTTTATCAACTTTTCTATATTTACACTTCCCAACGATCTGAGGCATTCTGTATATATGACCGCAGACAGAACGCCTTCATGACAATGATTCTCCGAAACACTATCGAAACGATTCTTGCCACCGGAAAGATCGACCTCCACGAACTGCAAACACTCCAACGAGCAATGTTAGACGGCACGAAATGCGATCGCCAACAAACCGAACGCATTCGCACAATCCAAGATCGTCTCAACTGAGGATTGATTCAAGTCGCTTGCTAATTATTACAAAATTTTAAAGTTTGGGAGCTAAAGTCTGGAAGCAGATAATCTGTTTTCCGGATTTTTTCTTTACGATCGCAATACCCAAAACTGCCCGGGTTAGTCGTTTTGGGCGGTTAGCAGGATGGGCGATCGCAATTTTATCGACCTGCTTGCATCCATGTGAGTGGAAAGGCTTGGATTAGAGTAATCGATGTTCGACAGCTAACCTTCATTTTCTGGTTTTAGGTATCTCCATAGATGAGGGGGTGAGGGGTGAGGTCATGGCAGGGAAATGGTGAGGGGATAACCGATAATTGGTCAGGCATTCATGCAAGGAAATTCCCTCAATCTGAGCGATCGCTTTTGAAAACTTTTCGTGCAACGATAAATCGAAATAATACTGACACCAAAACTCGGCAATTTCTAAGAGAAAGGGAACAGAATCGGGAATTAATCCGGCTCCGTAGGCAGGTGAATAGCGTTCGACATACTCTCGCGCCAACTTGTAAGCCCAAATCTTGCGATCGCTCTCCGTACAGCAGCGCAAGGCATATTCTAATTTAAGCAAATCTCCATTTTGGACAAAATGGATCGTCGTCCAGTGAGTCGTGCGGCGATCGATCTTTCGATAGTCGGCAATCTTGGATAAATATTGCTGTAGAATTTCTGAGGATTCTTTTTTGGCGATCGCTTCGACAATGGCGATCGCAAAGTTTTGATGCGCTTGCCACTCCGGACAATCTAAATTTTCCGGTACGTTAGAAGTTATCAGTTGTTGCAATACGCACTGAGCAATATGCAATGCAAATGCGTGAGTTGCTGTTTTATCCTGACATAAACTCTTAATACTGGTCAGACGAGTAATGGGCAAGGCCAAACCTAAATCGCTATTGCGAAGTTGGTTGATGGCATCAAGCCACTTTTTGATTTTTCTCGCAAAGCCAGTATACACCCTATTCGATCGATCGGTAGTCATCACTAAATTTTTGATTGGAAAATAGATATAAACATCTAAGATTGACGGTTGTTATTTTCTCACTCAAACTAAGATCTGCATCGAATGCTTTCACCCCCCATACCAAATTGCCCTGATTCTCGGATGGAATGAGCAATATTGTTCAGATGGAAGAGGCAATATCTTCAATCGTTTGCCTGATTTTGTTGAGTTGAAAATTATCCATCAGATAAGTTAATTTTTCTGCTAAGAGAGTATAATCGTTGGGAATTTCGGAAATTAATACCGAAACCCAATCATCGTCTAGGTTTAGGGTGGCACGATTTAAGTTTTCCAACCAGTCGGAAGGCATGATTTTTAGCTCTTCTGGGGTTAAATCTTGGATGTTTCGGGGTTGAGGCGTTTCCGTATTGCCTTCATAAATATATTCAACGCCTAAATGTTTAGCCATGGTTTCAAAGATGACCGATTCTCGAAAAGGTTTTCTCACAAAACCATCGCAGCCTGCCGATAAAATGACCGCTTTTTCTTCTTCTAAAACACTCGCCGTTAACGCAATAATTGCCGTTGCATTGCCTTTCGTTGTGCCTTTAATCTGTTGGGTAGCTTCATAGCCATCCATTACGGGCATTCTCATGTCCATCCAAATTAGATGGGGATTCCATTCGTCCCAAATGTCGATCGCCTCTTGACCGTTTCCGGCTTCTTTCACCTCAAATCCTAATGGTCTTAGCAATTTTACAAGAAGCAAGCGATTGATTGGGCGATCGTCTACGATCAGGATTTTATAACGCGGTTGTCCGGGTTTGAGAGCGATCGCGCGCTGGCGATCGTCGATCTTCTGAATCTCGGACGGATCGGCAGATTTGGCTTGAATTTCAAAGCGAAAAACTGTCCCTTGACCCAACTGGCTTTTAACTTCAATATCTCCCCCTAAAAGATGGATAAATTTGCGACTGATGGGCAATCCCAACCCCGTTCCTTCTTGACTTTGTTTGCCCGCTTCTGTCTGAGAAAAGGCTTCAAAAATGCGATCGATCTCTGCTTCAGGAATACCCACGCCAGTATCGCGGATTTCAAAAATAATTGTTATATTTTCCTCCTGATGTGCTTCGTTTTTAGAAGTGGGAGACTCGATAAAATTTTTACCTTCTAATGCAGCCAGTACAGAAACACCACCGGAATCGGTAAACTTAATCCCATTATTGATCAAATTAATTAAAACTTGGCGCAGTTTGGTATCGTCGGTTTCAATATATTGGGGAAGCCTGTCACCGCGATCGAAGAGAAGTTGTAAGCCTTTATTCTCTGCCTTCAATTTTAAGAGATCTTCAACTTCATTCAGTAAAATATGCAGATCGAAACTGCGGGTATTTAAACTCATTTCCCCCGCTTCGATTTTCGACAAATCCAAAATATTATTAATGAGCGTGAGTAAATATTCGCCGCTTTTTTGAATGACACTGGTATTTTCTCGCTGTTCCTTCGATAACGTCGGCGATCGCATCATCAACTGAGAAAAGCCGAGAACGGCATTTAAAGGCGTGCGCAACTCGTGACTCATATTCGCTAGAAAAACGCTCTTTGCTTGGTTGGCAACTTCGGCCTTTTCTTTCGCGCGGAGGAGTTCGAGATTATTATCGTGCAGTTTTGCTGCTGAGATTTCTAAAGCATCAATCACTTGATTGTAACGGGTGGCAATATGTCCGATTTCCGTAAAGGGATCGACAGGAACGCGCAAACTTAAATTTTGGGTTTTGGCTTGTGCGTCCATGACATTCAGGAGATCGTATACTTCTGTTTTGGCTTTGTGTTCCGAAACATTCAACCCGATTTCTTCATCTTCTGCTGAAACTCTCAAGGGAAAAAAGCGATTGGTAATATTCAGAACGAGCCAACTCAGACCAAATGCCCAGAGAAAACAAACCAGAATACCTAATAATTGAACGAGGAGTTGTTCGATGCGATTCAAACCCGTATTTAATAATTGCGGTTGACCGAATAATGCGACGGCTAAAACGCCCCAAGTCCCCGCACCACCATGTACGGCAACGGCATCCACCGCATCATCAATTCGCCATCGTTCCAAAGCTCCTTTCACCAATACCATAATTGCCGCACCGATCGCGCCGATAATGACCGCTTCTGGGGTATTGACAACATGACAGGCAGCCGTAATCGAAACTAACCCCGCTAATGACCCATTTACTAAAAATTCAACTTGAGGAACTCGGGTTTTGTACCAACCTAGAAAACAGCCACTCATCATACCGGCAACGCCTCCCATTAAAGTATTGACCAAAATGCGAGAAACGCGATCGTCAAAGAGTAAAAGACTGCCCCCATTAAAGCCAAACCAAGCCAACCACAATAACATCATCCCCAATACCGAGAGGGGTAAATTTGCTCCGCGAATAAAGCGAGATTTCCCGGGAGTTGAAAAGCGACCGATACGAGGCCCGATGACAATTAAAGCCGCTAAAGCCACCCAAGCGCCGAGGGCGTGTACCACCGTACAACCGGCAAAATCAACATAGCCCGAACGTCCCAACCAACCCGTTAAATTGAAGCGATCGATCCCATTCCAAACCCAATGGCCGAAAAACGGATAGATTACCCCCGAAACGAGGGCGGAGATCAGTAAATATGACTTGAATTTTAAACGTTCTGCTACTGCTCCCGATACAATTGTTGTTGCCGTACTGCAAAACATGGCCTGAAAGAGAAAAAATGCGCCTTGTTGGGAATGAGCATCCAAATTGAGTAAAAAGCCTTGATGGCCGAGCCATCCTCCCCAAGAAGTCCCGAACATGAAAGCATAGCCAAACGCCCAAAAGAGAGCCACCGAAATACCAAAATCCGCTAAATTTTTAACGGCCACATTAATATTATTTTTCGATCGCGTTAAGCCCGACTCCAAACACATAAATCCGGGCTGCATTAAAAATACTAACCCAGCGCAAACAAGCAGCCATTGTAAATCGTTCATTCCTTATTCAATTTCGCCATTAAACGATCCTAATTTTAATCTTTTGAGATCGACTATTGCACCTTGCGGGCAAATTCTTTCCCACAGTATGGGGATTGCCATCAAATCCGAACAATATTATCGGCGATCGAGTACGTCCCTTCGCAGCTATACAATAGACGTGCTCAATCTTAAGTAAGTTTTTCTCTGAATCCCAATGACACGACTTTTGACCCCTTTGAGCAAAGTTAGCTCAGTTCCCTATACCGCCAATATCCCCGGTTCTAAATCATTTACTAATCGCGCCCTTGTTATTGCCGCCCAACGCATGGGGACAACGACGATCGCCAATGCCCTACACGCCCAAGATACGGACCTTTTGGCCCAGTGCTTGGGTCAATTTAGCGGTTTAGAAACAGAAAAAACAGCAACGGGCTATCGCGTCACCCGCACCCTCGAGAGACTCAAAGCCCCTGATCAAGAACTGTACGTCGGCGCTGCCGGAACCCCGACTCGCTTCTTGCTCTCTTTTGCTTCAATGGCGGAAGGCGAAACCATCGTCACCGGTAATCCTCGCCTCTGCGAGCGCCCGATGGGGGATATTCTTGATACGTTTGCAAAGATCGGCATTCAATACGAATGCCTAAAAACGGAGGGTTGCGTTCCTGTTAAGATAACGGGATCTGCCCCAACGACCCGAGAATGGCCGATTGATGGGGGCGTGTCTTCTCAGTTTGTCTCTTCTCTCCTCATTCTTGCCACTCAACAAAGCGAACCCATTACGATCTCCGTGACGAAGAATTTAGTATCTCGTCCTTACGTGATGATGACCGTGCAAATGATGCGGAAATGCGGGATTGAAGTGGTGGAGAATGGCTTGCAATCTTGGACGGTGACCCCAGGACAGGCGCAAGTGGAGGAAATTCCCGTGGAAACCGATGCTTCGGGGATGTCCTATTTTCTGGCCGCCGGTGCCTTGACGCAATCAAAGGTCATTATTCCCAATATTGGCAACGATTCTCCTCAAGGCGATGTGGGGTTTGCTAGAGTATTGGAGCAAATGGGCTGTCTCGTTACCTTTAATGACGATTCGATCGAATTGGAAGGACGACCCTTACAAGGGGTTGATGTAGATATGGAAGTAATGCCGGATGTGGTACTGACTCTAGCAACGACTGCCGCTTATGCCAAAGGTTCGACCCGAGTCACCAATATTGCCAACTTGCGGGTAAAAGAATGCGATCGCATCACCGCCCCCGTGACGGAGTTAAAGCGCCTCGGGGTGGGAGCAGAGGAAGGCGAGGACTGGCTGGCCGTGCATCCGACGGGATCCGTCTCTCCGGGTCGCATTCATACGTATGACGATCATCGCGTTGCCATGTCTTTTGCCCTCATGGGCTTGCTTTCCTCGGGAATCGAGATTGAAGATCCCGAATGCGTCGGCAAGTCTTTCCCCAGTTTTTGGCAGGAATTAGAACGCTTTTACGCCCATCACGAAGGCTAATCTCGAGAAAATATCCGGCAGATGTTCGCAGTGATGGGAAATGCGAACACATCCGACATGAAGATCTATAATGCCTGAATAATCCCGTGCCTACGGGAAAGACAGACGATCGCGACACTGCTCAAACTGCCCAATTTTGTGGAGAAAATCTCGTGCAAGCCCAAACAAAACCAACCAAGTCCGCTCTGATCGTTATTGATGGCATCGGGGTAGCTTCAGCAACGGAAAGCAATGCCGTAACGCCAGAAACTATGCCTTTTCTCTTTCAAGTGATGAAAGATTGCGGTTATGCCACCCTCAAGGCCGATGGGCTGGCGGTGGGTTTGGAAGAAGGTCAAGTGGGAAATTCGGAAGTCGGACATTTGACCATTGGGGCAGGGAAAGTCGTCCCCTCAATGCTACGGCGCATTCATGAAGCCTTTCTAGAAGGAACTTGGGCGGAAAATCCGATTTGGCAGTCCCTCGCCGCCCAACCCTGCCAAGACCGTTCCAGCCTGCATATTATCGGATTGCTCTCCGATGCGGGGGTACACGGTCATTGGCGCACCATCGCTCAAGCGGCGGAAATTGCTGCTAAAGCAGGGGTACGAGAAGTCATCGTGCATCTGGTTCTCGATGGCAATGACTCGGCAGCAGGCAGCGCCCCGACACTTTTGTGAGATTTACAGGACGCGATCGCGGTTTTGATTTTTATGTGGGCGTTCCCTGTTCTTTTTTAAAGCCCCTGATTAACTACGTTATTAGCGATTCTCAAACCGATTACATCGGCGCAACCAGCGAAGGAGAAGCGATCGCCATTGCTGCGGGGGCTTGGTTGGGCGGGCGTAAAAGTACGGTTATCTGTCAGAATTCCGGTTTGGGCAATACTGTAAATCCTCTCACTTCTCTGAACTACCCTTTTCGCATTCCCTTGTTATTCGTGACGACTTGGCGGGGACAGCCCGGCTTGAATGATGCCCCCCAACACGAACTTATGGGACAGATTACCGGAGAACTTTTGAGCTTGATGAAAGTGCCGAACCGGATTTTTCCCAAAGATCCCGCAGCCATTCATCCCGCTCTGGACGAAGCAGAAGCCGCGATGGAGGAAACCGCTCTTCCCTTCGGTTTCATTCTAGAAAAAGATACCCTCACCCCAGAATCCTTAAGCCAAAAATCAACACCCCAGCATCCCGTCGGGACGGCAGAGCAACGCTTTCTCGGTCAACCCGTCCCGCAACGGATTGAGGCTCTCAAAACTATTACGGAGGTCGTTCCCGATCGCGCTGCTCTTATTGCCACGACGGGCAAAACCGGACGGGAATTATTTACCCTCGGCGATCGCCCCCAACAGTTTTATGTAGTGGGTTCGATGGGAGGAGCCAGTGCCATTGCCCTCGGGATTGCCTTACAGGTGGATATTCCCGTCGTGGCGATCGATGGGGATGGGGCAGCTTTGATGAAGTTGGGAAACTTTGCCACCATTGGTTTTCAAGCGCCCGGGAATCTCATTCATATTATCCTCGATAACGGGGTTCACGATTCCACGGGCGGACAAGCGACGGTTTCACCCGGGATTGATTTCGGTGCGATCGCCATTGCCTGCGGTTATCGTAGCGCCCGTTCTACGGACGATCTAGGGGTATTCGCCGAATTTTTAACCCTAGCTGTTCAACAACCCGGACCCCATCTGATTCGCCTACAAATTCAACCCGGGAGTATCTCGCCTTTAGGACGACCGACGATTACCCCGGAACAACTGGCGCGACGCTTCCGCACTTTTTTGATAAATTCTCGGGAGGAAAAAGCGTGAGAGAGAACCCGATCTTACTGACCCCCGGACTCCTGACCACCAGCGATCGCACCCGTGCCGCCCTCAATCGCGACTGGGGATCGCGGGAGCGGGATTTTATGGAGTTAACCCGCACCCTGAGAACGCGCTTGCTGGAACTGGTTGACGCTAATGACAAATACGCTTGCATTCCCATGCAGGGAAGCGGAACTTTTGCCGTAGAAGCAACCCTCGGCTCTCTCATTCCCTCAGATGCCAAGCTGCTGATTATCATCAACGGCGTTTACGGCCATCGTATGGCGAAAATGTGCGATCGCCTGGGCCGCACCTATCAAATTTACGAAACGCCCGAAGATGTCCTTCCCGATCCGGCGGAAATCGCCCGCATTCTGGCAACAGACAAGGCGATCGCTTATGTGGCAATGGTGCATTGCGAAACCACAAGCGGCATTCTCAACCCCCTCGAAGCGATCGCAAAAGTAACGGCGGATGCAGGCTGTCACCTGTTAGTGGATGCGATGAGTTCTTTTGGGATTCTGCCGATTTCCCTGAAAAACACCCCCATCGCCGCCGCGATCGCCTCAGCCAATAAAGGCTTGGAAGGAGTGCCGGGCTTGGCATTTACCATCTGTCGGCGATCGCTCCTCGCAGCCGGACAATCCCACAGTCTCGCCTTAGATCTGCACGACCAATGGGAAGTCTTAGAACGTACCGGCCAGTGGCGCTATACGCCTCCTACTCAGGTCGTTGCCGCTTTGGTGACGGCGTTGGATCGCTTGGACGAAGAAGGGGGAGTGAAGGGGCGTTACGACCGCTATCAACGCTTGTGTGCCATCTTGCGGGAGGGGATGGAAAAATTGGGATTTGAACCCTTTTTGCCTCCAGACTTGCAAGCCCCCGCGATCGTGACATTTAAGTTACCTGCAACCCCGGCCTTTAGCTTTGAAGAATTCTATCGGCGCATGGGTGAAGAAGGGTTCGTTATTTATCCCGGAAAGCTGACGGGTCAAGCTAGTTTTCGCATCGGCTGCATGGGAGCGATCGCCGAGGAAGATATGCACGACGCGATCGCTGCTGCAGCCCGCACCCTCCACGCAATGGGGGATCCCCTGAACGCTTAATATCGGTAACATCCTAGAGTTCAAACAAGCCAAAAATGAGTAATTCTTCCCTCCACACTACCACCTCCGAAAAAGAGGCCAGCCGCTATTCCAGGCGCAATATTCTCCTATCCGAACGCATGTACGGCACGGGCTTTAGCAGTAGTGGCGGCATTGAATCGATTGAGTTTTTCTGTCAAGATGTCCCCTTATCTCAGGGAATATCGGTACTGGATATCGGCTGCGGTTCGGGGGGAATGGCCTTTTACTTTGCCGAAAAATACAAGGCCGAGGTTTTGGGGATGGACTATGCTGCCGATAACGTCGCCCTCTGTCAAGATCGCCTGCGAGACAAGTCCCATCTCGCGATCGCTTTCGAACAGGGCGATATTCAAACGGCGGCACTCGAGCGAGATCGCTTTGACTTGATTTGGTGTCGGGATGTTTTTATCTACCTTGAAGATAAAGGCAAAGGCTGGGGCAATATTTACCAAGCCTTGAAACCAGGCGGATATTTTGTCTATTCCGACTTTTGCAAAGGGGACGGCAACATTTCGCCAGAATTTCAAGGACATTTAGCCATCTGTAACTATCACGCTTGGACGATCGCCCAATCCTGTAACTTAATGCAGGAAATTGGTTTTAATATCGTCAGTTCTAAAAATCTCTCAACTTGGCTGGCCGAAAACTTCCAAGCCGACTTACAAAAACTCGCACAAAATCGCGAGACGTTCTTGCAAGAATTTACCGAGGAAGAGTACCAACATTTGGCCAGCCGTTGGCAAGCCAAAATTCAATACTGTCAGCAAGACGATCTCGTTCAAGGTCTCATCGTTGCTAAAAAGTAAATTATTAATTCCATGAGCAATCATCCAACCTCCCGAGATCGCGAAGTCCAACGCTTCTCCAGACGAAACATATTTCGAGCCGAACTCATTTACGGCGTAGGCTTTAATAGTCCGGGAGGCACCGCAGCCATTGATATGCTTTGTAAAGATGTCCCCAAATTTCCGGGAATGTCAATTTTAGACGTGGGTTGCGGCTCAGGGGGAGCAACTTTTCATTTTGCTCGCGAGTATGAAGCCGAGGTTGTTGGGGTTGACTATACCTTAGAAATGATTGCCTTGTGTCAAGAACGCCATCAAGAACAGCCCCACTTGCCGATCGCATTTCAACAGGGAGATATTCAAATCCTGCCCCTCACCGAAAATTCCTTCGATTTAGCCTAGTCCCGGGACGTTTTTATGTACCTTGAAGACAATAAAAAGGCTTGGCAGAATATCTACAATGCTCTCAAACCGGGGGGTTATTTTGTCTATGTTGACTTTTTTAAAGGCTATTTTGATATTTCCCAAAAATTCATAGATTACATGGACGTTTGCAACTACTATTTGCAAACGCTATACGAGTGCGATCGCTTGCTAAGAGAGTTGGGATATGAAGTTATTAGAACCGTTGATATTACGGCTTGGATTGCCGATTTATATCGAGAAAATTTGGTCGAACTCACCCAAAATGAGCAAGAGTTTGTCCGAAAATACGGACAATCGGACTACGACCATATTGTAAATCGCTGGCATGGAAAAATCGAATACGGCCGACAAGAAGACTTGTTACACGGTCTCGCTATTGCAAGAAAACCCAAAGCGATCGCTTCGTCTTAAGTTTTAGCGATACACAGACAGCCCAAAGTAATCAAAATAGCAGCACCAATACGCAGTTTCGGGGCGGGTTCTCGCAAAATTAACGTTCCGATGACCACACCAAAAACAATACTAATCTGACGCAGTGAAGTTAGATAGCTGACATGGGAACTAAACTGATAAGCCAACAGCATAAACCAGTAAGACCCAAAGACAAAGAAACTGAAAAGAATGGCGGGTCTCCAGTCTGCCAGAAACGCAAATAGAGCGGCCGGGAAATTGAGGCGATCGGTCTTCAAAGTCGGATTTGCTCTTGGCAATTGATAGGGTGCATTAGGACGCTCTTCCTCAATAAATTGCAGCATCAGCCACAAGCAAGGAACAGTAAATGTTGCTTGCAAAAGTCCGTATCGGAGGGAAGAAGTCGTGGGGTTTGGCAGCAACATATCCACAGCCACCTTATCGATCGCCGTATAAGCTACCGTTGCGAGGACGATCGCCAAAACCCAAACAGCCGCCCAATTCCAGTAATCGCGCCAAGAAGCCTTCTGTAGGGATTGGAGAGGCGCGATCGCGCAGCCAATTGTGACGAGCAAAATACCCGACCATCCCAGCAAAGAGGGTTCGTATCCGCGAAAAACATCAAATCCAGCCAAAAACAACACGGGTAGGGCGCGACTGACTGGGTAAATAACCGTAAAGCTACCATGACGATATCCCATCGTCAAACCCAAATAATAGGTTGCGTGAACGACACCAGAGAGGAGGATTGCTCCCCAAACCGGAAGGGGGAAACTCTCTCCTTGCCACTGTGCTACTAATTCCAAAAGAAGCCCGGCAAAACCCGCGATCGCAAGATAGCGTAAAAAGAGATTTCCGCTTACTTTTTGCTGTGAATGAGCCAGCAAATTCCAAGCTGCATGGGTTGTTGCCGAGAGAAAAACCAAAATAATTGCAGTTAATGGCATATCAAATTTAAGGGATTGACATGCGCCCTAAGCACAACAGACACCACCGGAAACCGCTTCCGTTTCTTGGGGTTCGGAAGTTAGATTCCGCTCGGCATGGGTATCCGTAGCACAACAGACATTACCGGAAACTGCCTCTGTTTCCTCGGAGTTGGGAGTTAGATTCCGAGCGGGATGGGTATCTGCCACCAGTAAAGCAAATATCTCCCACTCGTTACCATCGGGATCCTTAACCCAAACCTTGTCCTGAACGCCATAACAGCAGGTTGTATTCAAATCTTCCCGTAACTCCAGACCAATACTTTGGAAACGGGCGATCGCTTGTTGTACTTCTTCTTGGGTTTCCACTTGAATTCCCAAATGGGATAAGGCTCCTCCGGGTTGGCGTTCCGGGTTCAGTTCCAAGCTCAGATTGAGGGCTGGATTGTCCAAGTCAAACTTGGCATAATCTCCCTTGTATTTGATGGGAGATTGACCGAGCATCGCCTGATAAAATGCAACAGATTGATGTAAATCTTTGACATTGAGAGCTACATGGGTTTTAAATACGCTCATTTTGCGATCTCCTCGAGATTATTCTTGAACAAATTTTCCGAATCCCCGCAGCCTTCATTGCCCTCATCCGTTCCCCGACAACAGTTTTCTGTTAAGTAATGGATTAAAGAATCCATTTTGGGATAGTTGGCGGTATAGATGATATAACGCCCTTCCCGACGAGAGTTAACCAATTGCGCTTGGTTTAACTGTTGCAAGTGAAACGAGAGAGTCGGCAGGGGGATTTTCAACGTTTTGGCTATCTCCCCCGCAGGCATTCCCGTCATTCCCTGCCGAACGAGCAAGCGAAAAATGGTAAGCCGAGAAACTTGCGCCAAAGCAGCTAAAGCATTGACGGCCTCTTCGCTTTCAAGTTTTGCTTCCATATTTTTTGGTTTGATCAAAATCGCATTCGATTTTTTTCATTTCTATATTTCCAATAATATCGAAATGAAAAACCAATGTCAACCACAATCCGCAAAAATTGAGTTTGGGAATGTCATCGGAAAAAAACATTACAGATGATGGAACAATGGCAAAAATCTCCCTTAATACGGATAAGATGATATAACCCCAGCCAAAAAATTGGCGATCGCCGCACCCCCCTACCCCAAACGCAGCGATCGCCCCCATACGAACCCTAAACTCGACAGTCAATGTTAAATCCCAATCTGGATGAAATCCAACTGACGAAAGAAGAATACGAACGTTATTCACGTCACATTATCTTGCCAGAAGTAGGGCTGGACGGGCAAAAACGCCTGAAATCCGCCAGCGTTCTCTGCATCGGCACCGGCGGTCTCGGGTCGCCCCTGTTACTCTATCTCGCGGCGGCAGGCATCGGACGCATCGGCATTGTCGATTTTGATATCGTCGATAGTTCTAACCTGCAACGCCAAGTCATCCACGGCACCTCATGGGTGGGTAAGCTGAAAATCGAATCGGCCAAAAATCGCATTCACGAAATCAATCCTGATTGTCAGGTCGATTTATATAACACGCGCTTGAGTGCGGAAAATGCCCTCGAAATTATCAAGCCTTACGATGTGGTCGTGGACGGAACCGATAATTTTCCCACCCGCTACCTGACGAACGATGCTTGCGTTCTCCTCGACAAGCCCAACGTTTACGGCTCGATTTTCCGCTTTGAAGGACAGGCGACAGTCTTTAATTACGAAGGCGGTCCCAACTACCGGGACTTGTATCCCGAACCTCCCCCGCCCGGCATGGTTCCCTCCTGTGCCGAAGGTGGCGTACTTGGCGTGTTATGCGGTATTGTCGGTACGATTCAAGCCACGGAGACCATTAAAATCATTTTGGGCAAAGATACGACCTTAAGCGGACGCTTGCTCCTGTATAACGCCCTCGAAATGAAGTTCCGGGAATTAAAGTTGCGTCCCAACCCCATTCGCCCGGTTATCGAAAAACTCATCGACTACGAACAATTCTGCGGCATTCCCCAAGCAAAAGCCGCAGCCGAACAGGAACGACAAACCATGCAAGAAATGAATGTGCGGGAGTTAAAAGAACTCCTCGATAGTGGTAAGGACGATTTCTTATTAATTGACGTTCGCAACCCCAACGAATACGAAATCGCTAAAATTCCGGGGGCGGTTCTCATTCCCCTGCCCGATATCGAACAGGGTCCGGGTATTGAGAAGGTTAAAGGATTGCTCAATGGCCATCGTCTCATCGCCCATTGCAAAATGGGAGGGCGATCGGCAAAAGCGCTAGGCATCCTCAAAGACTTTGGTGTTGAGGGAACCAACGTCAAAGGCGGAATTCGCGCTTGGAGTCAAGAAGTCGATCCTTCTGTGCCAGAATACTAAACATTGGTCATTCAGAACGGGGAATGGGCTATGTATTCTCCATTTCCCGTTCTATCCCGAGCAAAGTTGAAGTGTTCCCTATTCTCTATTCCCCCATGAAAAAGTTTTTCTCTCGCGCGATCGCCTCGGGCTTGACTGCCCTTCTGCCTCTAACTGCCGTTGCGATCGCTACTCCTAGCGAAGCCTTCGATATCTTCAGCCGTCGCTATCGTCACGGTCAATTTACCAAAGAATTTGAAGAATGTGCGACGGTACTATTAGAAGTGGGTGTGAGAGAAGACCAAACCGCGATCGCTTGTTCCGAAGCCCTAGAACCCACCCATCTCTCGGAATGCGTCAGCAATATCGATACAGAAACGGTCATTAATGAACTTTTTGCCCTCTTTGCCTGTTTTCGCGTCAGAAGACCCCTCGAACTGGCAGAATGCGTGGTCGAAATTCACGATAACGTGTTGGAAACTCGGGCGGAGTTGGCAGGCAATATTACAGTTGCTTCTACGGATCTAGAACCCCTTGCCCTCTCAACTTTAGACCACTGCCGCCGCAGTTTGCTCCCCAAGCGCTTATCGGCTTGTGTCGTCGGGTTAAGTCGAGAAATTCCCCTGACTCCCCCCCAAGCGTTAAATACTTGTATTGAAGCGGAAGATTTTCCTCGAGAATTGTACGTTCCATCAACCAATGCAACGTTACAAGAAGAATCCTTACCGGGAGAAGGACAAACCAACGAACAACCGCCGAGTTTTGATTTTACAGACCCCGAAGGTGGTTTTGAGTTTACGCCTTTAGAGCCTTTGGAATAAGATGATTAAAATCCCCCTTAAAAAAGGGGGATCGAATTTCACGATATTTATAGCTAAAACTCGGTTAGCGATCGCCTTCAATCCGCACATCAATTTTCCGATTCAGATAATTTTTTAACAAACTCCCGATGCTCTTCTGTCGCAATTCCTTGCTGCAAAACTTCCAGAACTTTTGCCATATTTCCCGATAGCAATGCAGGTACATCTAACCACAAACCCGGATAAATTTCACTTTTAATGATTCCTTCTGCGTTGGGTTGAAGTTTAGTATATTTACCTTCTTTCAGTCGAAACCAATCGATTTTTTTATCGTAAAATCGCCAAACTAAATACTCTTGAACGCGATCGCGCTGATATGCTCTTTTTTTATCGTGGAGATCGATAGAAACAGTAGAAGCGGCAATTTCCGCAATGAGTTCTGGCGAACCCTCAACATAACCTTTTTGATTCACAATCGATTGTCCGCCTTTTTTGATTCTCAGTAGCGCATCGGGTTGCGGTTCATTTTCGTCATCTAGAATTACTGTACTATTATCACCCAACTGTAAGTTAGGAGTTAAGGCTTTATAAAAACCAAGCCAGAGCATTATATGAGCATGAGGTTCTCCATGTTGCTCGATTCGTAAAGGCGATCCCATATATACCACTCCTTCAATTAATTCCGCTTTTTTCAGATGAGGCATTCTTTCGTAACGCGCCTCAAATTCGAGGCGAGTCAAGCGATCGCCATTTTCTAAAGGAGGAAGAGAAAGACTTTCTTGAATCAGAGTTTGAGTCATTGTCCCGGACGAGCTACTGTTAAAAAGGTGCAGGTATAATCCCAATTATAATTCACGCCCCAAATAGTCAACTTGAATTTTGGGTTCGTTGCG
>JBCCVR010000022.1:0-50720 GCA_039194995.1 Cyanobacteria bacterium P01_E01_bin.42 | reverse complement strand
GGGGTGGGTTTACTCTTCGCTGATTATTCCTTCTTCCTCAGCGATCGCTACCAAATCCCCATCTTTCAGATAGGGCGAGCCTTTGACGGCAACGCGATCGCCCGGGGTCAAGCCTTCGACGATCTCGACGCGATCGTCGGCTAAAACGGCTCCGAGGGTGACGGGTTGAGAGGCAACAGTGTTATCGCTTTGAATGACGAAAACAATAGCACTGCCGTCATCTTGAGGCAGGGCGGCTCCTGAAGGAACAGTCACGCCAGACTCAGCCGAGATGACGATCGCCCCCCGTAGGAACATTCCCGGTTTTAATCCTCCCGTCCTCGGCAAGTCCACTTTGATGGTGGCTTGCCGAGATTCTTCGTCTACGAGAGGATCGAGGGTGCGCACCCGGCCGATCAACCGCAAATCCGGGTTTGCCTCGGAGGTAATGCGGACGGGTTGATTGGATTTGATTTGCCCGATCTGGGTTTCGGGAATTCTCAGGAGCAGTTCCAGGCGACCGTTTTCGATGATGGTAAAGAGGCGATCTGAAGAAGAGGTAATATCCCCAACTCGGGCGTTTCGTTCGGCAACGATGCCGCCACGAGGTGCAACGACCCGAGTATCGTTAAGTTGGGCGGAGATGAGTTGTACTTGACCCTGCGCTTGAGCCAATTGTGCTTGCGCTTGGGTAATGACTTCCGGACGCGGTCCCCGTTGCAATTCGTTCAGGGTCTCTTTCGCATCTTGCACCCGCGCTTTGGCTTGAGCTAAATTCGCTTCGGCAATTCTTTCTTGATTCAAGATTTCATCAAGGCGATCGCGGGCGATCGCGCCTTCGGTTTCGAGGAATTTATTCCGTTCCACCCGCCGCTTGATTAGCTCTAAATCCGATTGCGCCTGCGTGACTCCGGCTTCGGCAATCCTCACGCCTTCTCGACCCCGTGCCAGTTCTTCGACTCGACTGCCCGCCCGCAATTCTGCCAAACGCGCTTCGGCTTGGGTTGTACTGGCGCGCGCTTGGGCGAGTTGCGCCCTCAGAACGCTACTATCGAGGATGGCAAGGGTTTGCCCGGTTTCCACGGCTGCCCCT
Source organism: Cyanobacteria bacterium P01_E01_bin.42 (assembly GCA_039194995.1). Taxonomy (GTDB): domain Bacteria; phylum Cyanobacteriota; class Cyanobacteriia; order Cyanobacteriales; family Spirulinaceae; genus CCY15215. The sequence goes on along the minus strand of JBCCVR010000022.1, from coordinate 49,648 downwards.
TCTTCGACCAAAACTTGGACGATTTGCCGTCCGGTGGCTTGGGAGAGAACGGGAATGAGTTCAAACGCATTTACCGTCCCCGTGGCTTCGAGGGTACGATTAACGGGGGCGAGTCGTGCTTCGGCGGCAGTAATGGTTTGGGCTTTACCCGGCGATCGCTCTGATGGGGTTTCTGCTGAATTGGAAGCTGAATTCGATGCACTTTGGGTTTCCGAGGCCGAAGGAGACATAAATTGCCCGGCAATTACCGCGATCGCCAGACCGATGCCGATCCCGATGAATACGGGCAGTTTGCCGACGAGCCATTGCAGGGGAGAGGAACGAGACTTAAACATAGAAATGCTGGGGAAACGGAAATCTAAAAAAAATCTTAATGTTTTTTTACTTTTTTTAATCTTAACGAGGAATGGGAACGGCTGGAGATTTTCTTCCAGTTTAAGTATTGACCGACTGGTCGGTCAAGAGGAAGCCATAAAAAAGCCGCGCTTTCGCTGTGGGGAAGGCAATAGCGCGGCTTTTTAGATTTTAATTGTACTCAGATTCAGTAGGGTCTGGGAGGAGAAAGGCTTCGAACCTCACCTTTACAAAATTTGCGATAAAAATTGCTTGGTGCGATCGTGTTGGGGATTGTTGAAAAACTTGTCAGGTGTGGCTTCTTCGACTAATAATCCATCTGCCATCAAGACCACGCGATCGGCGACATTTTCGGCAAATCCCACCTCATGGGTAACGCACACCATCGTCATACCTTCACTGGCCAGCGATCGCATGGTATCCAAAACTTCTTTCACCATTTCCGGGTCTAATGCCGAGGTGGGTTCGTCAAAGAGCATGATTTTCGGCTGCATGGCGAGGGCCCGGGCGATCGCCACCCGTTGCTGTTGTCCCCCGGATAGCTGTCCGGGAAATTTTCTCGCCTGTTCCAAAATGCCGACTTTTTCCAAGAGTTGCATGGCGATCGCTTCGGCTTCTGCTTTTTTGCGGCGGCGCACCCAGATGGGGGCGAGGGTCACATTTTGCAGGACAGTTAAATGAGGGAACAAATTAAATTGCTGAAAAACCATCCCCACTTCCCGACGAATGGCATCAATATTTTTTAAATCGTGGGAGAGTTCGATGCCATCTACCATAATTTTGCCTTTTTGATATTCCTCAAGGGCGTTAAAGGTGCGAATAAACGTCGATTTTCCCGATCCTGAAGGTCCCATTACCACCACCACTTCCCCTTTATTCACCGTCAAACTCACGCCGCGCAGGACGTGAAATTGATTGCTGGCATACCATTTATGCACGTCGAGAGCGATAATCATCTCTTCTCTATCAACCGTGCCATTGGTATCTTGTGCATTTTTGGTGAGAGGGTGGCCGTTCATAATCGTTACTCCGTGAAATGGGTTGGGTTTAAAAAAGGGGTATAGCAAGCCTAAATGAATTGTAAACCAGTGGAACAGGCTTCCAGCCTGTTTCTATTTTTCTCAAACACTGGCAAGATGCCAGTTCCACACCTGAACTTGAAGATTTTGTTAGACACCGATTTGTTTATAACTCAAATGGACTTGCTATAATACTAAATTAACTTGAATTGCGAAGACATATTAATGGGTTTGTCTGGGTGAATTAATCTGGCTTAATGGGTCGTATTCAAGCGTTTTTCAATATATCGACTTCCCGCAGACATGGCATAACAAAAAATCCAAAATCCTAAGCCATTGAACAGTAACACCTCAGAAGCGCGACCGAGAAAATTAGGATTTGCCAGAACCGAACGACTAATGCCTAAAAACTCTTCTACGCCGACAATCGATAACAGGGTCGTATCCTGAAAACGGCTAATAAACTGACCGACGATCGCGGGAATCACGGCTTTCAGTGCCTGCGGGAGAACGATTAATGATGTCGTTAAGGCTGGATTTAAACCCAAGGCTTTCGAGGCTTCCGCTTGACCGCGAGGAATGGCTTGCAGTCCCCCCCGCACGTCTTCTGCAACGTAAGCAGCACTAAATAAGGTTAAACCGATAATGGCTCGCAAGACGCGATCGGGTCGCATTCCTTCGGGCAAAAACAGGGGAATCATAACCTGACCCATAAACAAGACGGCAATCAAAGGAATACCGCGAACGAGTTCGATATAGACCACTGAAAAGAGTCGAATCACGGGTAAAGCGCTTTGCCTTCCCAATGCCAGAAGAACGCCAATGGGAAAACAAAGGGCAAGGCTAATAGTTGCCATGAGAACTGTTAGCATTAAACCACCCCATCGGCTGGTACTAATACTTTCGAGTCCAAAACCGCCCCCGATTAACCAGAGTCCAATGATATAAACCAAAAACCAATTCAAGCCGACAAATTTCCCCAGTCCGGGGATTCGACGGCTAATTTCCTGACCACCCCAAGCCGCGATCGCCAATACGAGTAGTAACCCAATAATTCCTAATCGATAGGGAAAAGGAATGGGGAAAATAAAAGCAACAAAGGCAGAAACTCCCAGACCAATTAAAGTATTGCGACTGAAAATATTAGCGGTATTGCGAGCGATCGTTCCCCAAGAAATCCCAGCAAAGATGACAATAATACTGGCCAAAATCCAAAGCCGCCAGTATTGTTCGTCGGGATAGCGTCCTACGCCGAAAAGATGCAAGTTAGCGGGAATTACTGGCCATTGTGCAGGATTGGGATGATCGGGAACCCAAAACAGTAAAACCAGTAAAATTTTAGAAAGAAACTTTTTTAAAATGAATTGATTATGGATTAGATCGGTTCTTATAGTTTGCAGAGGTTCGGTTAATGCCCAGCTACTGAAACCATAAAACCAATACCCAAAAATTCCTACGATAATGAGAGTAATGAGAGCATTATACCAAGGTGTTAAGAGATTTTTGAGAATCCAATTCATGGGCGAATCCCGAATTTCCGCCGGGGGAGCCATATTAGGATCGGGATTTTGAGGCGTAATAACAGTCATTTCAGTTATCAGTTATCAGTTATCGGGAATTTGGTTACTGGCAATAATCAAACAATTATCGTTCTCGTAATTGAACGGTGCGATTGAGTTGGTTCATGCCAACGGTAATGACCGCATTCATTGCTAAATAGGTCAGAGCCACTAAAATCATGACTTCAATTGGGCGACCGGTTTGGTTAAACGTGGTATTGGAGACCGAATAGATATCCGGGTAGGCGATCGCCAGTGCCAAACTGGAGTTTTTGGCGAGGTTTTGATATTGGCTATTGAGGGAGGGAATCATCACTCGTAAGGCTTGGGGAAAGACCACCAAACGCATGGTTAAATCGGAATGCAAACCCAATGCTCTCGCAGCTTCCCATTGACCTTTCGCAACTGATTGAATCCCGGCTCTGACAATTTCGGAAACAAACGCGGCGGTATAAAAGACTAAACCCACCAATAAGGCGCTAAACTCTAATGTCAGGCGCAAACCCCCTTCAATTTGCCCCACTTCTTCGGGTTCTGAGGGAAATTCCCAGCCCAAACCAAAGAGTAAAATTAAAAAAGCGATCGCTGCCATCACCCACAACGCGATCGCTTGGGGCTGACCGGATTGTCCTCCTTCTACCATCAATTTAGTCCGCCATTGCAAGATAAAAAATGCCGCGATCGCGCCAACAATTAAAATAATCGCACAGATCCAAAAGCGTCCTGCCTCTCCGGGCCAGGGCATATAAATCCCTCGTTTGCTGGCGTAAATGATATTAAAAAAAGATAATCTCTCATCGGCTCTGGGGAACTTGGCAAAAACAGCCAAATACCAGAATAATAATTGCACCAGCACGGGAATATTGCGGGCAATTTCTACATAAATTTGACTGATTTTTCGCAGCAGCCAATTTTCTGAAAAACTAATCGCTCCCGCCACAATTCCCAAGATTGTGGTCAGGATAATGCCGAGGACTACCACCCGCAAGGTATTGACAAAACCCGCCAGCATGACTTGAAAGTAGGTTCCCTTGACGGGATCGCTCGGATCGTATCCTGTTAGATTATCGGTACCGATCGCAAAAGAGGCTTGAGACCCTAAAAAGTTAAACCCCAGTTCTTTACCTTCTCGTGCCAAATTGACATTTAAGTTATGCCCGAGCAGACTAAAAACAGCGATCGCGACAAGAACGGCAAGAATTTGTAAGGCAACTTTCCAGAAGCGATCATCTCGCCACAGGGGAATACTGGTTTCGGGAGAACTCATTTTTTCAGTTATCAGTTATCAGTTATCAGTTATCAATATTGGACGATAAGCGTAGCGCCCCCAAAACAGGGGGTTTTACAGCTACGCTACAAGGGGTTTAGCGGAAGGGAGGGGCATAGAGTAAGCCGCCTTCAGTCCACAGGGCGTTTAAGCCGCGATCGAGGTTGAACTGGGAATCTGCTCCCAAGTTGCGCTCGTAAATTTCGCCATAGTTGCCGACGCTAGAAATGACATTCACCATGAAATCATTGTCCAAGCCCATGTTTCCACCTAAATCCCCTTCTGCGCCCAAGAAACGCCTAATCGTGGGATCTTCGCTCTCTGTCATCTCTTCGACATTTTCGGAGGTAATGCCGAGTTCTTCTGCTTCGATTAAACCGTAAGTCACCCACTTCACCACATCAAACCACTCGGAATCATTATTGATGGTCACGGGACCGAGGGGTTCTTTGGACATGGTTACATCTAATAAGATGTGGTCGTCGGGATTGGAAAGGGTGCTGCGGCGAGCCAACAATTGCGATTTATCGGAGGTGAAACCATCGCAGAGTTCGTCATCGTAAGCTGCATAAGCAGGATCGGCGGCTTGGAAGGTCTTGACTTCTGGGCTAACTCCGGCTTTCCGCATCTTATCGGTCAAGTTCAATTCCGTGGTCGTTCCAGCTTCTACACAAACGGCTTTGCCATCAAAATCTTCTAATGTTGCCAGTCCGCTATCTTGGCGAACCATCATGCCTTGACCGTCATAGAAAGTCGTCGGTGCAAATTCCATTCCGACTTCCGTATCGCGGTTGAGAGTCCAAGTCGTGTTACGGGAGAGCATATCGACTTCTCCACCCGATAATGCTGTAAAGCGTTCGGTGGAGTCTAAGCGACGATACTCGACTTTATCGGGATCCCCCAATACAGCAGCAGCAACGGCTTTACAGATATCCACATCCAAACCGGAATATTCTCCAGATTCGTCCACAAAACTAAAGCCCGGAATACCGCCATCTACGCCGCAGTTGAGGATATCGGCTTCTTTGACAGCATCCAAACGGCTATCTGAGGTTGCCGTCGTGCTTTCTCCGTCGCCATCTTCGCTGCCATCAGATGTTTCCGGGGCAGTTGCACAAGCTGCAAAAGAGATAGCGATCGCTGCGGTTAATAAAAAAGAACTAAATTTTCGCATTTTGATGTTACACACCACTTGTTAAACGGTACTGATAGTTTAATCAATCTCTATCAGGTTAAGCACAATGGAAGTGTAAATCAATACAAGCTGTGAAGAATTATTGAAATTCTGAGAAAAAATTGTAAAAATCTCTCTTTAGGAAAATATTTGGGTAGGAGAATATTTGGGTCGATCGCACCCGCTTCGGGGCTGCCGGATACGACCCGATCTTGAATTTAGCGTTGGGCGGCTAAATCGCGGATCAGGGCGGTTCTCGAACGAATGTAGTCGCTCAGGAGTTCGGTTTCGTGACCTTCGAGCGATCGCTTCTGTTCTAATTGTTCTAATAACCACTCGACTAGGCTGGCATCGTCTCGCCCCAAAATGGCAGGGGCGTGGGTTGTCTCAACAACCGACCAAAGTTGACGCAATAGATTGGGAGTCATGGTTTGATTCACTGAAACAAGGGTTCTACACGGAATACAAAAAACTTAATAATGTTTTAACAATTAATTGTCCCTCCATAACCATAGCCGATCTGATGGACTTCCGAACAAATCTGTTGCAGGCTTGATACAAGTTGAAACAATTTGTAGGAGTGAGTGATGGGTAATGGGAAGGTGTGGGGGATTAGGAGTCAAACAACCAACAACAAATTTGGTACTATGCAGCCAATGTATGAAAAATTTTAGGAAAATCAACCCTATGAGTCATTCCGATCGCATTCCCGTGGGTATTGTGGGCGCTTCCGGCTATGGGGGCGTGCAATTGGTTAAATTACTGTTAGATCATCCCCGCGTGGAAATCGTTTATGTCGGGGGAGACAGTAGCGCCGGGAAAGAATTTGGCGATTTGTATCCGCATTTGCGCGATCGCTTCAATCTGAAAGTGGAAAAAATCGATTTGGAGGTTATCGGCGATCGCTGTCAAGCCGTCTTTTTAGCACTACCCAATGGGTTGGCTTGCGATATGGCACCCAAACTCCTCGAAAAAGGGTGTAAAGTCCTCGATCTGTCTGCCGATTATCGGTTTGAAAATTTAGAGACCTATTCGACTTGGTATAAAAAGAAGCGGGGCGATCGCGAAGTTGCCGCCACAGCCGTTTACGGTTTGCCGGAATTGTATCGCGATTCTATTAGAGAAACGTCTCTAATAGGCTGTCCGGGCTGTTATTGTACGGCTAGTTTGCTGGCTTTAGCTCCTCTACTCAAACAAGGACTCATTGTCCCCGAAACCGCCATTATCGATGCTAAGTCGGGAACTTCCGGAGGCGGTCGCAAGGCAGCTATTAATTTGCTCCTTGCTGAAGCGGATAATTCTCTGGCCGCCTATAATGTTGCCGGAGCGCATCGCCACACCCCCGAAATCGAGCAGGTTTGCACCGATCTGGCCGGACACGAGGTAAAAGTACAATTTACCCCCCACCTCATCCCCATGGTACGGGGCATTTTAGCCACGGTTTACGCCACATTGCGGGATCCGGGTTTGGTACGAGAGGATATTATTACGATTTATAACGCTTTCTATCGTTCCTCTCCTTTTGTGAAGATTTTGCCCAATGGCGTTTATCCTCAAACCAAATGGGCGGCAGGAACGAACTCTTGTTACATTGGCTTAGCTGTAGATACGCGTACCGATCGCGTTATTGTCATGTCGGCGATCGACAATCTGATTAAAGGCCAATCGGGACAAGCCGTACAAAACTTGAATATCATCATGGGCTGGGAAGAAACCTTGGGGCTGCCCCAATTGGCGTTTTATCCCTAGGATTGTCTAAACTTAAAACTCTTAAAAGAATGCGATCGCGATCGCTGTCTCGATCGTTTGCCATTTGCCCTGCACCGTTTGCCCTTTCCTTACTAGGCGAGCGTAGAGAAGACCGTACTTTCATCGCGAAGGTCGTGCCAGTAGAATCAGCCCCCTCTTGTCAAGATTTCCCCACGCCTTGACAGGGGATTCATTTTTCGATAGGTGTAAACTGAGAAGCAGAATTGAACCAAGGGAGTTACACTCCATCATGACAACAACCCCCTTCGCAAATGCCATCACTCGGCAGGAAGATAGTGACAACACTTCCGCCGCGACCCCCAGCATTGAAGCCGAAGCACCGCAAATTAAAGATTTAAACGCCCTCAATCGTCACTTTGCTGACACGAAAGCCAACGCTACAGAAATCGTGCAGTGGAGTGCAGCAACATTCGGTCGTGGTTTGGTCATGAGTACCAGTTTTGGCATTCAATCCGCCGTGATGCTACATCTAGTCACTCGCGTCGTTCCCGATATTCCCGTGATTTGGGTCGATACAGGCTATCTACCCCCAGAAACCTATCGCTTTGCCGACGAATTGACCAAACGTCTCAACCTCAATTTACAAGTTTATCAGTCCCCCCTCAGTCCGGCGCGGATGGAAGCGCTTCAGGGCAAACTCTGGGAAAAACAAGACGTGGAAAGCCTCAACCATTACGATAAAATTCGTAAGGTTGAACCCATGCAACGCGCCCTCAAAGAATTAGGGGCGACGGCATGGCTGGCGGGACTGCGCAACAATCAAACCAACCACCGCAAAACCCTCGATTTTGTTAATATCCAATCAGATATTTATAAGGTTTTGCCGATTCTGCGCTGGCACTCTCGCGACATCTATCAATATTTGATGGCGAACGATTTACCCTATCATCCCCTCTTCGACAAAGGTTATGTAACAGTAGGGGATTGGCATTCGAGTCGTCCGCTTATGGCAGGAGAAGACGAACGAGACACCCGCTTCCACGGCTTAAAACAAGAATGTGGCTTGCATCTCCCACAAACGGAAGGAGAAGCAGAAAGCCTCGATTCGAGTTCGTTATAGATTTTTTTGGTTGTTTGTTGTTGGTTATTGGTTATTGGGTTCCCAATGAAAACCCACCCCCTAGCCCCCAACCCCCTCCCAAGAGGGGGAGAGCAAGAAAGGGAGTGCAAGAAGGCTTAACCAATAACTAAAGCACTTTGTTATCCCAGAGGAATTTATCTAAGAGGAAGTTATCTAACTCTTCAAAACTGGAAGCGTAGGTAATGGTTGGGGTTTCGTAGCCTTTGAGACGGACGACGTGCTGGCGAAAGCGTTGTTCGGCAATTCCTAATTCTGTCAAATAATCGTAGGTCGTCTCTCCGAGGGCGATATCTCGTTGAATCTGTTTCGTGCAAGACTCCAAGCGAAACGCTGTGTTCACCGTATCGCCGATCGCAGTATAATCCGGGCGATCGCCAGTTCCCGTATTACCTACCATTGCATAGCCCGTATTAATCCCCGCCCCAATTCTCAGTTGAAAGGGCAGGGGATAATGATTGCCGAGATCGTGGGTCATTTTGTTGAGATCGCTAATGGCTTGGAAAATTGAAATAATTTCCTCTTTGGCAATGGCGGTTTCCCCGTGAAACCAGAGGGACATGACGGCATCGCCGATGTATTTATCTACCCAACTGCCCGAGTCGCGAATAATGCCCCCAGCTTGCCGAAACCAGTCCCCGATTAAACTAGAGAGGATTTTTTCGTCGAGTTTGCGCGCTAAAACCGTAAAATCACGAATATCCACCACCATGACCGACATTAAGCGACGGACGTGAAGTACCGAGGTTGAAGTCTCTTTGCCAACGAAGTCGGAATCGTTGGGGATATCTTTAGGGGGACAGTGAAAGGCTAATTCTGTTTGTCCGAAAGTAATGCGATCGCTATTTTTGAGAATGGCAGGAATGCTGACCCGACGGCCGTTAACAAATGTGCCATTGCGACTGCCCAGGTCGATGAGGTAAAAATCTCCGGATTCGGTACATTGCAGCATGGCATGATTCCGGGAAATCCAGCGATCCCGAATGACAAAGTGATTATCTTCGTTGCGTCCTACCGTCCAGTGATTGCGACCGACCAAAGGAAGATAGCGATTGCCACTGGCAGTGCGAAGAATGAGGTAAGGGGTAGATCCCGGAGTCATGCGGGAATTTAAGATAAAGGCCGAATGCAAGGTAGGGGGTTTCCCGGTTACATTTTAGAGGCGATCTGGGGAATCCGCATCGGAAATCTGTCGATCTTTCTCCGAGATTACCTTTTTTCCCAAATTCTGAGGCCGCTCAAGCCTGGGAAACTGCCAGCCAGAACAAGCCATCCACTAAAATGGTACTGAGTACGGCACCGCTAAAAGCCCACCAATGAAGTTGAGGGTTTTGGAGCGATCGCGTTCCCGCTATAAATAATAAGGCGAGCAATCCGAGGGCGCAACCTAAGCCCCAAGGGGTCTCCACTCGAGAGACAGCCCCACGGAGGATATCCGGGGCAAATTCCGGTCGTACTGCCATCACTTGCCGCCAGTAGGGGATAAGTCCGGTTAAGTAAAAGTATAGATCGGTAATTGCCGTTCCCAAGAGAGACCCCAAGTAGAAAAGATGGCCGATTTTTCCCCAACCCTGCTTGAGTCCCCAAAGGGTAATGGGCATGGCGATCGCTTCTACAGGCAGATGCAAAAAAGGCTCCTGACGCAGCCAACCCCAATATAGCGACCCAGCCAGCCAACTCCAACAGAATCCGAGCAATAAATCTCCCCACAGTTGGGTTTTAGCAGATCTGAGAAGATACCAGGCCAGTGCCAGCCAAGCTGTTGTCAACAACAGGCTCAGTTCGGGCAACCAGCGAACCAAAGGGGCTTGAAAGAATACCGGTACGGAAACAAGAAAACCTGATGCGGCAAAAACACGCCAAAGCTGACGGCGTTCAAAAGGGTATTGCATGAGGAGCGAATTGGCCTTGGAGGGAAAATAACGCTGTCGTGCTGCCAGCCATGTAAAGGCAGAGGAAAATAGGGGATTGTTAAACAAGATTTTATAAAGATTTATTAAGTTTTTTTAATCTTCCTCAATATATCACGCATTTTACCCCCTCCCCCCCATATCTTAACGATTGTCTTATTGTTCGGCGATCGCAGTAACCGATAACTGATAACTGTTTAAGGGTTTCGCTGCAAAATTGTATCGCGTTCGACGCGCACGAGTTGATAAGTTCCTCGTCCGTCTAGATATTCATAATCTTCGGGTTGGAGATTGCTTTCGCGAATTTTGTCGGGGCGAGAGAGAATGAGAATGGGATAATTTTCCGGGCGATCGCCTGCCGTATCTTTTAAACGCTGCACGAAGTGAGGAGTGTGAGAGAAAAAGGTGACGGGACGTTGGGAGTAGAAAACAACACTGGGCTTTTGAAAGCCAATCATGACGAATTCTTCTCGGGGTGGCGAACTTTGTCCGGCGAGTTGTGCCAGTTCTCTGAGGGGCTTCTGGCGCAGGCGATCGGCAAAAGAAGAGGCAGGAATTAACGTAAAAAGGATAAAGCAAAAGAGGGTAATGAAGTTAACGCACAACATCAAGCGCCAGTTTTTTTGTTGCCAGAGGAGAGCGGCGATCGCGATCGTCCCCAAACCCCAAATAACTGCACCAATTTCCGGCAAAATACTTTCAATGGCTCGTTCTTTTAAATCCAATGCCATGGGGTCGTAACCAATATTATGAGGGCCGTAGAGACAAGCAACCAGTAGCAAAATACCGAAAACAACATTAATAATTCCAGTGGCGAACAAGCCCCAATTTTTGCAACTGTTGTTTTCTGTTGTTAATTCCTGACTCCAAAACAATCCCACCAGAATTGAGGCACCGGGGAGCAGAGGCAAGGTGTAGCTGGGAAGTTTGGTGACGGCAATAGAAAAGAAGAGAAAGATCGCGATAAACCAGCAAAATGCAAACAAACCGAGATGAGCCGATCGCGGTTGCTTCTGCCAAAAAGAACGCCGCCAAACCCGCAACTTTGAAATAGCAAGAGGTAAATATAACGACCAAGGGAGAAAACCAACCAGCACCACTAGAAAATAAAAATACCAAGGTGCTGAATGCTTATTCACAACATTAGTAAAGCGTTCGATATTATGATAGCCAAAAAAAGTATCAATATAAGCCTTTCCATTCGCTAAAGTTATAGCTACAAACCAAGGGATCGTAATAACACCGAATAGAATTGCCCCGAAAATCAACTTTGCTTCTTTAGCAACTTCCCAAAATTTTCCCACATAAAATAAGAACGCAAAAATCGTCAATCCGGGCAAAACAATACCCACTGGACCTTTCGTTAAAACCGCTAAAGCCAAAAGCACGTAAAAGCCAATATACCAAGGATTTGTTGTTTGTTGTTTAGATTCTTCACTCGTAACTGAACAATAGCCCCAGAAAAAGCAAAAAATTGCACCGTTCATACAGGCAGAAAGGAGCATATCTGAGACTCCAGTTCTCGCCCAAACCATTGTTTGTAAATTGAGTGCCATCATTACCGAACCAATCCAAGCGGAAAGCCAAAGTTGGCGCTGAGTTTGAGGGGAGTTTGGTTCTTTTGTGACCGATCGCGGGGAAGGAAAACCAAATTTTCGTAGGGTAAAAAAGCCAAAAACTGTCAGGGCGATCGCGGCTAGAGCAGAGGGCAAACGCGCCCCCCAAGCATTCGTTCCGACAATTTTATAGGCGATCGCCATCAACCAATAGACGAGAGGGGGTTTATCGAAGCGAGTCGCCCCGTTAAAATGGGGCGTGATCCAATCCCCCGTAACATTCATTTGGCGAGCGGCTTCGGCAAATAAGGGTTCGGTTTCATCGACTAAACCAGTGCTGCCCAAATACCACAAAAAAGCAACAAAGCAAGTAACTCCTAGTAAAATTCCAGAAATCCACCCATTCTGCTGGGGATATTTCTCAAACTTCTGCCACCAGTTTTTTAAAACGTGCATTACTCTCGAATTTGTCTCGAACGTTTACTGTAGCAAAATTTTGTTGGTTGTTGGTTGTTAGTTGTTGGTTGTTGGTTATTAGTTTCTCCCTTCTTGTTTCCCTCCGAGGAGGGGCTAGGGGTGGGTTTCTCTTGGGAGGGGCTAGGGTAGGTTTCGAACTAAGCCGTTAAGCGTTTCTTCGAGCGATCTTTGTAGGATGTTCCCACATTTCGCAATCCTGCTTTTAGCATTTGGTCTTCAAGGAGGGTAAAAAAGCGAGCGCGATCGCCCCCGCGCACGACGGCTTGATTGTGAGATTCCGCGATCGCCACGGGATAGCCTGCTCCTTTATAAACTTGACCTAACATAATACTCAAAGACTGTTCGAATAATTCCTCATCTTCGGCAACCCAGCGCGGGACTTCAATTCGCGCAACTTCCGTGCCGACGTGAACGTAACAAAAGTAAACTTGTAAGGACTCTGGATATAAATCGAGAATTTTCGCCTGACTTTTCCATAATGCCCCGCGCTGGCCGGGTTGTAGAAAATGCACCCATAAAGTGGAGTCTCGCAGGGGTTCGACGACCTGACAGGGCAGGCGGTTGCGTAGTTTTGCTCCTCCGAGAGAGGCGTTAGAATCGCAATGGGTCAAGCAATCGGGATTTTCATAAGGACAGGCACAAAGACGGAGAAAATTAGTGGCTTCGACGTGACGAGAAGCACTCAAATAACCCATGAGGGGAATGCGATTGGCTCGCAATTGTTCCCATGCTTGTAAAATGGGTGGAAGCAGGCGATCGCGGGCTTCTGTCGGCATTCCATCCAGAAACCAATACACCAAGGATCCATCGACCATCGCTAAATTGGGGTCGGAGTGAGCACCCGGAGGCAGAACCCACTTACAAGCCATTTCTGTCAGCATTTGTGCCTCGGAAACCGTCCGGCGATGCCCCATCCATTCCTCCGTGCGAATGCCCCATTGTCTTGAAGCGTGTAAGTCTTCGGCTTTGTAAAATACTTCGGGAATGCTATCGAGAAGGGGGTGCAAACTTTGCCCGTAATGCAGCATGACGCGCCCGACATTGACCAAATAGCAATAGGCAATTTCGTGGTGAGAGGGGGCAATTTGGGAGCCATCCGTGGCAAATACGCTGTGTTTTTCGGCGGGAGGTTGTAAATCTTTGCAAGTATCGATGGGTTCTACGGGAGTCGCGGCAGCAAAAATTAAGCGATCGCGCCACTTTTCTTGAATTTCGATGAGTTCTTGTTGGCGATATCGGGTCTCTTCTAATAGCGATCGCGCTTTTTCCAAGCGTTGGTGACTTATTTTAGCTTCCTGTTGCAAATGCTTGCTCATTCCCGGTAATTGTCGCGCTAATTTAGTAAGGTCGAGCATATTGTTGATTGGTTATTAGTTGTTAGTAATTCCCCCTCTTGGGAGGGGGTTGGGGGGTGGGTTGGTGTTTGTCGAGAGATAAAGGGATATAAAGTAATTCTCGTGATTTGTTGACAAAAATAAATTCTCGAGTTATGCCAGAAAATGAACTTCTGTATCATTGTATCGGAAATCTCGCGATCGCAACTCAACTCAGACATAACCAAAACTTCGACAAAGCTCAGTACAGTTAGCCAACAACAAACAACAAACAACAAACAACAAAATATATGTTTGTCTATTTTTCCAAACTCCTCCCTTTATTTTTATATCCCCTTGGATTTACTTGTGTCTTGCTGGCGATCGCTCTTCTAATCCACTGGTTTCGGCCGCGCTGGACTCCCATTCCCATCGCCCTAGCTCTACTGATTTTATTATTATCCGGAAATGGTTGGGTCAGTAATGCAATCGTGCAATCTTTAGAATGGAAATATTTGCCCGAAGGGGAACTTCCTCAAGCCGATGCGATCGTGTTACTCGGCGGTTCTCTGCGTCCGATTTCTCCGCCTCGTTCTACGGTTGAAGTGAGCGAACAAGGAGATCGCGCTCTTTTTGCCGCTCATTTATACCGCGAGGGAAAAGCGCCTTTTATTATTGCTTCGGGGGGACGGGTGCAATGGCGAGGAGGCGGACCCCCTGAAGCCTCGGATACGGAAAACTTTTTAGAAGCGATCGGCGTTCCAGGTAAAGCGATTTTACAAGAACCAGACTCGTTAAATACTTATGAAAATGCGGTTAATGTGGCTAAAATTTTAAAACGGCGCAACATGAAGCGGGTTTTGTTGGTCACATCCGCCATGCACATGCCGCGATCGCTGGCTATTTTTAAAAAGCAACAGATCGAAGCCATCCCCGCACCCACGGATTTTCTCATCACCGAACAACTCTTGCAAGAACCGAATCGGAGTGTTAAAGCGCTGATCCTCAACTTTATTCCCGATGTCGATCGCTTGCAAAGAGCCACCAAAGCAATGAAAGAATATATCGGTTTTGTTGTTTACTGGTTGCGGGGTTGGCTTTAGCGCTCGATGTCAGATTAGCGATCTCCCATGACCGACGCGCAGATTGGCAAAAATTAAGACAGGGAAAACATAAAATAGAAAGTCCTCGATCGCGAAAACCATCGCCAGAATCGAGGACAGGAAAAGGGATGAAGCGTTTCTCAACTAGATGGAACATCGCAGAATCCAGCGTTCGTCGGGTTTCACGCGCTTTAGAACTCATCTCGCAAACTTGAGAATCGCAATGATATATCTACCAATTTTCATCTACTGAGATTATATTCTAGATTCCGGATAATGGGCAATAATTTTTCTACAGTCCAAATAAAAACTCCCTGACTGGAATAGCCAAGGAGGAAAGGAATCAGAGTGCATTTATTACTCAACTCTACAGAGAGTGCAAATTCATTTCCGGACAATCGGAGAAAAATGCCCGATCGCTTTTCTCTATCCCTCGAAGGACAATCTCAAGATTCATTAAACTTCCACAAATCCTCCTCTCAGGGAAAATTCAGTCGTCATTTCTAAGCTAAACCCAGCTTTGCACCCTCTCTCACTCTCCACCATGTTCGAGATCGATACGATTGTTTTGCCCGATGAATGTACGCAAATTGCCCTGTGCGGTGGCCCTTACAGTAATTTCAGTGCTGTAGAAGCCTTTCTAGAAGCAACCAAAGATATAAAATATCGCTTTTGCTTGGGAGATGCAGGGGGTTTTGGACCTTGCCCCGATCGCACCCTCGATCTCCTGCGATCGGCAGAAATTATCTGTTTGCAAGGAAACTACGACTACGCGATCGGTTATGGGGAAAGAGACTGCGGTTGCGGTTATTCAGACCCGAGGGATCGCCATTTTGCCCAACTCAGCTACGATTATACCTTTATAAAGACTTCTTCTCACCATCGCGAGTGGCTGAAAACCCTACCCGATCTAATTCGCTTGCAATGGCGGGGAATTTCTCTTTTACTCTGTCATGGCAGTCCCCAACAAGTCAACGAATTTGTGTGGGAATCGGAAACAGAAGATAGTCAAATTGAAAAGAATTTGCGACAATGGCAAGTTACTGGAATTTGTTGCACGCATTCGGGACTGCCTTGGCTGCGTTGCGTCGAGGCAGGATTTTGGTTGAATGTGGGAGTTTTAGGCAGACCTCCCCACGAAGGAAAACGCCACGTTTACTACGCGATCGCGGACTTTCCAGCAACAGAAAAAACACCACAACCACGTTTAATTCCTCTCGATTATGATGTCGAGTCTGTTGTTTCTCTGATGGAAAAAGAAGGATTACCCGTTGAATTTCGCGAATCCTTACAGCAAGGAATCTGGACGACTTGCGGGGAGGTTTTACCTGAAGCAGAAAAAGCAGTTCGCCTGCGAATCTAACACGCAATGGGTTGTTTAAACTCCCAGATTCTGAATTTTAAACTTTGAATTTTGAATTGAATTATGGCTTTAATTTTGACTTGGACGCTTTTAGCCGGTTACGGTTTCTTTCTTTATCAACTCGTACAAAGAACAACCCCTGAACGAGTTTCGGCTTCATCATTTTTTCACGGAGAATCTGCCAGTGGCAAAGCTCCGAGTTTGTGGTTATTGGTATCGAGTGCGGCAATTAGTTGGATTTTTGCAAAATCCATCGATAATGCTGCGAGTTTAGCTCAATCTTTTGGGATTGCTGGAGGGATTGGCTATGCAATTTATTATCTGAGTTTTATTACTGCCGCGATCGCTATTTTTTACATTCGCAAGCGTTGGGGCTTTCATTCTCTGCCAGAATTCTTGGTGAATAAATATGGGGCTTGGTGCGCGAAGTTCTTTCTCATTGCGATCGCCATTCGTCTCTTTAATGAAGTTTGGTCAAATACGAAAGTTTTCTCTCTCTATTTTGGCACTGAAGGTAGTGCAGGTTATTGGTTAGCTGCCCTCCTCGTTACGGCTTTTACTGTCTATTATAGCTTGTGGGGAGGACTCCGCAGCAGTCTATTAACCGACGGGATGCAAATGTTATTTGCGGCAGTTTTATTGGTGATTATTTTAGCCGTACTAACACCGGGTTTTGTTACTGAAGGATTACCCGTTGTGGATGCCGAGACGAATCAGGCGGGTTTGACATTTTGCGGATTGGCTTTCGTACAAATTTTTAGCTATCCCTTTCACGATCCGGTACTCACCGATCGCGCCTTCATCACCTCTCCAAAAACCATGTTAAAAGGGTTTATTTTAGCAGGATTGGTAAGCGGTGCTTTTATCTTACTTTTTAGTGGCGTAGGACTTTATGCGCTGAGTTTGGGAGTTGAAGGAAAGGCAACTTTAGCCGTACCAAAATTATTCGGTTTGCCGTTACTTTTAGTGTTTAATGCCATTATGCTTACCAGTGCCGGGTCTACTTTAGATTCTACCTTTTCCAGCGTTGCTAAATTAACCGCGCGAGATTGGTCGAATCGACAGGGAAAACCGGAAGAATCCGAGGCGCGTTTCGGACGTTGGGCAATGATCGCGATCGCTATTCTTGGAAACTTGCCCTTATTGGGTATTTATTTAGGCGATAAAGTCGGCCCGGCGATTATTTTGGCGACGACGATTAGCGGCACGATGGTAATGGGTTTAGCGCCAATTTTCTTGTTAGCTTTTATTCCCAATGCAGGATGCTGGAGTTTTAATTTTTCTTTTTGGATCGGCTTGGGTTTAGGAGTATTGCGAGTGGTCGAAAGTGCTTTTTCTCTGCAAATTTTCCCGGAGTGGATCGCGATCGGTGCGGGACGATATGCCCTCGATTTAGGCATTAATGTCTACGGTTTGATTCTCTGTACTGTCGGGTTTTTGCTGGGGACACTGTGCGATCGCGCTTTCACTCGCAAACAAGTGCAAGTATAACGCTTTCCTGTTGTAAGTATTCTCAATCCTGTAAAATTACACTGAGGCACGATCTCGGCCTCAGTGTAATTTTTTGGACTAAATTTTAAAATGGGTCAGCCAGAAGATTCCTTATATTATCAGCAACTCAAAGCGAAGTTATCTCAAAGCGTCACCCTCTCTCTCTCTCAATGGCATCGCTTGGCTTCAATTTTTAAACTGCGGACATTCCGCGATCGCGATATAATTGCCTTACCGGGGGATACTGTTCACGAAATTTACTTCACCTGCAAAGGACTATTTCGGGTTTATTATATTTCCGAAGAAGGAAAAGAAACAAATAAAGCCTTTATTGCTGAAAATCAATTTGCCGCCCCTCTCGCAGCTTCTGCCCTTGAATTGCCATTGATTTACGGCGTAGAAACCTTAGAGGCGAGTGTTATTTTAGTAGCACAATATCGCGATTTTATTCAACTTTTTGACGAAGATCCCCTCTTCGATCGCATCGGTCGTCATTTAGCCGAAACCCTCTTAATTCGCAAAGAATTAAGAATGCGAAGTTTGCTGCAACAAACTGCGAAAGACCGCTATATCGATTTTATCTGCCAGCATCCCCAACTCGCCAGCCGCATTCCCCAATATCATATCGCCAGCTATCTGGGAATTACCGAAGTTTCCCTCTCTCGCCTGCGAAAAGCGATCGCTTCTCCTGTCTCTTCTTAACATATGATAAGGCGACGAGCAAAAGCAGTCGGATATAGTGCGATCGTTGCTCAATGGGAAGTCAAAATGAAGATTGGATTTATCGGACTGGGAATTATGGGCAGTCGCATGGCTGCAAATTTACAACAGCAAGGGTATCAACTCGTTATCTTTAATCGATCGCCCGAAAAAGCGATTCCTCTAATAGAAAAGGGCGCAATTGAAGCCAAAAATCCTGCTAAAGTTGCCAGCCAAGTTGAAATCTTATTTACCATGCTTGCCCATCCCGAAGCGGTGAAAGAAACTGCTCTCGGCAAAGACGGCTTTTTAGCACATTTAGCCCCCAATTCTTTATGGGTTGATTGCAGTACAGTTCATCCTTCTTTTTCCCGGGAAATGGCACGAGAGGCACGGGAAAAACAGATTCGCTTTCTCGATGCCCCCGTTGCGGGTTCTAAAAACCAAGCACAAGAAGCGCAGTTAGTCTTTCTCGTTGGCGGAGAAGAAACGGATTTTCAGCAATGTCAGCCTTTATTAGACAAGATGGGAAAGAAAGTCGTTCGTATGGGAGAAAATGGTATGGGAAGCGCTTTCAAATTAGTTTTAAATCATCTCTTAGCCACGTCAATGGCGGCCTTTTCAGAAGGGTTAATTTTAGGAGAAGCCTTGGGCATTTCCCGCGAAACTTTACTCAATAGTTTGATAGGCAGCCCGGTGACAGCCCCCTATTTAGCGCTGAAACGCACCAAATTAGAAAATGATGACTACGAGGCCGAATTCCCTCTGCAATGGATGCAAAAAGACTTGCAAATGGTCTCTCTTGCTGCCTACGAGTCCAATGTTGCTATGCCCTTGGGAAATGCTGCCAAAGAAATTTATCGCCTGTGCTTGCAACGAGGCTTAGGAGAGCAAGATTTTTCTGCAATTTATGGGTTTCTCAAGGAAGGATCGGGGTGCGATCGTTCTGCCAGTGTTTAATCGAGTTATTATCGTTAAAACTCAATGAATTGTAAACGAGTGGAACAGGCTTCCAGCCTGTTTCTAATTTTTTCAAATACTGGCATCTTGCTCTCCCCTTTGGGAGGAATAGGGGGGTCGATGCCAGTTCCACACCTGAATCTGAAGATTTTGTTAGGTATCGATTTGTTGACAACTCAAATGGACTTGCTATATACACTATTTTAGTTCAAATAGTCCATCACAGGTATGAATATTAAATGGTTATTGCTTTTCATAACAACAATTTATCATATTATCGCAACAGTATGGGAAAATCGCAACATTAAAATTCCCGGTCAACTTATCGATATTGGCAGCCATAAACTACATTTTTACATCAAAGGTGAGGGAAAATATACAGTCATTATCGACCACAGTTTAGGCGGAATTGATGGTTATTTTTTGATTGAAGAACTGGCAAAAATTACACGAGTTTGTATTTACGATCGCGCCGGATATGGTTGGAGCGAAATGAGTCTCTCTCCTCGTTCCAGTGGCGCAATCGTCAGAGAATTAAATAGAGCGCTGGAGAAAGCCGAAATCGAACCGCCCTATATTTTAGTCGGTGATTCTTTTGGGAGTTACAATGCTCGCCTGTATGCTTCGCAATATCCCGAAAAAGTAGCAGGACTCATTTTAACAGAAGGACTGCATGAGAAAGCAATGCTCGATATGTCGTGGAAATTGAGAGCATTACAAATATTTTTTATGTCGGGTTTTGCCATGTCAGTTCTAGGTTCTTTATTGGGTTTGGTGAGAATATTGGGATCGATCGCATTTTTTGAAGTGTTAAAAAAAGAATTACGTCAATTTCCCCTCACAACCCGAAAAATGGTAAAACGCTCATTTTATCGTCCCCAACATTGGCTGACGATGTGGCGAGAAATGTGGAATTTAGATGTTAGCGCCCGTCAGGTCAAGGAAGCTGAAAAAATCGGCGAAATTCCTTTGATCGATATTAAATCAGCAACTTTTTTAAAGCGATCGCTCGGTACATTTCTCTTTCCCTTGCAAGCTGCCGATCGCCTGCGAGATGAGATTCACGCCGAATTACTCCAATTATCCCCCCATAGCCAACAAATGCTCGCCACTAAAAGCGATCATTTTGTCTGGGTAGACGAACCGGAAATCATCATCGCCGCCGTTCGGGAAATTTTAGCTCAATTGGAAAGCTAAAACGACAGCGATCGCGCGATCGCGTTTCACTTTCGCCACTCTCTCCTTGCAATTCTTCAGAGACTTCTACGGAAACATCAGGTAAACAAACAGTCCCGATATTTCTGTATTCTATTTCTGGGTTGTTGAGAGTCGTTGATAAATCGGATGGGAGTGTCACCGTATCGCTGGTGGATGTCAAAATGCTACTGATGAGCGTTGCGATCGCCGCGATCGTATTGGTCTCCGGAGACACCGACAGAATCTGAAAATCCCCTGCGATCGACCAACCCAAACCCCCCGTACCCCCATTCCCACCAGCCCCGCCGCCACCGCCACCACCACCGCCGACACCGCGACCGCCACCGCCGCCACCGCCGCCATTTCCACCACTCCCGCCATCGCCTCCCGTACTACTAACGGTTAAGCGACCCGGAGATGTGGCAATTTGACCGCTTGGTAAAACAATTCCATCGCCTCCGTCTCCTCCATTACCGCCAGCACCACCAGCCCCGCCGCCACCGCCACCATTATTACCTCCAGAAATGCCACCATTTCCTCCATTACCATTTGCACTATCTTGACCATCAGCACCACCACCATTGGTCTTGACTCCTCCTAAACCTGTTCCTGTACCGCCATCATTACCATTTCCATTAGCAGTACCACCATGTCCACCCGAACCACCACCATTTCCACCATCTCCGCCATTTCCAAAAGCACCCGAACCACCACCACCCCCACCAAACCCATTGCTGCCACCGCCCCCACCACCATTTCTGAGGGTAGAACCACCACCGCCACCAGCCCCTCCAACATCACCAAAATTTCCGGAGGTTGGTGCATTAGCTCTGTTACTTCCCAAACCTCCAGAACCTCCTATTCCACCACCACCGCCACCACCGCCACCTCGAGAATCAGGTCCGTCACCACCACTTCCATTACCACTCCCTAAAATACCACCAGCAGCAACAGGATCTCCGGGTTGTGTATCCGCACCACCTTGACCACCTTGACCTCCACCAAAACCACCTTGACCACCGGGATCGTCGCTGTTATAGTTGCTACCGCCACCGCCACCCCCGCCGCCATTGCCTCCCGTTCCCCCATTGCCTCCCATTCCAGTTAAACTGACCGAACCTTGTGCAGAAGCGATCGCGCTATTGGTCAAAGAAATTCCCGCACCTCCATGACCCCCATCCCCTCCATCTTCGCCAATTCCACCGCCCAAATTGGAATCGGGGAATAATGTTCCACTCGTTCCCGTTTCGCCAATTTGTCCGTTAGCACCAGTAGTTAAATTGCCTGCACCGCGCCCGCCTCCTCGTCCGTGAGTGCCCGTGCCGCCATCGCCACCCACGCCCGTGAGGGAAATATTGCCGCTTGTCGTTATTACACTGCTGTTATTGAAAGTAATTCCCGTCCCGCCCGTTCCGTCGCCACTCGCACCCGTCGTGCCGCGACCGACGAGGGTAATATCTCCCGTCCCCGTGCTAATGGCTGCATTATTGAGAGCCAGTTCGCCGCCGTCACTATTATCCGAATCGGCATTTAAGTTTACAAAACCATTATTGGTTGTAATATTGGCATTGACAGCGATGCCATTATTGGCTGAGACTTGCAAACCGATTCCTGCCGTTTCAATGGCGATCGCACTGCTAAAAGTAATGCTATTGGTGGCTTCTAAAATGATATTCGCGGTCGCATTGTTGATAAAACTCACATCTAATTTTGCACTGAGGGGCGTATCGCTAAAACTTAAAGTAGTATCGCTAGTATTGCTGCCACTGGCAACAATTTCAATATCCGTCGGATCGAGTAATAATGTCCCAAAAACACCGCGAGAAGCAGAAGTATCGACCTCTCCTTGAAACTCTAAAAACTCGGCTCCAGATACTTCAACAAATCCGCCATTGCCGCTATTTTGACCGCCGCGAACGCTAATTTCACCGTGAAAGCGAGTCGTATCATTTGCCCAAATAATGACCCGTCCGCCATCACCCGTATTGAAAGCATCGGCTCGAATCATTGTATCGGAATCAATCAAAATGCGATCGCCAATAGAGAGAGAACTTTTGCCGCGATAGTCTCCCCCAATGCGAATATTCCCACCATTATCGACTCCAGAAGCCTCTAAATTTGCACCCAATAACCCGATCTTCGTCCCCAAAATATCGATACTCGGCGTTAATTCTGAAGCTGGGGCAGTTGTTGCGATCGCGCCCGAAATGATAACCGTTCCTGCTGCTTCGGGTAAAGGCATATTACTCTCTGCCAATGCGATCGTCCCATCTCCATTTTCTACTAATCCGGTCTTATTTTCCGCCATTAAATAGCGAGGAATATCAGATATTTTTAATCCTGTAATTTCTCGTTCTCCGGGCTGTATGGGTTCGGCATCAAGAATATAATCTAATATTTGACCTTCCCAAGAAATTTTAACTCGAGATTGTCCCGGAATTGCGGCAATTGTCACATTTCCTCCCGGTGCGGAAAATGTTCCCGTACTGAAGACAGAACCCGCGATCGCATAAATACTTTCTCCTTCTCGAACGGCTAAATCTCCACCATTCACAATGATTCCGGGTTGCATCGTATCGAAAAATAAACCCGTTGGATTGCCGATTAAAGTCGAATAATCATTCGTTCCCGAAGCATGAAAAAAACCATTCTCAAATCCAATGCGATTCGCTGTCGAAATCCCAAAACTTCTCGGTACGTCCAAACTCGCCCCGCGCGTAAAAATCCATCCTGCTTCATTCACCAAATATAAATTGCTCTCTCCGCCACTGAGACGAATTAATCCTTCAACAATGGAGGGATTTCCTCCTACCACTCGCCCTAAAATATTGTCAATTTCGGGAGCAGAAATAAAATGGGCAATTTCATTGGGCGTTAAACCAAATTCTTGAAAACTGTGAAATAAATTAAACCCCGATCGCGTTCCTCCTGTAATTGTATAGAGATCGCCATTTTGTCCCACAATAGTTCCCGCATCGCCTGTCGGAATAATTGATTGACCATACGCGGATTGAGGGCAAGTCAAGGAACATAGCGTTAAGAAGAATCCCAGAAAAAATTGCCTTACCACGAGATGCACCTGCAATCTAGCTTAAATTATCCAGACTGCATCATAGCGGATCGCGATCGCTTTTTGAATACCGTTTCAGAAAGATCTCAACGCTTTCATGTAATACAAAAATACGAATCGGGACAAATGATTGGCTCTCTTTGTCCCGATTTAGCTCATACCAATAACTCTTCGACAAGCTCAGAGCATCGCTGATAACTGATGACCGATAACTGGTGACTGATAACTGGTGACCCTTCGGGGCAGTGCTTCTTACAGCCGGACGCAGGTTCCGGCTTAAGCACTGCCTGGTGACTGATTTAACAGCATCCGCCGCCATTGTAATGCCAAGTGGAAGGCGTAAGCGTTACGCGATCGCTGGCATGGACGGCAAATTGTGCGGCAGTTTTATCGCAAACACCGAGGGGAACGCCTCGCTGTAAAATGTGGCCGTTATTGTCATCAAAACTTTCCTCGCTGCCGCGATAAATGGCCATTTTTCCGGTAAAAATACAAGCACCATCCGCAGGAATGGGGACTTTAAAAGAGGCAGAATCCAAACTTTCTAAGAGTAAATCTACTTCCAAGTTGTAATTTTGGCGATCGAGGAGGCGATAGGGACGGCGGGCGCGAATTTCGACTTGCCCGAAACCCGCATCAACCAGTTGTTGTATGTATTCTTCATAGGTTAGCGCCCCGGACAGGCACATTGCCCGCAAGCGATCGTCTTCTCGTAAATGTGGCGGAATGGAGCGAGTGGCGATCGGATCGCTCATGAGTAATCGCCCGCCTTGTTTGAGAACGCGATGGGTTTCTCGTAAGGCTTTCGCTAAATCTTCGGGGGAAAAAATATTAAACAAACAATTTTGCGCGACAACATCCACTGAATTATCCGCAATGGGCAAATTAAAGGCATCTCCCTCGCGAATATCGACAAATTCCGAGTTGAACCAATCATTTTGTTCGGCAGCAACGAGGAGATTTCTCGTTGCTGCTTCTCGCATTTCTGCAACGGGATCGACTGCAATAATGGCTTGTGGTTTGCGAGAGAAGTAGGCAAACTGTAAGGCTTCTAAACCGCCACCAACACCAATATAGAGGACTTTTGGCTGTCCCGTGAGTTCGGCAGCCTGCACGGTTGTCCCGCAGCCATAATTCATGTCATACATGATTTTGGGGACATTTAAACCGGGAAATTGTTGGGGAGGACTTTGCACGCAACAAAGTCCCACTTCGGGGGTTTCGGCGACCTCTTTATAGAATTGGGCGGTCGCTTCTAAATAAGTCATATTGGGATGGGACGATAAATCTTCTTGCATATGTATTGTAAGTCTATCGATCTTAATTTTTCCTGAAAGGGTGCTGAATTTCACCGATCGCAATTCTCCAAGATCCCCCCATCGCAATTCTCAACGGAAAACTGGCTGAATTTGCGCTGTTATTGGGGTGCGATCGCGAGATAAAGTAAAAATCGAGGCAAATTTCACGGGCGCAAAAAGGTGGGGTATTATTTAGGGCTGGATTTTGGCACGTCGGGGGCGAGGGCGATCGCCATTGACGAAGGAGAAAACTCGTGTTGGGAAGGACGATCGGCATATAATACCGCCAAAAATTGGGCGGTCGTTTGGCAAGAAACGTTATGGGCGCTATTGCAGCAAATACCCCTCTCAATTCGCCGAGATATAGCAGCGATCGCCATTGATGGCACCTCCTCTACAGTATTGCTCTGCGACGAGAACGGACAGGCGATCGCCGATCCCCTCCTCTACAACGACGATCGCGGCAAGGAAATGCAAGAACAAATTGCCGCCATTGCGCCTCCTGATAGTGTCGTCCGCAGTGCGACTTCGAGTTTGGCTAAGTTATTGTGGTGGGAAAAATATGGTTTTTGCGATCGCGCGTCCTATCTCCTGCATCAAGCGGACTGGTTGGGGTTTCAACTCCACGGCAGATTGGGAATTAGTGATTATCACAACGGGTTAAAATTGGGCTGCGATTTAGAACGCCTCAACTATCCCGATTGGTTGGCGAGTTTATCCGTGCAACCTTTGTACCCGTGTATTCTTGCCCCCGGAACGCCCGTGGGAGAAGTGAGAAAAGAAATCTGCGATCGCCTTGAATTTCCGAAAAATTGCCTCGTCTGCGCGGGGACAACGGATAGTATTGCCGCTTTCTTAGCCAGTGGCGCGAGTCAACCCGGAGAAGCTGTGACTTCCCTCGGTTCGACTTTGGTGTTAAAACTGTTGAGCGCAACCCGCGTCGAAGAAGCGCGATCGGGGGTTTACAGTCACCGTTTGGGAGATTTGTGGCTGACGGGAGGGGCTTCCAATACCGGGGGGGCAGTCTTGCAGCATTTTTTCGGCGAGGAGGAGTTAAGAGACCTGAGCGAACAAATTGATGGCGATCGCGAAAGTCCCCTGCAATATTATCCCCTCCTACGAGCGGGCGAGCGCTTTCCCATCAACGCCCCCGAGCTTCAACCGCAACTCGAACCCCGTCCGGAGAATCCTGCCGATTTCTTACACGGTTTGCTAGAAAGTATGGCCCGAATTGAAGCGATGGGCTACCAACGATTGCAAGACCTTGGGGCAACCTCCCTCAAACGAGTTTATACGGCAGGAGGAGGTGCGAAAAATTTTCAATGGACAACGATACGACAGCGCCACCTTTGCGTGTCTATGACTTCTTCACAACACCTAGAAGCGGCTTTCGGGACGGCATTACTGGCAAAACGAGGCATGAGCGATCGCTTACCAATAACTGGTGATTGTTAACCCGTGACTGTAATGCGTCCTTGTTTGACAAAGTAGAGAATGCGGTTCACTGCTCGTCTTTCTTCGCGATCGAGACCTTCATCTAAAGCTGCTGCCATTAAACCATAGCGATCGCTGAGGGTAAGAATGCCCGTTTCTGTGGCAGAGGCAAAAATTTCTGAGATAGCACCGGGGAGAAGTTGGATTTGAGTCAACATGATTCTAAAGAATCTGATTTTTAAAGAATCTTGATTTTTAACGCTACTTACATCCTCCCGCTTTCTAACAGGTTTCGAGGTGATGGGATCTCGAGAGAAAACGTGAACTTCATCGCTTGCTAAGGCGATCTCATCTATCTTCAGGTGTGAGTAAAATCACTGCTATGCCTCAGACTCCCGGAATTATTCCCGTAATTCCACGGATGCTATGATTTTAAAGGAATGAATAGTTAATTTTTTATCGATCGTTGCAATGCAAGTTGTTTCCGCTCAATGGCTCGCCGATCGCCTTGAAGATCCGCAGATTGCGATCGTAGATTGTCGTTTTTCTCTTGCCGATCCCGCCCGAGGAGAACGAGAATACCGAGAAGCACATATTCCGGGGGCATACTATCTCAACCTAGATCGGGATTTATCCGCCCCTGTCGGTCAGCATGGAGGACGACACCCCTTACCCGATCCGGCCGTCTTTGCCCGCAAATTAGAAGCAATGGGGGTCGATTTCGATCGCGTAACAGTAGTCGCCTATGATGATTCCAAAATGGCTTTTGCCGCGCGATTGCGTTGGTTTTTAGGCTATTTGGGTCACGATCTCGCCCTGATTTTAGATGGGGGTTGGCAGGGTTGGCTTTCCGGCGGTTATCCTGTCACCGAGGCGGTCTCCCCCGCAAAATCGGCAAGTTTCTCGCCGCAAATTCGAGAAGGGCGCATCGTCGATATTGAAACCGTCAGAGGGCGGAAAGATTTACCTCAGACCCATTTAATCGACTCCCGCGATCGCGATCGCTATTTGGGGGAGCGCGAACCCATCGATCCCATCGCCGGACATATCCCCGGTGCTGTTAATTTTCCTTGGCAAGAGGTTTGTAACGCTGAAGGTTATGTTAAATCTCCAGAGGAACAAGCACGACGCTGGGAACAGTTACCCGCAACTGATGAACTCATTCTCTATTGCGGTTCTGGGGTGACGGCTTGCGTTAATCTGCTGTCCTTGGAAATGGCGGGGATCGACGCAGCCAAGCTCTATGTGGGGGGCTGGAGCGATTGGTGTTCTTACCAAGTTGGCGAAGGATAGCGATCGAGAGAATCCCAGTTGGTGTATAATGTACTTTGCAGAAGCGGTCAATAAGATTCGCCTCCTTATATAGTCAATCTGCAATCTTCTCTAAATCCTATTTTTTGGAGAAAATTGTTAGGGGGATTCAAGAATGGTAGTTCACACTTATCTCACTCTTGAATGTTGCCAACTTAAATATCTAATTTTAAATGCTAAACAGCTAAACATTAGATCGGGATGAAACAATTTATTAAAAATACGCTCAAATTCAAACATAAATGAATCTAATTTTCCTTTGGGGTTGTTCCGACCATTTAAAACACTATTCCGGAACAATCCAAAATCGAAATTTGCAATTGAAATTCTATCTAAATCGACTTTATTAGACACAATTTCCGAAAACGCCTTTCGGAACAGTTTCCCTCTGTCTGAAAATTGATTAAGTCTAAGATTTTGAAAATTTTCGAGTACATTTCGTACTTTTCTGCAAGTCAAAAAGGAAACAATCTGAGTTAATTTTTAGCGAATTGTAAAAATTTCCCGAATGGGGTTGCTAACATCTTGAATTACCAAAACGTTTGTTAGAATTTTTATTCGGTTAATTAAATTTATGTTGTATGCACAAAATCGCCTATCTATTTTTGTCGATGGCAATAATATGTTCTATGCCCAACAAAAAAATGGCTGGTTTTTCGATCCGAGACGGGTTTTAGAATATTTCAAAAATCAACCTAATGTTACCTTGGTGAATGCATTCTGGTATACGGGTTTGAAAGATCCCCAAGATCAGCGCGGCTTTCGCGATGCTTTAATTAGTTTGGGTTATACCGTCCGGCATAAAATCCTGAAAGAATATTACGATGATAGTTCCGGACGCTATTCCCAAAAGGCAAATTTAGATATTGAGATTGTGGTCGATATGTTTAACACTTGCGAACAATACAATCAGGTGGTTCTTTTTAGTGGTGATGGGGATTTTGAACGGGCGATTGAATTATTACGCTCTAAAAATACACACATTACCGTTGTTTCGACAGAAGGCATGATCGCGCGAGAATTACGCAATGCAACGGATTGTTATATCGATCTGAATGATATTCGCGATCGCATTGAAAAAGCCGATTTTTGATTTTAGGGTGGGGGAGGTGCGATCGCATCTCTCAATCCCATTCATCAATGGAGGAATCATGATAGTTCAAGAAATTTTACCCCTCAAACAACTTCCCATTGCCCTGACACAAGAAGTTCTTGTAGAGTTTTGTCAAAGATGGAAAGTGCAGGAATTGTACTTATTCGGTTCGGTGTTGCGAGAAGATTTTCGCCCGGATAGCGATGTCGATCTAATGGTACTCTTTAAACCCGAGGCTCGCTGGGGTTTCGAGTTTGTCCGCATGAAAGACGAACTCGAAGAACTTTTGCAGCGAGATGTAGATCTATTAACCAAAGAATCTATTGAAAAGAGCCATAATTGGATTCGCCAAGAAGAAATTTTGAGTACGTCGAGGTTAATCTATGTCGCGAGATAAAGCGTCTTTCTTAATTGTAGAATATCTCAAACAAATATGAGAATAACTTTATGGGTAGTAAACCGTGGCATTATTTTACTCCTTATCAAACTGATATTAATGCAGCATTACAAGCTCTGAAAGAACAAGAGTTTCGAGCAGGACGTTATGGTTTCGATTATATGTTGAGTCGTTTGCAAGAGGATAAAATTATCGATCGAGCTAATAACTCGATCGAACAACAACAACCTACTGCGGACGAACTAATTGATTTGCACGGCAGCCTTCAAGCAGCAATTGATGCAGTTGTTGAAGAATCTGATATTGAGGGAACACTTTCGATCTTGGATATGAAGAGTATAGCAGCGCAACCTACAAAGTGTGCCGTTTGCCTGCTATCCAAGCAAGAGTTGCAAGGAATCTTTAAAACAACCGAACCTACACGTCAAACAATCGAGTCGGCTCTTCTCAAAGAAGGCATAGAGGATTGGGAATCTTGGGAAAGATTTTGGGATAGTATTGGTCGTATTGAAGGACGCTATATCCTTGTTTTCGAGAATGGACAACCAAAAGAAATTTTTTGGGCAGGCTATTCCTTTGATTGAATAGTATTACTCCTTTCATGTCCACTCTATAGGCCTAATATACACCGCCTCATTCAACCTCAAAACTGGCTGATAATTAGATAAAATTGAGATGTAAAGGATTTTGCTAAAATATAATATTCGCCAGAACGGGTGTTGGTAAAGATAAATCGACCCGTCAAGCGTTGGGGTTCGCTGTTAACTCGAACAGTTGGCAAGAGCAAAACGTTTTGCAATTGCAAAGTATGATAATCGAAGATAGAGAGGCGATCGAAAGCCATCGAATTCGCAGTGTTGTCGCGATCCAAAATGGTAATTTTTTGGGAGAGATTGGAAAAAGAAAGTCGTCCCGTGGGCTGTAAAGGGGTTTGAGAATTTTTACTCACATTCAAGCGGAAAAGTTCGATCTCGCGACGATCGCGACTGGGGCGGAAAATCGAGCCATCATTCGTAAACACCCGACGCTTTTCGCGATCGAACCAGAGATAGCGACTCCCGGAAAAATTCCCGGAAATTGGCTGATATTGGCGACTTGGACGTAACTCGTCCCCCTCGAGATCGATTTGCTGAAGCATGGGCGATCGCGATCGCCCGGTAATCCCAAAAAGCTGTTTTCCGCCGGGATGCAGCGTCCAATAGGTTTGGGAAAAATCTTGCGCATTATCCTTGGGGGTTTGCATTTCCGTCTCGGTTTTCCAATCGATCGCCCATAAACGGCGATCGCGTTGGGGAGAAATGTACGTCCAACCGTTATTCCCCAAAACTGCATCAAACACGTCGATCGCCAGCGATCGAGTTTGCCGCACTCGTCCCACCTGCAAATTCACTAAAGAAAGAGAGCGATCGTGACCGACAACGGCGAATTCTCCCTTGGGTCCGATAGATACGCTAATGGGAGGAAAATCGAGAGAAATTTCTTGCTGGCGGCGGGATAGAGGACTGTAAATTATGAGACGGGGAGGATTCTTAGCTGCGATCGCGATTTTGTTGAGAACGGGATGGTATTCTGCATCGATCGCCTGAAAATTGAGGGGAACGATCTCCCCGGCTAACTCGGGCAAGGCACTCTCGGAAGGGGTTTCCGAATCCGCAGCAGGGGGAATGGCGGCGGGGACTTCTCGGGTTGGGGGCGATACTTGCGAAAGTTGGCGATCTCGTCCCGCCCAAACTAAGGCGATCGCGAGAGTTAACGCCACCCCCGATCCGAGAAGTAACTGACGCAGGCGCGGGGAAATAAACGGCAGAGAAAACGGGTATCTTTGCAAAGGTCTAGTCGGATGACGGAGAAAAGTATCGATCGCCCCGAATGCCTCTTCTGCGGAAAAATAGCGCTGGCGAAAATCATAGCGCACCATGCGATCGACAATCTCGGCAAAATCATCGCTAACATGACAGCTTTGCCGCCAAAGCAGTTCGCCAGTATCGGGATCTTCCGGCAATTTTTCGGGGTCTATTCCCGTTAGTGCTTCAATGGCAATAATACCCGCCCCATAAACATCACTGCTAAACTTGGGCTTACCCTGGGCCTGTTCGCTGGGAATATAACCCGGCGTGCCGATCCCCACCGTGAGATTGCCCGTACTGCCATTTTTATCCAAGCGTTCCTCAATTTGTTTGACCGCCCCAAAATCAATTAAGACCAGTTTGCCGTCTCCCTCGCGCCTGCGAATATTGGCGGGTTTGATATCCCGGTGAATAACCTTGGTTTGGTGAACGAAGGCAAGAACTTCTAAAAGATCCCGCAGGATAACAATAACCGTGCTTTCGGGTAGCGGGCGATCCGGCACGAGTTCTTGTTGCAGATCGTGACCGGCAATATATTCTTGGACGAGATAAAATTCGTTCTCTTCTTCAAAATGCGCCAATAAACGCGGAATTTGGGCGTGTTGTCCTAATTGACTCAGAACCCTTGCTTCGCTGTCAAATAAGCGTCTGGCCAGATGTAGGGTTTCCGGAGTTTTGCGGTAAGGTTGCAAATGCTTGACCACGCATTCCGGCATTCCGGGAAATTTTTCGTCCCGTGCTAAAAAAGTATAGCCAAAGCCCCCTTCTCCCAAGGGTTCGAGTAGGCGATAGCGCCCGCAGAGTAGGCGATCGCGAAAAGAATTTTGAGGAATGGGGAGGGGTGTTTGGGATAGGGGAATCGTTGCTTTGGTGGCGATGGTTTGATATTCCTCATTCACCTCGGTTACAGGGGAAGCATTCAGCCATTTCAGTGCTTCCGTCGCGTTGGGATAGCGCCGATTGCCATCTTCTTCGAGAGTCCGGGCGAGAAATTCGGCAAAGCGATCGCTAATGTTCGTCTTGTCTCGCCAATGCAAGCGTCCCCGTGCATCCCGAGGCAGGGCATTGGGGGATAATCCCGTTAAACTTTGCAGCCCGATCGCGCCGACAGCATAGATATCATAACTGGCATCGGGTTTCCCTCGGGACGGTTGGGGAGAATAACCGGAGGTCGCGATCGCGCCGCGAATGCCGATCGTGCCTCGGGCATTGATATCAAGGGTTCCGATTTGTTGAACGCTGCCAAAATCCACTAATACGAGGCGGCCGTCTTTTTCTCGGCGGATGAAACTGCGGGGGTTAATGGCGCGGTGAATGAGTCCGCGTTGGTGGACGAATGCTAATAGTTGTAAGATTTCTTGCAAGAGTAAAATCGTTTTCTCTTCCGTTAATAATTTGCCCGCGAGGAAATTGGCAAGGCACTCGCCGGCAATGTAATCTTGGATGAGATAGAAACTGTAATCTCGCTCAAAGCGATCGTAGAGTGTAGGGATTTGGGAATGTTCGCCGACTTCTGCGAGGATGCGGGTTTCCTTTTTGAAGAGATGCCTTGCGTATTTGACCAATTGGGGCTGACGCGATCGCAAAGGAATTTGACGCAGGATGCGGCGAGGATTTCCGGGTAAGTTTAGGTCTTCTGCGAGATAGGTGTGGCTGAATCTTCCAGTGGAAAGATGGCGGGTAATACCGTATCGTTCGCCAAGGATAGTTCCTTGCATTGAGTTCCTTGCATTATCAATTCGCAAGTCGCAAATTAATTCAATGATTGGTCGAGATTAATCTTGCCTCAATTTTAGCTCATTGCGTAGGAACTATTGTCCAGCCAATCAAAGATTCTCTCCATCTGCTCGATACTGATGAGACCGTATTGCCAGAGAATCATGGGCAACATATTAGGAGACTGTTCCCGATGGCGCAATGCCAAGTTGATGGCATCCTTGGGGATTGCCAATTCGTTTTGCAAAAAGTCGATTAAGCGGGTTGCGATTGTGGATTTCATGGTTTTTTCCGATCGTAGGTTGACTGACGATTGGGGAAGATGAACTGGGGTTTGATTTCACGATGGGCTGGTTTAGCGATCGCTGACTTTGATTTTGCCTCGGTTAATGGCGCGCAGCAGGCGATTGAGAGCGCGAATTTCCTCCTCATCCAGAGATTCTTCAAACATTGCTGCCATCATTCCGTAACGGTCGGCTTGGGAAATTTGGCCCGTTTCGCTGGCAGTTGCCAACATTTCTGCGATCGAACCGGGAAGGAGGCGAACGGGAGGAGTCATAAGCGATGAAGACTAATCCGATGTTACTAAGTGTCTCCTAGTTCTTCAATAACGGGGGCGATCGATCCCGTCAGTCTGCTGTGAATTCGATCGAATGCTGACACGATCGCGATCGACAAAACTTAGGGATCGGTATCGCAGAGATACGGGGATCGCGATCGCATGGGATTGGGGATCGCGATCGCTTCAGATAGATTCCGGAAATGTGCTTGACAGGTTGGAAAAATGGAGTTACAACAATAAATACGATGAAAAACGTTCATCTCCCCACCACCCCATAACGCTGCCGAATTAGATTGATTTTGAAAAATTAATTCTAGAAAATTGGTTTTAACAAATCGGTTTCAGTCACTCGGCTTTGAAGATTTTCTATTTTAATTGCTCTATTCTTCAAACTTGGCGATCGATGAGATGTATTAGGACGTATCAGTAACAGCGCCCGATGTGGAGAGACGGAAGTAGGTTGAACCCGAAGGAACGCTCTCATCCTTCTGAAATCTAAACTCTGTCTAAAATCTACACTTGCAGGATTATTATGTTTGCACCCCTCGCAATTGGTTTATCTGTTGCATTCATGGCAATTTGTTTAAACCTCAGCAGTAATGAAGAAATTATTAAGGTAATCGCGGCGATCGTTGCACTGCTCTGTCTTTTTGTAAGTTTATGGTTTGCGCCTTTATTTATTAAAATTCCTCTGGTCGCGATCGTATTTATGAGTGAAAAGTTCGATCTTTTTAAGTTATTTAAAACGAGCTAAAATCAATGACTCTCGTTACCCATTGAGAGGTTAGAATTGAATAGACTCCAACAATTTCTATATTCCACGCCCTTGAGGAAAGCGATCGCTTCCCTCAAGACACGTGCGATTGGAGATAAGTGCGATCGCTTATAATAAGGATCGACCAATCCGAAGCGAATTTCGCCATGACCACCTCCATCGAAGCCAGTCTCCAAACCCTTCTTGTCAATCTTGACAAAAAATTTGATAATCTCGACCGGAAAATTGACAATCTCGAAAATAAACTTGATACAAAAATTGACAATCTCGAAAGTAAACTTGATACAAAAATTGATAATCTCGACCGGAAAGTTGACAATCTCGAAAGTAAACTTGATACAAAAATTGATAATCTCGACCGGAAAGTTGATAATCTCGAAAATAAACTGAATGCAAAAATAGAGATCTTTCAAGTACGGATTGACGAACGCTTAAATACAATCGATGAGAAATTCAATAAAGTCGATGAAAGATTTAATACAATTGGTGAGAAATTCAATAAAATTGATGAAAGATTTGATAAAGTCGATGAAAGATTTAATACAATCGGCGAGAAATTCAATAAAGTCGATGAAAGATTCGATAAGGTCGATGAAAGATTTAATACAATCGGCGAGAAATTCAATAAAGTCGATGAAAGATTCGATAAAGTCGATGAAAAATTTAATGCTGTTGACCAAGGATTTGGCGCACTTGATAAACGAATTGATGATGTCAACGGACGATTGAACACGATGACGATTGGATTTTTAGGGTTAGTGGGTATTTTAGTATCTGGATTGCTTACACTTTTAACCAAAGTGACTTTTTTCCCGAATTCTTTGTAGAATCATGACTCCTCGACTCATTGCCGATTATCAATGCCACAATGCGGAAAGTCCCCTTTGGCATCCCCAACAGCAAAAATTGTATTGGACGGATATTCCAACCGGACGGATGTTTCGCTACGCTCCGAAGAGCGATCGCAGCGAACAGATTTACAGTGGCGAGTCCGTCGGGGCGTTTACCATACAAGAAGATGGTTCTCTGTTACTGTTTAAAGCAAGGGGTGCGATCGCCCGTTGGCAAGAGGGAAAAGAAACATTTTTAGTGCCCGAACTTCCCGAAGAGAGAGAAACCCGTTTTAATGATGTTATCGCCGATCCTCAAGGGCGAGTATTCTGCGGCACCATGCCAACCCCTCAAAGACTCGGACGCTTGTATCGCCTCGATCGCGATGGGACGATAACCAAACTCCTTGATGGAATTGGCTGTTCCAATGGTATTGCTTTTAGTCGCGATCGCCAAAAAATGTACTATACCGACTCCCCCAAACGGGAAATTTACTGTTTTGCTTATGATGAAGCAACGGGAGAGATTGGAGATCGGCAAATTCACATCACAACTCCAGAAAAGGAAGGAGTCCCCGACGGATTAACCCTCGATGCAGAAGGTTATCTCTGGTCGGCACGATGGGATGGGAATCATCTTTTTCGGTATAATCCCGATGGCGAGGAAGTGTTACGCATCCCTTTACCTTCTAAGAAAGTGTCTAGCGTTACCTTTGGCGGTCAAGATTGGACGGATATTTTTATTACGACAGCAGGGGGAGACGATCGCGAAGAAAATGGAGCGGGTGCAGGGGGAGTCTATACAATTAATCTGGGTATTCAAGGTATGCCCGAGTTCTACTCGAAAATCGCCATGTAGTATACTGTTTTCCGTTCCCCTTCTCTATCGCTGCAAGAATGGCCGTTAAAATCCCTCAACAACGCTGGTATATTGCCTCGGAATCTGCCGAACAAATTGCTGAATTAGTGCGCGTAACGGGACTTTCTCCCCTCCTTGCTCAAGTATTAATTCAACGCGATATTAAAACCCCCGAACAAGCTCAATTTTATATTAATCCAGAATCGGAACAGTTACCGCCCCCTTTACAAGAATTTCCCGATTTAGAAGCAAGTGTCGATCTGTTGGAAGAGGCAATTTCAGAAGGAGAAAAAATTGCTATTTGCGGCGATTACGATGCTGATGGGATGACCAGTACGGCACTATTATTACGGGCGTTAAAAGCGTTTGGTGCAGATGTTGATTATGCTATTCCCAGTCGTATGAAAGATGGTTACGGTATTAACGAACGCATTGTTACGGAACTGGCAGAAGAGGGAGTAGGTCTCATTATAACAGTTGATAATGGCATTTCTGCTTACGATCCCATCGATCTAGCTGTTAGTTTGGGCATCGGCGTTATTATTACCGATCATCACGAAGTTCCAGAAAAAGTTCCTCCCGCAGATGCTATTCTCAATCCCAAACTCATCCCCGAAAATTCTCCTTATCGTGGTTTAGCGGGCGTTGGCGTTGCTTATATTTTAGCAGTGACGACAGGACAGCGTTTGGGCACGTTACGCGGTTTAACCAATACTCTCTTGGAATTATTTACATTAGGGACGATCGCCGATCTTGCCCCATTAACGGGAGTCAATCGACGCTGGTTAAAACGGGGCTTGCGCAAGCTGGCAAAATCGGAATTAGCAGGGGTACAGGCATTAATGGAATTGGCAGGGGTGAAGGATGAAAAAAAGCCAGTTAAACCCGATGCGATCGGCTTTCGTCTGGGTCCGAGGATTAATGCAGTAGGGCGTATTAACGACCCAGAAATTGTGATTGAGTTATTGACCACAGATGATAAAGATGTGGCGTTAGACAGAGCCATGCAATGCGAAGCAACCAATCAAAAGCGTCAGCGTCTTTGCGAACAAATTGAAACTGAAGCCATCCAACAGATTGAAGAAGGAGATATTGATTACAAAAAAGATAGAGTTTTAGTGATTTTAGGTGATACTTGGCATCATGGCGTAATTGGCATTGTTGCTTCTCGTTTGGTGGAAAGATATGGCGTTCCCGTGTTTATTTGCACTCGCGAAGAACACGACGAGGAAATGATTCGCGGATCCGCGAGAGGGATTCCCGAATTTCATATTTTTGAAGCCTTAGAATACTGTCGGGATTTAATGACAAAATTTGGCGGACATAAAGCGGCGGGAGGTTTTAGTTTAGCCGAGCAAAATTTTGTTGAGTTTCAGCGAAAACTGAGCGAATTTGCTTGTACTTGCTTGCTTCTAGAACATTTAAAACCACTGGTGAATGTGGACACGTTAGCCAATTTCGATCGCTTGACGGCATATTTTTACGAACAGATTGAAAGTTTGCAACCTTGGGGCATTGGCAACGCAACCCCCGTGTTTTGGACTCCAAACGTGCGTCTTTTGGATCAACAAACCGTCAGGGGAAATCACCTGAAAATGACATTCGGCCAAGAGATTGAGGGGAAAATGTATCAAATGAAAGCAATGGCGTGGCGTTGGGGGGAATATTTTCCTTTACCTACAACCCTTGATATTGCCTATAAATTGAAGGAAAATACGTTTAATGGTTCGACCAATATCGAACTGGAAATTGTGGGAGTCAGACTGGCAGCGCAAGCCGAAAAGGAGAGTTTGCCAGAAACGAAAAATACAGTCGTTAAACGAGAAAAATCGAAAGCGGATATTAAAAAAGCTAAATTCATGTATAAAAAACGCTCTTTTGCTTGTAGTTTTTGGACTTCTCTGAACGAACTGCGGATTAAGAACGATAGCGGCGACGTTTTGGCTTTTACTCCCGG
Organism: Cyanobacteria bacterium P01_E01_bin.42; assembly: GCA_039194995.1. GTDB lineage: Bacteria > Cyanobacteriota > Cyanobacteriia > Cyanobacteriales > Spirulinaceae > CCY15215. Next base: position 12,209 of record JBCCVR010000022.1, on the reverse strand, counting down.
TGCAAAGACGGCATTGTTAGGAAAAACGCGAGATACGGCGAAAGAACTCGATCTAAACCAACCTTATCTAGCGGGATTAGTTCAAGTGGCGATCGATGTGCTGGGAATTTCTGAGAAAAGCGATCGGGTATAATAGAGGAATAAATCTCAAATAAAAACATGAATTTAAAGGTGCATCTATTACCTTCTTCTTGTTAAATGATTCTAAATTTTACGATCGCACCACAACCATTCCCAAATACCACAGAAAATGATTGCAAACCAAGAAGAAAATCAAATTGCTAAGAAATGGAAATTTTTTGCCGATCGCGGTGGGACATTTACCGATATTGTGGCAATTTCTCCTCAAGATGAAACGAGCGTTCATAAGCTACTATCGGAAAATCCAGAACATTATCAAGATGCCGTTATTCAAGGCATTCGCGATATTTTAAAAGTTTCGCCACATTCTCCGCTGCCAACCGAACAAATTGCGGTTATTAAAATTGGGACGACGGTGGCAACCAATGCGTTATTAGAACGCAAGGGCGATCGCGTGGTTCTGGCAATTACGAAAGGATTTAGAGATGCTCTCAGAATTGCCTATCAAAACCGTCCCGATATCTTTGCACGGGAAATTATCCTCCCGGAAATGCTCTACGAACGAGTTGTTGAAGTGGAAGGACGCTATACGGCACGCGGGGAAGAATTAACCTCTCTCAATCTATCCCGGATTCGCCAAGATTTACAAGTTGCCTACGATTCGGGGATTCGTAGTTGTGCGATTGTTTTGATGCACGCTTATCGCTATCCCCAACATGAAGAAGCGATCGCAGAAATTGCCAGAAAAATTGGCTTTTCTCAAGTTTCTGTTTCCCATCAAGTTAGCAATTTAATCAAGTTAGTCAGTCGCGGCGATACTACCGTCGTCGATGCGTATTTATCCCCCATTTTGCGGCGTTATGTCGAACAAATCGATCGCTATCTCACCCATCCTCAATCTGGCAATTCAACGCCTAAATTGATGTTTATGCAGTCTAATGGCGGACTGATAAACGCTCGGGCATTCAAGGGCAAAGATAGCATTTTATCAGGGCCTGCGGGAGGCATTGTTGGGGCGGTAAAAACATGTCAAAGGGCGGGTTTTCAGAAAATAATCGGTTTTGATATGGGGGGAACTTCTACGGATGTCACCCATTATGCAGGAGAATACGAACGCACTTTTGAAACAGAAATCGCGGGAGTTCGTTTAAGAACTCCCATGATGTCGATTCATACCGTTGCGGCGGGAGGCGGTTCTATTTTACAGTTTGATGGGGCAAGATATCGCGTCGGGCCGGAATCTGCGGGGGCAAATCCCGGGTCTGCTTCCTATGGCAAAGGCGGCCCTTTGACAGTGACGGACTGTAATATTTTGGTGGGTAAATTACAACCCGAATTTTTCCCTCAAGTCCTTGGGAAAAATGCCGATTCACCTTTAAATTATACCATCGTTCGCGATAAATTCATACAACTTTCTGAGGAAATTAATGATGGAAGAACCCCCGAACAAGTTGCCTCGGGATTTTTAGCGATCGCTATTGAAAAGATGGCCAATGCCATTAAGAAAATTTCTCTACAACGGGGATATGATGTCTCTGAATATACTTTATGTTGTTTTGGCGGGGCAGGAGGTCAACACGCTTGTGCGATCGCCGATGCTTTGGGAATCAAACGAATTTTCATTCATCCTTATGCAGGGGTTTTATCTGCCTATGGCATCGGTTTGGCAGAGGTGAGAATCTTGCGCGAACAGTCGGTTGAAGCAAAATTAGAATTGTCATTAATTTCAGAACTGGAACATCAATTTTTACAACTCATTGCGCAATGTCGAGAAGAATTAGAAAGGCAAGGAAGTGAATCAGTTGAAAAGATATCGATTCAACAAAAAGTTTATTTAAAATATGAAGGAACGGACGCAGCTTTGCTCGTTAAATTCAATGATGTAGCAGACATGAAGCAAGATTTTAATACAATTCATCAGCAGCGTTATGGATTTATTATTGAAGATAAAAGTCTAATTGTAGAAACCATTTCAGTTGAGCTAATTTGTCCCACATATACACCTAAAGATGAGATTATTACTCGAATTAATAACGAACGTCCTCAACCCGAAGCGATCGCGCAAATCTATACTCACGATTCTTGGCAGGATACGCCAATATTCAAACGAGAAAAGTTACAACCCGGAGATACAATCGAGAGTCCGGCATTAATTATCGAAGCGACGGGAACAAATGTTATAGAATTGGGGTGGCAGGCACAGATTAGCGATCGTAATCATTTGATTCTGAACAGAAAGCGAGAAATCAAAAGTAATATTCAAGGCGATCGCGATTTATCAAAACCCGATTCTGTCCTGTTAGAAATCTTTAATAATTTGTTGCGTTCCATTGCCGAACAAATGGGAACAACGCTGCAAAATACCAGCTATTCGGTGAATATGAAAGAACGCTTAGATTTCTCTTGCGCTATCTTCGATCGCGAGGGAGAATTAGTCGCCAATGCCCCACATATTCCCGTCCATTTGGGATCGATAAGTGAAAGTATTCGCAGTTTGATCGTGGCAAAATCAGATCGGATGAAACAAGGAGATGTCTATCTTGCGAATAATCCCTATAACGGCGGCACTCATCTCCCGGATATGACGGTTATTACTCCGGTTTTTATCGATACCCATTCCTCTCCTCTTTTCTACGTCGCATCGAGAGGACATCATGCCGATATTGGCGGAATTACTCCGGGTTCAATGCCGCCAGATAGTCAGACAATTGAAGAAGAAGGCGTACTCGTCGATAATTTTTTGTTGGTTGAACAAGGCAGATTTCGCGAAAGAGAATTATCAGATCTTTTAACATCTGCTGTTTATCCCGTTCGCAATCTCGTACAAAATATTGCCGATTTGCAAGCACAAATTGCAGCTAATACCAAGGGAGTGCAAGAATTACAGCAAATGATTCGACATTATGGTTTAGAAACTGTTCGTGCTTATATGGGTTACGTTCAAGATAATGCCGAAGAGTCCGTCCGTAAAGTCATCACCATTCTCAAAGACGGTCGTTTTAACTGTGAGTTGGATACAGGCGAAAAAATACAAGTTCAAATCGCGATCGATCGCAAAAACCGCAGTGCCAAAATTGATTTTACCGGAACATCTCCCCAACTTAGCAGTAATTTTAATGCGCCTGTAGCGGTTTGTAAAGCGGCCGTATTATACGTTTTCCGAACTTTGGTCGATGACGATATTCCGTTAAATTCTGGCTGTTTGAAACCCTTAGAAATCATTATTCCCAAAGGATGCTTATTAAATCCTCAATATCCAGCGGCTATCGTGGCGGGAAATGTAGAAACCTCCCAACTGATTGTTGATTGTTTGTATGGGGCATTGAATGCGATCGCGGGTTCTCAAGGTACGATGAATAACTTTACATTTGGGAATGAAAAGTACCAATATTATGAAACAATTTGCGGGGGATCGGGGGCGGGAAAAAACTTCAATGGTACCGATGCAGTTCATACCCACATGACTAACTCTCGCTTGACCGACCCAGAGGTTTTAGAATGGCGATTTCCAGTCCTTTTAGAAGATTTTAGCGTTCGCCCCAATAGTGGGGGAAAAGGACGCTATTCTGGTGGAAATGGGATCGTTCGTCGAATTCGTTTTTTGGAATCCATGACAGTAGGTATATTATCCGGTCGTCGCCTTATTCCTCCTTTTGGTTTGCAAGGCGGAAATTCGGGTACTATAGGACGAAATTGGGTTACAAGAAATGACGGTACGTTTGAGGAATTAGGTGGAACTGCTATGCTTGAAATGCAGCCTAACGATACATTTATTATTGAAACACCGGGAGGGGGAGGGTATGGTTAAATCAATTCAAAATTCAAAATTATCAATTCAAAAGTCTGATTTTATCAATGAATAACTATCGAAGGGATTGTTAGGCAAATACAACAATCCCATACCTACTACAATTTTAGACCACGAATGGAGCGATCTAATAATTCAATGGGGTGCATGAGTTTCATGTCTTTGCCTTTTAAGCGGAGATGTTTGAGAATCTGGAGAGAACAACCCGGATTTGCAGAGGCAATTAATTCTGCTTTTGTATTGAGTAAATTCTCGACCTTCTGCGTGCCTAATTCGTCGGCAACTTCCGGATTCAGGATATTATAAACCCCCGCACTCCCACAACATAATGCCGCGTCGATCGGCTCTTTGACTTTAACACCGGGAATTTGTTGTAATAATTGGCGCGGTTGCAAGCTAATTTTCTGACCGTGGAGTAGATGACACGCATCTTGATATACAATTGGTAATTCTTTGTCAGTTAAAGGCGATAAATTGGCTGTGATGCCAACTTCTGCTAAAAATTCATTGATGTCTTTTACCTTAGCAGCAAAATCTTTTGCTTTGGTGCGATATTGCTCATCATCTTTTAAAATATGACCGTATTCTTTTAAGGTATGACCGCATCCCGCCGCATTGATAATAATGGCATCGACATCCGTATCGGCAAAACTATCAATGAGATTTCGAGCCAATTCTTGCGATTGTTTTTCTTGTCCTTGATGGGTGGGGAGTGCGGAACAACATCCTTGATTTTTTGGGATGATAACTTCGCAGCCATTTGCTGTTAAAACTCGTACCGTCGCTTCATTAACGGGAGAAAAGAATAGGCGTTGCACGCAGCCTAAAATGACTCCGACTCGATAGCGTTTTTTGCCTTTCTGGGGAATGGTTTCGGGTAAATCGTTATCGAAAATATTGCTCAAGGAAATGCGTGGTAAAATTGACTCCATTGCCGCCAAACGAGGAAAAATTTTCTCTAATACCCCTGTCGATCGCACTAACTTATACAGTCCGCTAATTTGATAAATCCAAAGAAAAATCAACAAAAAACGCAAGCGCAACGGATAGGGAAATAAGTTGAAAATAATAGCTCGAAGAAAGCGATCGCCCCAATTTCTCGGAAGATTGCGTTCGACTTGGGGACGGGTCGCGGCGATCAGGCGATCGTATTGTACCCCGGAAGGACAGGTACTCACGCAGGCCAAACACCCCAAACAACTATCAAAATGCTGCTGTGCCGCCTCATCTAATGAACCTTCTCCCTTTTTAATTGCATCCATGAGATAAATGCGACCCCTCGGGGAATCCATTTCCGTCCCCAGCACCCGATAGCTGGGACAAGTAGACAAACAAAAACCGCAATGAACGCAACTATCGAGAACATTTTGTTCGGGGGGATCTTTCTCATCGAATCCTCGTATCGGGCGATCGCGATCGGTTTCCTCGTCAAAGATGGAAGTTTCAGGGATTTCAGTAGTATTTTTCGGGAATTTAAAGGGGGCTTCAGAAAATTGCATGAATATTAAAAAGGCTAAATATCGATATAGTAAACCGCAAACTGCTCGAAAAGTCTTCCACCCGAGATAGGAAGTTGAAAAATTTTCAACAATTCCTTGGAAATTGAGACATAATAAACGAGTTAGGCTCGAGCGAGAATTTCATGAAACACTGTTTTACCCGTTATTGGTACTCTACATTGCTAGCGAGTGCGACGCTTCTGGCTGGATTGGGTATGCGTCCCCTCAAAGCTCAGGAAATGTACAATCCCTTGCCTCTGGTTTCGGGTGAAGAGATTGCCGATGTTCTCTCACAAAAAGATATTCCCACGGGAGAGGGCGGATTCTCCCGCGATTATAAAGTGACGTTAGAACAAGGCGATAATGTCGCGATTGACCTCCTGTCCGATGAATTCGATCCCATTGTCATTCTCATTGCAACGGATGGGTCTACGGTGGCGGAAAATGATGACGGACCCGACGGAACGACGAACTCCCTCCTCTTTGCCAGAATTGCAGATGAAGGTGAGTATATCGTCCGCGTTCGAGCATTTGGAGAAACGGGAGGGGGTGAGTTTCGCCTCAAAGTAACCCGTCTCAAACCAATTTAGTCCACTGGGGAATTAGGTGGCGGGGAATGGGAGCGTATAGTATCTGTCTTTTAACCAAAAAGAAAAAGTCTCAAGCCTCCCAGCCCGATGTCATTAGATAATTGGTCATTGAAATAACCCATCGCCTCTTTCTCATTGCAGCAGCTTTTCAATCGATCGCACTAATTGTTTGAGTCGAACGGGCTTACTCAAATACATTGTCGCACCTGCGGCTAGGCAACGTTCTCGATCCTCCTCCATAGCCAAGGCAGTCAGTGCAATGATGGGGGTTTGACTAAATTCAGGAAGTTTGCGAAGATGCTGGATTGCCTCTATCCCATCCATGCCGGGCATTTGAATGTCCATCAGGATAATATTGGGAGAGATAGCCCGAGCGAGGGCGATCGCGGCTCGACCATCTTTGGCGACTTGCAGGCGATAACCTTTGGCTTCTAGGTAACTCGAGAGGGTGTTGATATTGGTCTCGTTATCTTCTGCTAGTAGGATAAGAGGGGCAGTACTGGGTTGTTCGCGATCGGGGAGGGACGGATTCAAAACCCACGCGGGGTCGGTGGGAGGTAGATAGGATTCGGCAGTGATATAGGGCAATTCTATGGAAAAACAACTGCCAACCCCAACTTTGCTCGTGACGGCAACTTCTCCCCCATGAAGTTCGACGATCCGTTTGACCAGAGCCAAACCCAAGCCGGTGCCTTCATACTGTCGATTGAGGGCGCTATCCACCTGCACAAAAGGTTGAAATAATTTTTTGAGGTTTTCGGGGGTAATGCCGATGCCGTTATCTGTTACGGAAAAGCGGAGATAGCGTTGCTTGCGCGTTGTGTCCGATGGCAACGAGACGACTTCGAGCGCGATGCGTCCTTCTGCTGGGGTAAATTTCACGGCATTGCTGAGGAGGTTGATTAAAACTTGCCGAATTCGTCGTTTGTCAACCCAAATATCGGGTAAGTTAGGGGGCAGTTCTAGATGCAGTTGAATGCGTTTTCCGAGAGCTTGTTGTTTGATGAAGGTCAAACTCAATTGACACAACTCCGTTACGGCAACTGAAGCCGGCCCGAGTTCGACCCGTCCGGCCTCGATCTTGGCCAGGTCAAGAATTTCATTAATCAATTCCAGTAGGTGCGCTCCACTTCGTTCGACGATTTTCAAGGCTTGGAGTTGCTTGGCATTGACTGCCCCTAGAAGTCCTTCTTGCAGACTCTCGCTCATGCCCAGAATGGCATTGAGAGGGGTGCGGAGTTCGTGACTCATGTTCGCAAGAAACTCATCTTTTAAACGAGTGGCGCGGAGAAGCTCTTCATTCGTCCGTTGGAGTTGGCTCTCTGCTTGCTTCCGTTCGGAAATATCGCGGGAAATACAAATTAGAGACAGTTGCCTATTCCACTCCATCCCGCAGATGGAAATCTCAACGGGAAAAATAGAGCCGTCTTTGTGCTGATGCAGAGTATCTAATGTCCAGATCTCGGACGTGTCCCAAGGATAACTCAGAATTTTCTCTTGGAGTTCTTCTCGAGTCCATTGAGCGTCCCAGTCGGCAACGCTTAGATGTTTTGCTTCCTCTTCTGTATATCCCAACATTCGGAGAAAACTGGCGTTGGCTTCAATGAGATGCCCTTTAATATCGATGATATGGATACCATCTGATGAGGTGTTAAAAATCGTGGTTCGGCGCAATACCTCTTGTTCTAGAGCGAGTTCGGCCTGTTTGCGATCGCTAATATCCAGATTGATCCCGACACTTGCGATCGGTTGGTCTTGCTCGTTACGCTTGATGAAGGCTGAGGAGAAAATATGCCGGACTTCGCCATCGGGACGAAGGATTCTAAATTCTTTGGTCGGGCGATGCCGATCGACTGCCAGATGGGGGAGCGCTCGTTCTAAATCATCGGGATGAACTTGTTGTTCCCAATTCCGATGAGTGCCGCTAAAGTCTTCGGGGCGCACGCCATAGATGGCAAACATGCGATCGTCCCAAGCTAGGCGATCGCTGATAATATCATATTCCCAAATCCCCATTTGCGCCGATTGGATGGCCAGTTCGAGGCGTTCTGAGAGTTCTTGCAATTGCTGCTCGGCTTCCTTGCGATCGGTGATATCGGTCGCAATGCCCACGGTTCCCGCCACCTTCCCATTTGCATTTCTAAAGGGAGTTTTCGTCGTTTCCAGCCAGCCTAATGTCTCGTTGGCGAAGGATACTCGTTCTTCAACCACTTTGCGCCGCTCGGATCGCAGGACTTGAAAATCGTCGTCGCGATAGGCTCGAGCCAACTCGACCGGCCAGATATCATAATCGTTTTTACCGACAAGGGCTTCGGCAGAAACGCCACAGACTTCAGCAAACGGTTGGTTCACGGCAATAAACCGACTTTGTTCGTCCTTAATCCAAGCAAGGTGGGGAATATTATCGAGTAAGGCTTGCAGATGATTTTGTTTGAGGCTCAGTTCTTGCTCGACGATCTTGCGATCGCTGATATCGACAACAATGCCATCCCAGACCACATCGCCGTTGTTCAGTCGCTCGACATGACTCATGTTTTGCACCCAACGCAGGCCTTTTTCGGGCAGGAATAGGCGATACGAACTCGTAAACGGTTGTAGGGTCTCTGCGGAAACCCGAACGGCATCCCCCAGCCACAGCAGATCCTCGGGGTGAATCCTTGCCCACACTCGGCGGACATCTTGGAGAGCCGTTTCGGGTTCGAGTTCAAAGATTTCGCGCACTTGAGAACCGACATAGGTGATCTCATCCGTCCCATCGGGATGCAGGACATAGCGATAAATCATCCCCGGTACATTTTCCGTCATGCGGCGGAATTGGGTTTGCGCGTCTTGGAGGGCGGCGGTGCGCTCCAAAACGCGGCGTTCGAGTTCCCGGTTCAGTTGGGTGAGGGCTTGGGTTGTTCGAAATTGCTCGATCGCAATGCCGGCAATATTGGCCAATTGCCGCAGTCCCTTTATATCTTGAGTTTGGGGCGATCGCCGTTCTCGATAGTAAATGCCAAATACGCCCAAGACAGTACCTTCACTGCCAAAAATGGGAGCAGACCAAGAGGCTTGCAAATGATGAGCCAATGCCAAGTCCCGATAATCCTGCCAGAGAGGATCTGTGGCAATATCGGCAACGATCGTCACCTCTCCGCGAAAAGCAGCCGTCCCGCAGAATCCCACGCCGTCGGCAATGGGCACGCCATCGACTGCATTGCAATAGTCTGGGGACAAACTCGGTGCGGCCGCACAATGCAAGCGTCCGTCTTGGCAGAGTAAAATCGAGCAGAGGGTATCGGGCAGGTGGCATTCTGTTGTTTGCAGCAATGCTTTCAAAATGTCCGCTAAAGGCTCGGCTTTGGCAATGCGTTCCAGTACGTCATGTTGGCTCTCTAGGAGAAATTCCGGTTCGCAAATCGTTCCTTGCTGGCAGACGAGAGATTGGACAACATCTTGGAGACTTTCGCGGGAGATTAAACCGACCAAGCGATCGCCATCGTCCACAACGAGTAAGTGAGTGAGTTGGTGTTGTTGAAAGAGGGCGATCGCCACCCTAAAGTCCGTCAATGCTGATTCTCGAACCGTGATGGGGGAAGCCTGCAAAACATCTCGTAGTGTTAGCTGTTCTAAGGGAACTCTTTGGGCGACAAGGCGCACGACATCTCGTTCCGTGAAGAGACCGACGACTTGCCGATTGTCTACGATAACAACATAACTGCTCCCTGTGGCATCTGGTGTAGATTGTCGTTTGAGTGGATCTTGATTTTCCCTGTCCTCCCAGCGATCGCTCATGCAAGCGATCGCCTCGATCGCTTTAGCCTCTAAGGGCAGCGTAACGGGATGCCGAGCGATCGCGGATTTCCACTCTGCAAAAGCATTGGGAAGAGACATAGGAAACTAAAAATCGGGCAGATATGGAGTTGAGGTGCAAGATGTTCGTTGTTCTCAATTTTATACGAATTTAACCCATTTTCCTACAAGAATACTTCCCCATCCCGAGGGAGGGCCAAACCATCCAATGTTATAAAGAAGTATCGATCGAGTCAAACTCTCTTGAGAATGCGTTTACCTAAATTTTGGATCGTTCCGGTAATAACTTTGTCACTTCTGGCAGCGACTATTTTTTTTAATGCTTTTAGCTTTCCCCCGCCAAAGTGCGAATATAATGCCGAGGTTTATCAAGGTTTAGAGGCAGAAAATTTGGCTCGCGAACTGCGAACCAATGGACTGATCGGCAGAATTCATGGGGTAGCTGCTGCTGGGAAGGCGGTGGTGTTATCGGTGCGATCGCCGGATAATTTTTTTGCCAGTCGCGAATTTTCTATTGTTGCGGGCAATCGTTCGACTCGACAAGTCTTTCAAAACCTGCATCGTCACGATCTCATCTGCATTCAAGGCAAAGAATTGAAGAATCCCAGTCCTCAATCCCATATTTTCGTTCAAACCGCCCGAGTCATGGAAAAGTGGGAGGGTTTAGCGGATTTTCCCGAGTATAAATATGCAATAGAATTACCAGCAGCAGTAGAAAATAAAACCGAGTTAATTGGCAAAGTTCACGCGATCGGGGCGGAGGGGAAAATTTTGGTGGTGGAATATGGAGATGGCATCTTACCAATTTTTGTGAAATCCCCCGAATTGACGGCTGATTTATATCGGGGAGATATTATCCAATTAAATTATAAAATTCAACGCCGTCCCCACCAACCCACCCATTTACAACTCAATGAGGAGATTTCTTCGCCGCTTATCGTGCTGGATGCGATCGCCGGATGGAATCAGCAACCGAAAACCCTTTCCGGTCATTTAGTCCAATTTCCCCAAAGTCCGCAAATCCTGTTTGATGTATATGCGATCGATGTGGAAACTGACGGGATTCATCGCACTTTTACGCTGGTTAATTTTGAAGATATCGACACTTTCCAAGCCATTCGCGACAAATTAGCCAGCATTTGGGAAGAGAATCAAGATACTATTATTCCGACTCGAAATGCTCTGATTAACCCAGAAGTGATGATCTCGGCGACGGGTTTAATTAATGTGGTTTCTCCCGCACAAGCCAATCCGCAAATTTTACTGGAAACGGTTGATGATTTTTCGGTGATGTCCCCAGGATAACGTTGCCATTCAAATTGCGATCGCTCGGGGAATATCGAGTTTTTGCAGCGATTTTCGAGCGATCGGGTTATAATTATCATACAAGAGAACTATTCCAAACCATGACTCTCGCACCTCTAAAAACTCCGATTGTTTACCCCGAACCCGATGGCGAACCGATGGCAGAAAGCGACCCCGCACGAGATTACCTAATTTATGGCGTAGAAAGTCTCAAATTCTACTTTCAAAATCGAGAGGATGTCTACGTTTCTGGCAACCTCTACCTCTACTACGAACAAGGTATCCCTGATGCAGTGGTAAGCCCCGATGTATTTGTCATCTTTGGGGTAGAAAATCGCCCTCGCAGAAGTTACAAGGTTTGGGAGGAAGGAGGCATAACACCCGATTGGGTTTTAGAGGTAACATCGGCCAGCACTCGTAGAAAAGACGAACGAGATAAACCCGATACTTATTCAGAAATGGGGGTTTTAGAATACTTCCAATACGATCCGACAGGAGACTACCTCGATCCTCCTTTGAAAGGCAAGCGCTTGGTTAACGATACCTATCAAACTATTGCACCCAACCAGTTAGAAGATGGTTCTCTGTCGATTTATTCAGAGGTTTTAGGATTAGAACTACGTTTGCTTTCCAATGGTCAGATGCGTTTTTTCAATCCCCAAACTGGAGAATATTTAAGGAGTCCAGATGAATCCGAACGGGAACGAATTGAGGAACGCCGACAGAAAATGGAAGAACGACAAGAAAAAGAACAAGCCCAGAGGACATTGCAAGAGTTACGCGATCGCCTGATTGCTAAAGGATTAGACCCTGATAATCTATGATATTTCCCATGTTCCTCATACAATAGGACTATTATTGTGGCGATCGCTTGACTTTAGAAGAAATTCCCGAACTGGAAGCGATCGGGGAATGCGATCGTATTTTCGCCCATGCGAATACTCTACTCTTAACTCAGAAATGATTATTAATCAAACAGTAGTTCACCATATCGAGGAAAATTATGAACAGAAAAATATTTTACAGACCTTTTTGGTATAGCTTAGTAGTTATAATAAATTCTATTTTTCTCAGGTTTTTGTATTATAAAAAATCGGGATCTTATGAGTTTATTGTTTCCGGTTTGCCGGG